>CBDDRQ010000195.1:0-12768 GCA_965233125.1 uncultured bacterium
CCGACGGCATGAACGTGCACCTCGCGCATCGCGACGTCACCTTCGTCGCCGTCTCGCGCGCCCCGCTCGCCGAGATCGAAGGCTTTCGCCGGCGCATGGGCTGGCGGTTCAAGTGGGTGTCCTCGTCCGGCAGCGACTTCAACCACGACTTCCACGTGAGCTTCACGCCGGAAGAGGCGAAGGGGCAGGTCTACTACAACTACGCGATGCAGCCCTTCGAGTGCGAGGACTTGCCCGGCATCAGCGTGTTCTGGAGGGACGACGCGGGCGGGGTCTTCCACACCTACTCGGCCTACCGGCGCGGCGTGGAGGCGATGATGGGCACCTACAGCCTGCTCGATCTCACGCCCAAGGGCCGCGACGAGGGTGACGGGCCCATGGCGTGGGTGCGCCACCACGACCGCTACGACCGTTGATTGTCGATTCGGGCCCCGGCCGTTCGACCACGGGTATTTCAAGGAGATCCGCATGAAGCCGGGCTACGGGTGGGTAATCGTCGCGGTCGGAGCGCTGATGGGCTGCGTCGCGGTGGGGGCAATGTTCTCGCTCGCGGTGTTCCTGCAGCCGATCACGGAAGCAACCGGCTGGTCGCGCACGGGGGTGTCGAGCGCCATGACCTTCAGCTTCCTCATCATGGGCGCGGCGGGCTTCGGCTGGGGCGCGCTGAGCGACCGCGTCGGCGTGCGGCCGGTGGTGCTCGCCGGGGCGGTGCTGCTCGGGCTGGGCCTCGTGCTGGCGAGCCGCGCCGCGAGCCAGCTCCAGTTCGTGCTCGCCTACGCCCTGCTGGTCGGCGTGTCGGCCGGCAGCTTCTTCGTGCCGATGATGGCGCTCGCGACCGGCTGGCTGCCGCAGAGCCGCAGCCTCGCGGTATCGCTCGTCTCGGTCGGGGTCGGCGTCGCGCCGATGACGGTGTCGCCCTTCGCGGCGTGGCTGCTCACGAGCTCGGACTGGCGAGCCGCGCAGCTCGTCATCGGCCTGCTCGTCTGGGTGCTGCTCCTGCCTGCTGCCTTGCTGGTGCGCCAGCCGCCCGACGCGGCGCAGCGCTCGGACGGGACGAGCACGACGATCGCGCCGGGCGAGGTCGCCGCGGCGCTGCGCTCCACGCCGTTCATCGTGCTCGCGGCGACCTTCTTCGCCTGCTGCGCCACGCACGCCGGGCCGATCTTCCACACCATCAGCTACGCGATCGCCTGCGGCGTGCCGACCGTCGCGGCGGTGTCCATCTACAGTCTTGAGGGGCTGGCGGGCCTCGGCGGGCGCCTCGTCTTCGGCATCCTCGGCGATCGCCATGGGGCGAAACGCGTGCTGATCGCCGGCCTTCTCCTGCAGGCGCTCGGCGCCGGCGCCTTCGTCTTCGTCAACCGGCTGGAGGAGTTCTATGTCGTCGCGGCAGTGTTCGGCTTCGCCTACGGCGGCGTCATGCCGCTCTACGCGGTGCTCGCCCGCGACTACTTCGGCCAGCACATCATGGGCACGGTGCTCGGCGCGGCGGCGATGGTGTCGAGCCTCGGCATGGCGCTCGGGCCTTCGCTGGGCGGCTGGATCTTCGACACGTTCGGCAGCTACGCCTGGCTCTACATCGGCTCCTTCGCCATGGGCGTGGGCGCCGTCGCCATCGCGCTCGCCTTCCCCGCGCCGGTCGCCCGGCCGGCGCTGCGGCCGGCATAGCGCGGGTCGTCGTCGGGTAAGCTAGCGCCATGCGCTGGCCGACCTGCGTTCTCGTCTTCCTTCTCGTCCAGCCCGCGCATGCCGAGACCCTCTCGGGCACGGTGGTGACCGTGATCGACGGCGATACGCTCACCGTCGCCGACGAGACGAAGCGTCAGCACCGCGTGCGCCTGGCGGGCATCGACGCGCCGCAGGCGAAGCAGCCCTTCGGCCTGCCCTCAGCGCGCTCCCTCGCGCGCATCTGCTACAGGAAGCCCGCGAAAGTCGAATGGAAGGCGAAGGAGCGCGGCCTGCTCGTGGGCGAGGTCACCTGCGACGGCGTCGCGGCGAACCCCGAGCAGGTGCGCCGCGGCATGGCCTGGGTGTCGTCGCGCCAGACCGGTCCCGGCTCCGCGCTCTACGAGATCGAGGCCTACGCCCGCCTGCAGAAGGTCGGCCTCTGGGCCGACGAAAAGCCCGTCCCGCCCTGGGAGTGGCGTGATACCGGCCATAGCAGCAAGGTCAAATAAGGGCAAAATGGGTCAAATTTGACCCATTGGGAGGAGCATGGCCGCCATACCCGGTTGGTTCATCTGGACGAGCAGCGCGGAGCTCGGACAGGCGGTGCTGGTCGCACGTGAGGCCGCGGGGCTCACGCAGGCGCAGCTCGGGCAACGCGCGGGCGTCGGGCGGAAGCTGGTCTACCGGCTGGAGAACGGGAAAGGCAGCGTGCGCGCCGATAAAGTCGTGCAGGTGCTGGCGACGCTGCGGCTGATGCCGCTCATCGTGCCGGCCGAGATGCTCGGGATGCTGCGCTAGGCGGCTTGCCGGCGCGCCGCCTTGCGCTCGAGCAGGCGGGCGAAGTTCTCGAGCGAGAGGAGATGCATGTAGATGCGCGCGAGGATGCCCTTGCGCATCAGGTTCTTCAGCTGCGCCGCGTTCAGGTCCTCGAGCTTCTTCTCCGCCACGCGCTGCATGCCGGTCATCTGCATCTTGTCGCCCTTGTCCTTCAGCGTCGCCTGCATGGTGAAGGGCTCGAGCAGGCCGTAGTCGGCGAGGATGGCGCACATCTCGCGCGAGCGCGCGAGGTCCTTCTCGTACTCGGAGAGCAGGCGCTCGAGATCCTTCCACTTCGCGCTCGCCTCGCCCTTCTCGTCGAACATCGCCTCGCCGCCCTCGTCGAGCGCCGACTTCTCGACGCAGATCAGGCGATCCTTCTGCTCGACCTTGTTGACGTTGAGGCGCGCCATGCAGAACGGGTAGCGCCGCGCATACGCGGGCACGTAGCTGCCGGCCGCCCAGGCGCCGCCCGAGAAGTACAAGTTCTCGCCGGCGCTCAGGCCCAGCACCGCGACCGCCGCCGGGCTGCCCTTCCCCCCCTCGGCGGTGGTGAACACGATCGGGTAGTGGCGCCCGACCGGCTGGAACTCGGTGTGGCTGATGGGGATGGCGTTCGCGGCTTGCGCGAACTCCGGCACCTGTCCCGGCGCCAGGAGCCGTACTTTCTGGGTCTTCAGGAACGGGACGACTTCCTTGTAGCCGAAAGGCGGGTTGATCTGCATGGGGCGATGATAGCCGCACCCCTTCCGGTACGGTAAAATCCGCGCCTTCCCACGGGGTGGTAGCTCAGCTGGGAGAGCGTCGCGTTCGCAATGCGAAGGTCGGGAGTTCGATCCTCCTCCACTCCACCAATTTCTTCCCAGGTCACTGGCCTAGAAGAAATCACAAGCCGCGCACTCTTCCTCACCATGCCGAACCCGCTGCTCACGACTCCCTGGGAAGAATGCGTAGTCGCCCCGCGCCGCGACCCGGGGCTCGAGCGGTACGTGAGGCGCCAGATGGGCATGCCGTCCCCGGCGACGCCTTATCTCGCGGCCTGCCCCTGGCTGGTGCGTGCCATGGTCGGGCTGAGCTACGACCACGGGCTGCTCGCGCGCCTGGATTTCGAGCTCGCCGACCTGATCGCGCTGCTGGTGAGCCGGGAGCATTCCTGCCGCTTCTGCTATGCCGCGAGCCGCGCCGTTCTGCGCGTGCGCGGCATGAGCGAATCGCGGCTGGAGGAGCTGGAGGACAGGCTGAGCCGCCTCGACGTGGCGCCGCGCGAGCGGGCGGCGCTCGCTTTCGCCCGGCGCATGTCGCGCTCGGCGCCGCTCATCGGCGCCGAGGATCGCGAGCGCCTGGCGGCGGCCGGCTTCGAGCGGGAGGAGCGCCTCGAGCTCGCCTTCGTGGTGAGCTACCTCGTCTTCGCCAATCGCGTCGCGACCATTCCGGCGATTCCGCCCTACGGAATGGAAAAGATGCCCGATGCCTGGCTGATGCGGCTGCTGCGGCCCTTGATCGCCAGAATCCTCGCCGCGCACGCCTCGCGCGGCAAGCCCACGCCGATGGCGGCGCCGCCGCAGGGGCCGCACGCCGGGCTGATCCAGGCCTTCGCCGGCTCCCCCATTGCGCCGCGGCTCGCGCAGGTGCTCGAGGAGGCATGGGCCTCCCCGCTCCTCACCCGCAGGTGCAAGGCCCTGCTCTTTGCCATAGTGGGGCAGGCGCTAGGCTGTCCGCGCACGAGCGCGGCGATGGAGCCGGTGCTGGTCGCCGAGGGCCTGCCCCGGGACGAGATCGCACAGCTGCTCTCGCATCTGCATTCGCCGGCGCTTACCCCGACGGAGCGCTCCTTGCTCGGCTTTGCGCGCGAGACGGTCTGGTACCAGCCCGCGGCCATTCAGCGCCGCGCACGCGCGCTGCGCGAGGAGCTCGGTGCGCCAAAGCTCCTGGAGGCCATCGGGGTGCTCTCGCTCGCCAATGCGCTGTGCCGGCTCAGCGCGGCGGTGATGGACGAGCCATGAGCGGTTGGGTGGTTGCCGCGCTGACCGCCCTCGCGCTCGGTGTGCTCTCCCTGCTGCAGCGCCGGCGGGTGCGCGTGCTGGAGCGGCGGCTGGAAGCCGCGACGCTTGAGCTGCAGAGCCTTCAGGACATGTGTGCGCGCTTCGCCCCGTCCCCTGTGCTCGAGAAGCTGCTTGCCGAAGGTGGCGAAGTGCCTGCCGAGCGTAAGGTGGTGACGGCGCTTTTCGCCGATCTCGTCGGCTACAGCGCGCTGAGCGGGCAACTCGAGCCGCCAGTGCTCGCGCGGGTGCTGAACGGCTACTTTCAGCGCGTGAGCGACGCCGTCTCCGAGCACCACGGCTACGTCTCGACGTTCCTCGGCGACGGTATCCTCGCCTACTTCGGCGCGCTCGAGCCCAATCCCTGGCAGTGCAACGACGCGGCGCGGGCGGCGCTGGAGGTGCGCACGGCGCTACGCGCCTACAACGACGAGCTGGCGAGGAACGGCCTGCCGCAACTCGCCGTCGGTATCGGGCTGCACCGGGGCCCCGGGCTGGCGGCGATGATCGGCAGCCGGGAGCGCCGCGAGTATGCGTTCGTCGGCCGCACGGTCAACCTTGCGGCTCGCGTGCAGGCGCTCACGCGGGAACACAAGGTCGACATTCTCCTCACGGAGGAAGTACGCAGCCACCTGGACCCGGAATTCACGCTGCGCGAGATGCCGCCCAGCGAGGTCAAGGGATTCGAGGGCGCGGTGCAGACATTCGCGCTCGTCGGCGCGGCGTGCGCGCCGGGCATCGCCGCACGCACGACAGTTCACCGAGCAAAAGGCCCGGCGGTGCTTTGATCGGAAAGACGGTGGACAAAGCTCTTAAGAAGCGATGCTCGCGCGCCCAAAGCGGGGGAGCTGTACCTCACGAACTTTATTTATCCGAAAGTCCAGCCGGCAGTGGTTGGCGCGGCCGGTAAGGGGTTTCCTTACAGACGCCCGCCCACGTTGCGCCTAAGCTCGTCGCGGTCTTGTAATGATGTCTAGAGGCGAATGAGCGAAAACAATAATCGCGCGCCTGATCCAAGCGAAAGAATTGCGCGCGGGCGACCATCGTCCAACGATGAGCTAGTGGCCCATCTCGAGCGAGTCACCGGGCGGCGGATAAGGTCGCGGCAAGATATCAGCGACTACGTCAGCGAACTGTCGGTGAAAGCGGGGGAGAGGCGCTCGAAGAGTCAGCACCTGAAGAACTTCCTGCTCGTTGCGCTTCTTATCGTCGCCGCTGGTCAGTACTACTTTCTCGATGTTCAGCTTGAGATCCTGGCGCAGCCAAGTCTGACGGTCTTCGTGCCGGTAAAGGGCGAAACACGGCCAGTGCGGCCTTATATTTAGTGCCGTCGCGCGCGTGCTGGGGCGCAGCCCCTTGGCTTTTCGTCCGGATTGTCTCCAGCTCCGACTTAGGCCATGCTTGCCGTCACCATGGACCGTTTGCTGGTGCTCGATGATGATCCTGACATGTGCGCCCTTGTCGTGCGCGCCGCCGCATCCGCAGGTTACGCCGCGTTCTCCGCGACCGAATTCGAGGTCTTCAAGGCCAACCTGAGCCCGGAGACCTCGATCGTCGTGCTCGACCTGATGATGCCCGGGGTCGATGGAATCCAGGTCCTTCGCTATCTGAGCGATCAGAACTGCCTCTCCGAAGTCATCCTGATCAGCGGATACGACAAGAAGGTGCTGAACGTCGCCGGACAGCTTGCGAAAAGCCTGGGGCTCAATGTCCGGGCCTCCATGCAAAAGCCGATCAAGCTGGAAGCACTGCGGGCGATCCTCGCGGAGCCCGTAAATGGCAAGCGCGATGCCGCGATGGGCGTGGCGGGCAGCGTCGGTGCCCCGGACCAAGTCGCCCTACGGCGAGCGCTGGCAGATAGTGAACTGCTCGTGCATTACCAGCCCCAGTTCCGGATATCGACTGGGGAGGTCGCGGGGGTAGAGGCCCTGGTGCGCTGGCAGCATCCCCGCAGGTCACTGTTGCCCGCGGCAGCGTTCATCCAGGCATTCGAAACCTCGGGGCTGGTCGACGAGCTGACGTGGGTCGTTGCGCGCAAGATACTTACCGACCGGAGGAAGTGGTCCTCCGGGATGGCCCGCGTGCCTGTCTCGATGAATCTATCGGCGCTTTCCCTGCGTGACCTTTCCCTTCCGGAACGTCTCCTGGCGGTCATAGAGGCAGACGGCGGAACGGCTTCCGACTTCGTCCTGGAGATCACCGAGAGCGGGCTGGTGAACGAGCTCCATACCGCCCTCGATGTCCTCGCGCGAATGCGGCTCAAGGGATTCAGCCTGTCCATCGATGATTTTGGTACCGGCTACGCCATGATGCAGCAGCTGCAGCGGGTGCCGGCAAAAGAGCTCAAGCTCGACATGGCTTTCGTGCAGTCGATGCTGATCGACGAGTCGGCGGACGTGATCGTGAGGAAGACGATCGAGCTGGCGCATGACCTGGACATGATCGTCGTCGCCGAGGGCGTGGAAACGGCCGAGCAGCTGAACAGGCTTCGCGCCTATGGATGCGACGTGGCCCAGGGACATCTGCTGGCGAGGCCAGGCCCGCTATAGTTGACAGCGGGCCGCGGCGAAACCTAGCATCGGGCACGCGGGCCGGTCTCGGCCCGGCCGGGTTTACGGCAGCCACCCGGCTTCCAGAGGTGTTCGCCTCCAAGCGCTCCTGAAAAGGAGCCGTCATGGAAGGCAGGTTTCCGACCCCTGCAGCCTGTATTTACCTCGCGCGCGGGCTACGCGACTTCGGCGACGGTTTCATCGCCATCGTCCTGCCGGTCTACCTGATCGCGCTCGGCCTTTCCGCTTTCCACGTCGGCGTCGTCGCGACCCTGGCGCTGGGTGGCTCGGCCCTGCTCACGCTCGGCGTCGGCCTGCTGGGCGCGCGCCACGACGTGCGCAAGCTGCTGCTCGCAGCCTCGGCGCTGATGGCCGGGACGGGCATCGCCTATGCCGCGACGAGCGACTACGCGGTGCTGCTCCTCGTTGCGTTCGTGGGCACCATCAATCCCTCGGGCGGGAGCACGAGCGTATTCGTGCCCCTCGAGCACACGGTACTTTCCGGCGCAGTCCCGGCCGCGCGGCGCACGAGCGCCTTCGCGCGCTACAGCCTGATGGGCGCCCTGGCGGGCGCCGCCGGCTCCCTGCTCGCGGCCGCCCCTACGTGGCTGCAGTCGACCGGGATGGACGCGATCGCCGCCTTCAAGGCGATGTTCCTCGCGTATGCGCTGCTCGGCGTCCTGGGCGGCGTAGTCTACGCGCGCATTCCGCCGCGCCGGCTCGACGCGGCCCCCGCGGCGCCGCTCGGGCCCTCGCGGGGCATCGTGGTCCGCCTCGCCGCGCTCTTCAGCGTCGACGCCTTCGCCGGCGGCTTCGTCGTGCAGTCGCTGCTCGCCCTGTGGCTTTTCGAGCGCTTCGACCTGTCGCTTGGCGCGGCGAGCCTGTTCTTCTTCTGGACCGGCGTGCTCTCCGCCTTCTCGTTCCCCGTGGCGGCCTGGATCGGCGCTCGCATCGGGCTGGTCAACACGATGGTGTTCACGCACATCCCCTCGAGTCTCTGCCTGATCGGCGCGGCGTTCGCGCCGACGCTCGAGCTCGCCCTCGGGCTGCTGCTCGCGCGCTCCGCGCTCTCGCAGATGGACGTGCCGACCCGCTCGTCCTATGTGATGGCGGTCGTAACGGAGGCCGAGCGGCCTGCGGCGGCGAGCGTTACGGCGGTCCCGAGAAGCCTTGCATCCGCGGCGAGCCCGGCCATGGCAGGCGCGCTCTTCGCCGCGGGGTTGCATGCCTGGCCGCTCGTCCTCTGCGGCGCCCTGAAGATCGCCTACGACGTTGCCCTGCTGCTGATGTTCCGGCGGGTGAAGCCCCCGGAGGAAAGCGTCATGGCCCGTCCGGGCCAGCCGACATGAAACCGGCCTCGCGCATTGCGGTGCTCCAATGCGGGGATGACCGCTCGCGTCCTCATCCTCGGCGCCTCCTACGGGTCGCTCCTCGGCACCAAGCTCCTGATGGCCGGCCACCGCGTCGCGCTCGTGTGCACGGCGCCGACCGCGGCGCTCATCAACCGCGAAGGCACCCGCGTGCGCTTCCCCCGGCGGGCTCGCGAGCCGCTCGAAGTCGCCTCGCGCTCGCTTCCCGGCACGCTCTCGGCCTGCGCGCCCGCGGAGGCGGACCCCGAGGCGTTCGACCTCGTCGTGCTCGGCATGCAGGAGGCCCAGTACGGGTCCGCCGGGGTGCGCGAGCTGATGGGCCGCACCGCCGCGGCGCGCAAGCCCTGCCTCGCCATCATGAACATGCCGCCCCTGCCTTACCTGAAGCGCATTCCCGGGCTCGCGACCGAGACCCTGGAGGGCTGCTACGCCGATCCCGCGGTGTGGAGCGGCTTCGAGCCGGGACTGGTCACCCTGGCGAGTCCCGATCCGCAGGCCTTCCGGCCGCCGGAGGAGCCCAGGAACGTCCTGCAGGTGGGACTGCCGACCAACTTCAAGGCGGCGCGCTTCGAGGCCGAGGCGCCGACCGCGCTATTGCGCACGCTCGAGGCCGACATCGAGCGCGCTCGCCTGCGCGTGGGCGACGCCGAGGAGGAGGTACCGGTGAAGCTCAAGGTGCACGATTCCATTTTCGTCCCGCTCGCGAAATGGCCGATGCTGATCGCCGGCAACTACCGATGCATCCGGCCCGACGACATGATTGCCATCAAGGAGGCGGTGCACGGCAACGTCGCGAAGTCGCGCGAGATCTACGACTGGGTGGCGAAGCTCTGCAGCCGCCTGGGCGCCTCGGCGGGCGACCTGGTCCCCTTCGAGAAGTACGCCAAGGCCGCCGAGGGGCTGGGCAAGCCTTCGTCCGCGGCGCGCGCGCTGTTCGGCGGTGCCCAGCACATCGAGCGGGTCGACAGCCTGGTGCGGCGCATCGCAAGGCAGCTCGGACTGCAGTCCGAAACGCTGCACGAGATCGTTACGCTGGTGGACGAACGACTGGGTAGAAACCGCCTGGCCCGCTGAAGGGGCCTCCTCGCCTTAGCGCGAGTAGCCCATCCGTTCGCAGTAGTGCTTTTCCGCGCCGTAGAGATTCAGGCAGCGGCCTTCGACATCGGCTTCTGCCGCGGCGGATGCTCCCGCCGCGGCATTGCCTTGCTGACTCTCGAAGTGACCGCACGACACCGCCGACAGCGCCCAGAGCGCCGTCAGCACTGTCGCGCAGATCGCTTTGAGCATCGCTCGTCCTTACTTCGTCGTCCCGGAGCTCGCGGGAGCGCTCGGGGCCGGGGCGCTGCTCGCGCCGCTGCCAGCCGGGCTGGTGGTGCTGCTGCTCGAGGAGCCGCTCTGGCCGGAGGTGGCGCCGCTCGCGGCGTCCTTCATGCACTGCTCTTTCTCGGTGCCGGTCAGGTGCGCGCACTTGGTGTCGCTCGCGCCCGCCGCCGCGCTGCCGCTCGCGTCCTTCGAGGTGCTCGAATCGCTCGAGGTGCTGCCGCTGCCCGAGGGGCTGGACTCTTTCTTGTCGTCGCTGCTCGTGCTCGCACCCGCGCCCGCGG
The DNA here is from genome assembly GCA_965233125.1 of uncultured bacterium. Classification (GTDB taxonomy): domain Bacteria; phylum Pseudomonadota; class Gammaproteobacteria; order Burkholderiales; family SG8-39; genus SCGC-AG-212-J23. Next base: position 10,047 of record CBDDRQ010000195.1, read on the forward strand.
AGCTGCTGGGGGTCGTCGAGGTGCTGCTGTCGCTGCTCGTGCTGCCCGAGGCGCTGGAAGAGGGCTTGTCGCTGCTCGTGCTGCCCGACGCGCTGGATTCGGGCTTGTCGCTGCTCGTGCTCGCGCCGGCGGCCGCGGAGCCGCTGGTCGAGGTGGAAGGCGTGCTCTCCGCGCTCGTCGAAGTGGAGGGCGTGCTCTGCGGGCTGGTGCTGCCGCTCGCCGCGCCGCGCTCGCGCAGGCAGCGCTCTTTTTCCGCTGCCATCATGTTGTCGCAGTTGCTGCTCGCCATGCCGCCGGCGGCAGTTCCCGCCGGTCCGCTGGTTTGCGCGCCGGTGGTGCCCGACGTGCTCTGGGCGAAAGAGGCGCTCGACAGCGCAAGGAGCGCAGCGGCGGTGGCACTAGCTAGGACTTTCAGGTTCATCTGATGCTCCTTTGGGGAACGGTTGGTCGGAAAGACAGCGCCGTACACGCAAGCGTCGTGCCGCTATCGCGTGGCTGCGCCGGAAGGCTCGCGGCTGCTCGAGCTGCCGCCCGACGCGGGGCCGATGCTCCGCGGCGCTGTGCCGCGATCGGGCACGGCGGCCTTGCGGATCTCCCTCAGGCAGCGGTCCTTCGCTTCTCCCCGCTGTCGCTCGCAGGGCCCGGCGTTGCGCCGCACGCTGTCGAGGAGGCGGGGGAGATCGGATCCGGCACGGATGCGCGTGCTCGGACCCTCGGCCACCGCGGCGCCCGAGCTAAGCGCGAGCAGCAGCGCGATCAGGAGATGAGGCATGCACCCGCTGCTGCAATCTGCGTGCCCGGAGGGAGCGACCGAGCTGCGTCGCGAGCGGCGCCTCGCGCCGGGCCCGGAGGCGCAGCACCCGCACGACGGCAGTCTCCTCCGGCGCGCCGTTCATCAGGGTGCGCAGCCGGCCTTCCAGGTAGGCGTCGATGATGCGCGGGTGGATGTAGCACTTGCGGCAGACGGCCCTGGTGTTGCCCAGGGCCTTCGCGACCGATTCGATCGCCTGCGCGAGATGGCGCCGGCCCTCGGCGTCGGAAGCCGGAGGCTCGAGCCTGCGCAGCGCGCGTGCGCACAGCAGCGTGCCCGCCCAGGTGCGGAAGTCCTTGCTGGTGAACGCCTCGCCCGCGGTCTCCTTGAGGTAGTCGTTCACGTCGCCCGACTCGATCGGCCGCTGCTCGCCGGCCTCGTCGAGGTAGCCGAAGAGCTCCTCCCCGGGCAGCTCGCGCATGCGCCGGACGATCCGCGCGAGGCGCCGGTCGGTGAGCTCGACGTCGTGGCGCACGCCGCTCTTGCCGCGGAAGCAGAAGCGCAGCTTCGCCCCGGCGATGCGCACCTGGCGGCCGCGCAGCGTAGTGAGGCCGAAGGACTCGTTCTCGCGCGCGTACGCCTCGTTGCCGACGCGGATCAGCGTCGCCTCGAGCAGGCGCACCACGGCGGCGAGCGCCTTCTCGCGCGGCAGCCCCGGCCTGGCGAGGTCGCGGTTCGTGCGCCGGCGGATGCGCGGCAGCGCCCGGGCGAAGGCGACCAGCCGGCCGTACTTCGTCTCGTCGCGCGCCTCGCGCCAGCGCTCGTGGTAGCGGTACTGCTTGCGCCCGCGCGCGTCGCGACCGGTCGCCTGCAGGTGGCCGTCCTCGCGCGCGCAGATCCATACTCCGCGCCACGCCGGCGGCACCGCGAGGGCGCGGATGCGCGCGAGCGTCGCCGTGTCGCGCACCAGGGTGCCCTGGGGGTGCCGGTAGCGGAAAGCGCCGGGGACGCCCTCGCGAACGAGGCCGGGCGCGGCGTCGCTCACATAGCGCAGCCCGGCCGCATGCGCCGAGCGGACCGGATGCAGGACCGGCAGGCGCTTGTAAGACTTGCCGTTGACCGGGGGGGTGGCCATTCGCCCCGCCCGAGTCGCAAAGCGCGTGCCAGCGTTACCATGCGGGCGTGAAGCCGCCCCGCTTCGTCGCCGCGGCCCTGCAGCGGTTGCTCGACAAGATCGACCCGCAGATGGGCCGCTACCGCATGCTCTTCGAGTCGAGCCCGCTGCCGATGTGGGTGTTCGACGGCGAGACGCTGCGCTTCCTCGCGGTGAACGACGCCGCGGTGCGCCTGTACGGCTACACGCGCGAGGAGTTCCTGGGGATGAGCGCGACCGACGTGCGCCACCCCGAGGAGCGGCGCATCTTCCGGGAGTTCACGCGCAGCGCCGGCACGGTGAACCGCGCGCTGTTCCGCCACCTGAAGAAGAACGGCGAGACGCTGAACATCGACGGGGTCGGGCACCTGGTGAGCTGGCGCGGCCGGCCGGCGCGGCTGGTGGTGATCAACGACATCACCGAGCGGCTGCGCGCCCAGGAGGCGCTCGAGCACCTGAACCGCGAGCTCGAGCTCTCGCACGAGCGCCTGCGCGCGCTGTCGCGGCGGCTGCTCGAGGTGCAGGAGGACGAGCGCCGGCGCCTGGCGCGCGACCTGCACGACGACATCGGCCAGGCGCTCACGGCGCTCAAGATCCAGCTCGAGTCGCGCGCCCGGGTCGAGGAGTGCGTCGACACCGTGCGCCACACCCTGGAGCGCGTGCGCCAGCTCTCGCTCAGCCTGCGCCCCTCGCAGCTCGACGACCTCGGCCTCGCCGCGGCGCTGCGCTCGCACCTCGACCGGCAGGCGCGCGTCGCGGGCATCGCCGCGCACTTCGACGCCACCGACGCGCCGGCCGACATGGGCCCGGAGACCGAG
>CBDDRQ010000196.1:0-41019 GCA_965233125.1 uncultured bacterium
ACCCACCGTGGTCGTGGTCTTGCCCTCCCCCGCCGGCGTCGGGCTGATCGCCGTCACCAGCACCAGCTTCCCGTCCTTCTTCCCCTTCAGCGTCTCGAGGTACTTCAGCGACACCTTCGCCTTGTAGTGCCCGTAAGGCTCCAGGTGCTCCTCCCCGATCCCCAGCTTCTCCCGCGCCAGACCCGTCACGCGCTGCAGCTTCCCTGCCTGGGCAATCTCGATGTCCGACGGCATCAGCGGCCTTCCTTCAAAAAAAATGGGGCAGCCTGCCTGGGCCGGCCGCCCCGTATGCCTGTTACGTCGCTACTTGCAGTTCGTCATGCAGCGCACCGCCTTCGCGTCCGGGCGGTCGTCGACGATGAAGCCGTCCTTGTTGGGCATCTGCACCCGGGGCAGGCTCTGCGCATCCATCACGGCGCTCGCGGGCACCAGGCCGTTCAGGTTGAGCAGGTACGCCGACAGCGCGTACACCTCGTTCGCGCTCAACGTCTGCGGCCGGTCCATCGGCATGGAGCGCCGGATGTAGTCGAACAGGATCGGCGCGTACGGGTACATGCTGCCGGGGGTGAGCACGCGCGGCGTTTTCGTCATGCTGCCGATGCCGCCGACCATGCTGCCGTACACCGGGCCGCCCTTCGCCTCCGCACCGTGGCAGGCGACGCACTTCGTGTCGTACACGAGCTTGCCCTCGGCCACCGAGCCGCGGCCCGGCGGCAGGCCGGCGCCGTCGGAGGTGCGCACGTCGATGTTCCATGCCGCGACGTCCGCCTCGCTGATCGGGCGCCCGAAGCGCGGCCTGTCGGCGAGGGGCTGCACCGCGTGCGGACCCGCGGCACCGAGGTTGATGCCGTTGGCGGTTTTCGCGGGCGCGCCGCCCATGCCCATGTTGGCGCAGCCCCAGGTTGCGGCGGCGGCGGCGCAGGCGGCGACGACGAGCTTAAGCTTGGCCGATGACATTGCGCACCTCCCCGTTCTGGTTCACCGCCCACGGCTGGATGGCGTTGTGGTGCTGCACGAAGCCGACGATGGCGCGCGTCTTCTGCAGGTCCTGCACGGTGGGCTGGACGTAGCCGGTGCTGTCGACCGCGCGGCTCATCAGCGTCGCCGGCCCGCCGTTCCAGTTCCAGCCGACCTTGAAGCGCGTGAGGCACTTGTCCATGACGGGCTCCTCGAGCGCCGCCTGCTGCCAGTTCCTGCCGCCGTCGAAGGACACGTCCACCGCGCGGATCTTGCCCGCGCCGGACCAGGCGAGGCCGGTGACCTCGTAGAAGCCCGGGCCCTTGAGCTTCTGCCCGCCCGAGGGCGAGGTGATGACGGACTTGCACTCCATCACCATGCTGAACTGGCGCCACTTGCCCTGCGGCATCGGGTCGGTGTAGCGCGCCGTCTCGCTGCGCAGGTGCCAGGGCTGGTCGCCCACCTTGATGCGCCGCAGCCACTTCACGCTGGTGTTGCCCTCCCAGCCCGGGATCACGACGCGCACCGGGTAGCCGTTCTCCGGGCGCAGCGCCTCGCCGTTCATCGCGTACGCGATGATGGTGTCGTCGAGGACCTTCTCGATCGGGATGGAGCGCGCATGCGCGGAGGAATCCGCGCCTTCGAAGAGCACCCACTTGCCGCGCGGGTCGATGCCCGCCTCCTGCAGCAGGATCGAGGCGGGCACGCCCGTCCACAGCACGCCGGAGAGCAGGCCGTGCGTCTGCTGCACGGTGGTCGACGCGGGCTTGAGCCAGTCGGTGAGGCCGTTGCCCGAGCATTCCATGAAATAAAAGCGCGAAACCGAGGGGTAGCGCCCCAGGTCGTCCATCGTGAAGGTCAGTGGCTGCTTCACCATGCCGTGGACGACCAGGCGGTGCGTCTCCGGGTCGATGTCGGGCGTGCCGGCGTGGTGGCGCTCGTAGACCAGCCCGTTCGGCGTGATGATGCCGGGCTGGTGCTGCAGCGGCGTCATGCTCCAGTCCGACAGGTTCTGCCGGTTCTTCAAGACGTCGGTGCGCCGGCGCCTGACGTGCGCCTCGAACTTCGAGGGCATGCCGTACGCGGTCTCGTCGATCGTGCGGCCGGGCTCCCGGTTGCTCTGTGGAATCGCGAGCGGCGCGCCGTGCGCGGCGCCGCCTGCGGCGAGCGCGCCTCCGGTCAATGCCGCGGTCTTGCGAAGAAAATTCCTGCGACTGCTCGGCTTCGACATGGGTCCTCCTCCCGTGACACGCGGCGCGAGTATGCGCAGTAAATTTCGCCGCACGCAAGATATCCCGATCCCGGCGCCGTTTCTTTCGGGTCAATGGTTTCCGCGGGAAACATGGTGCGGTGCATTGCGCATCTTTGATGCACATCAAGCCGCGGCGGGGCGTGGCGCGCTACGGTAAGCACACGAGTCTTGAAAGGAGCACGATGATGATCCGCAAGGAATTCCGCTTCCAGCCGGGATGGGCGATGCCGATCGCCGTCGACCACGGGAATCCGTCCTTCCTTTCGTGGCTGCTCGGCGCCCGGAAGGACCGGAACGACTGCCTGGCGCGCCGGCAGGGGCGCTGCCCCGGCCTCGACCAGTGCCACGACTGCGCCTGGTCGTCCTCGCGCGGCGCCTAGCTCAGCTGCACGAGGGCGCGACGTCGGGCGGGGGCAGGACGATGCGGCCCGCGGTGTCGCGCTCGAGGAGCGCGCAGGTCTCGCGGTAGCGCGCCGGCAGGTGCGGCGCGAGCTCGGGCAGGCAGGCGAGCTCGAGCGCCGGCAGGTACCCGCACTGCAGGTGCTCGGCCGTGACCGCCCCGTGGCGCGTGAAGTCCGGCCCGACGAAGAGCTCGCCCTGCTCCAGTCCGATCAGCGCCTCCGTGACGCCGAGCGTGCCGCCGAGATGCGATTCGGTGACGAAGGGCTCGCCGAAGCGGATGCGCAGGCGCGAGCCCGCGGCGAGCGCGTCCCAGCGCTTCTGCGCGCCGGGCGCGGCGAGGCCGAAGTTGTGCGCATGCTGCTCGGTGTTGGGGCCGCACCGCGCGAGCCGCTCCTGCGCGAGCGCGGCGAGCCGTGCGCCCAGCGCCGAGGTCAGCGGCACCTCCTTCCCGCCCAGGCGCAGCGAGACCTCCTGCGCGAAGGCCGCTTCGAGCAGGAGCAGGAACGCCAGGGGAAAGAACCGCGTCACGCGAGCAGGATGCCGGTGGAGACGGCGGCGAGCAAGAGCAGCGTGAGCTGCCGGAAGCGCGTCTCGCTGACGTACGGAAAAAGCCTCATGCCGGCCACCAGCCCGGCGTAGAAGCCCGGCGCGAGCCACAGCGCCGTCCATGCCGCGGCGGCATCGAGCACGCCGCGCGCCCAGAGCATGACGAGGCCTGCGAGGCAGGTGACGACGAGGTAGAGCGTGAGGTTGGCGCGCGTGGTCTCGATGCGGTCCGGGCCCGAGAGCAGGTAGAGGATCACCGGCGGCGCGCCGACGCTGGTCGCGCCGAGCATGGTGCCGCTGAGCGCGCCCAGGCCGACCGAGGTGCCCAGGCGCGGACGGCCCGAATAGCGCCAGCCGCGCAGCAGCAGCAGCGAGAACACGATGACGATCGCGGCGATGGCGCGGCGCAGGACCTGCGGGTCGGCGTTGACCAGCACGTAGCCGCCCAGGGGCACCGCGGCGCACGCGGGGAGCGCGAGCGGCAGGAACACGCGCCAGCGCACGAGCGGCAGGGTCTGCGCGAGCATCGGCGCGGCGGCGACCGATTCCAGGAGCAGCACCACCGGCACGGCGAGGCGCGGGCCGAGCAGCAGCGCGAGCGGCGCGGTCATCACCAGCGCGCCGCCGAAGCCGGTGACGCCGCGCACCACGCCGGCGAGCGCGGCCACCAGCAGCGGCACCACCAGATTCTCAGAAAACGGAATCCTATGTTCCTTTCTTTGCGGGCGCTATGCTAGCCGCCCGAGGAGGACGCCCATGAAACGCCTGACCCTGGCATTTTCGATTCTGATTCTAGGTTTTGCTTCCGGTGCAAATGCGCAGAAGGAAGTCCGCGTGCCCTTCCTGCAGTACCCGCTCGGCGGCGGCTGGGAAGGCTACTTCATCTTCGACCGCCTGGTCGCCGACGGCCATCCGTGGCTGCGCCCGTTCCAGCAGGAGACGCCGGGCTTCGTCTACAACCTGAAGCTGCTCGAGCGCGACAAGAACCTGCAGAAGACCGCCACCTTCGGCTCGAGCACCGGCGCCGAATGGCTCGCCGACAAGGGCATCAAGCCCTTCTTCGACAAGCCCATCCAGGTCGACTGGAAATGGCTCTACGGCGAGACGCTGCACGGCAACTCCTGGTTCGTCACCACCGTTCCCTCGGTCAGGACGGTCGCCGACCTCAAGGGCAAGCCGATCGCCATCGGCCTGAAGACGCAGACGCACTGGGGCGGCTTCGCCTACACGCTCCTCAAGGAAGGCTACGGCATCACGGAGGAGAACACGCGCATCGAGTTCCTCGGGCCGGCCAAGGGCATCGACTCGCTCATCGACGGGCGCGTGGTGGCGGCGCTGGTGCAGATGAACGTCGACGCCAGCCTGCGCGAGGTGATCCCGGGCTCGATCCTCACCAAGATCGCCGCCTCGGGCAAGACCTGGCGCTACCTCGACATCCCGCGCGACGTGGTGGAGAAGGTGAACAAGAAGACCGGCTCGCCGTTCATCGCGCTCGACTTCAAGCCCAACACGCTGCCCAACCAGCCGCAGCGCCTGCAGTGGTTCGCCGACGTGGGCGTGCGCGCCGTGCATCCCGACTTCCCGGAAGCGCTCGCCTACGAGGTGACCAAGGCCTTCATCCAGCACGGGCCCAAGGCGGGGCAGTTCGTGGCGCTCGGCAAGACCTGGAACAAGGAGACCATGGTGCGGCCGTTCCTCGACGCGCCCAACAAGGTCCACCCGGGCGCGCGCCGCGCGTTCGAGGAAGCCGGCATGTGGCCGCCGGAGAAGGCGCTGGGCAAGAACTAATAGATGTTCACCAGGGCGGGCGTCTCGCGCGCCCTGTCGGTTCTCGGCGCGGCGCAGGCGGCGGTGCTGGTCGTCTACCAGCTGGTGGACGTCTGGCACACGCTGCAGCCGGTCTCGCGCTACTACTCGCTGTTCTTCGGCGCCGTGTTCTCGATGTCGGTGCTCATGGCGCTGCAGGAGCTCGTCGAGGGCCGCGCGCACTGGACGAAGATCGCGCTGCTCTCCGCCGCGTTCTTCGCCGGCCTCGCCGGCCCGGCCTACCTCTGGCTCAACACCGAGCACCTCGAGACCTCGGCCGGCCTGCTCGACCCGGCCGACGTCGTCGTCGGTCTGGTCGCGCTCGCCGGGATCATCGTCGCCGGGTTCTTCACCTGGGGCGGCATCCTTACCGGCGTGGTGTGCCTCGCGCTCGCCTACTTCTTCTGGGGCGACCACATCCCCGGCTTCCTGGGGCACACGCCCTACACCGTGGAGTTCATCCTCAGCTACACCACCCTGCACCCGGTGCACGGCATCTACTGGCTGATTCCGCTCACCGCGGAAGTGGTGTTCTACGTGCTGCTCTTCAGCTCGGTGCTCGCGCACACCGGGGCGATCGGCGCGCTGCTCGAGGTCGGCAAGGCGGTCGGCCGGCGCGTGAGCGGCGGCGCGGCCTACCCGGCGGTGGTCGGCAGCGCGCTGGTAGGGACGATGGTCGGCCAGGCGGTGGCGAACGTGGTGATCACCGGGCGCGTCACCATCCCGCAGATGAAGCGCCAGGGGTTCAAGCCGGAGATGGCCGCGGCGATCGAGACCTCGGCTTCCGCCGGCAGCCTGATCATGCCGCCGATCATGGGGCTCGGGGCCTTCGTGATGGCCTTCTTCCTCAACGTTTCCTACATCACGGTGGCGCTCGCCGCGGTGATCCCGGCGCTGCTGTACTTCGCGGGCGTGGCGATCGGCGTGTACTTCCACGCCCGCGCCACGGGCGTCGAGCGCATCCGCGACACCATCGACTGGCCGCTGGTCGTGCGGGTGCTGCCGACCTTCGTCATCAGCCTGGGCGTGCTGACCGCGCTCATGCTGCAGATGTACACGCCGCGGCTCGCGGGCTTCTGGGCGCTGGTCGCTGCCGCGGTGGTGCCCTTCGTCATCCAGGGCCGCTACCGCCCGCCCCTGCGCGCGGTGCTCGACGGCCTCTACGACGGGGCGAAGACCGCGGCGAAGATGGGCCTGCTGCTCGCGCTCATCGGGCCGGTCGCGCAGACGGTCATCACCTCCGGGCTGGGCGCGAGCGTCGCCAATGCGCTGGTGCTCAGCCCGGTGGGCAAGATCGCCGCGATCGCGCTGCCGCTGGTCATGGTGGCGACGCTGGTCTGCGGCGCAGTGATCCCCGAGGCGGCGACCTACATCATCATGGCGCTCGCGCTCGCGCCCTTCCTCGAGGAGCTGGGCTATTCGCGCGTCGCCTCGCACATGTTCGTCTTCTACTACTCGGTGTTCGCCACCATCATCCCGCCGGTGGCGATCACCGCGATGACCGCCGCGCAGCTCGCCGGCGCCTCCTTCATGGAAACCTCGGTCCGCGCGATGAAGCTCGCCTTCATCGGCCTGGTGGTGCCGTACGTGTTCATCTTCAACACCACGCTGCTCGACTTCCCCAGGATCTCGGGAAGCCAGGTGGCATCCTTCGGGGCATGCCTGGCCGGCCTGGTGCTCCTTTGCGCCGCATGGTGGGGCTGGCTGCGCAAGCCGCTTTTGCCGAAAGGCAGAATTCTGGCCGGGCTTGGCGGCGCCGCCTGCCTTGCCTGGGCCGCCGTTCCGCCCTGACTTTCTCCATCAGGTCCGCAGGAAGCCGCCGTCCACCGCGATGGTCTCGCCGGTGACGAACGAGGCGGCATCCGATGCCAGGAAGAGCGCCACCTGCGCTACCTCCTCCACCGTGGCGAAGCGCCCCAGCGGAAAGCGCGCCAGGACCTTCTCGCGCAACTCGGGCGACAGGTGCTCTCGCACCATGCCGGTCTCGATCACCCCGGGGGCGATGGCATTGACGCGGATGCCCTGCGGCCCGAGCTCGCGCCCCAGGCCCTTGGTCATCGCCACCACGCCGGCCTTGGTCGCGCCGTACCAGACGTTGCCCATCGCCCCGCCGCCCTTCTCGGCCGACACCGAGGCGATGTTGACGATCGAGGCGCCGCGCCGGCCGCGCATCGCCGGCACCACCGCCTGTACGCAGTTGAAGACGCCGGTGAGGTTGACCGCGACCAGGCGATCCCACTGCTCCCCGGTCGTCTCGTCGAACGGCCCGCGCGCGAGCAGCCCGGCGTTGTTGACCAGGATATCGATCGGGCCGATCCGCTCCACCGCGGCCCCGAGCGCCGTTCGATCCGTAATGTCGACCTTGAGAGAAACATCTTTGAGATCGATTCGATGAACAGAGCATCCCTCCCACTCGAAGGCATCGGCCATTGCCGCGCCGATGCCGCGCGCGGCGCCGGTGACCAGGGCGACCTTTCCCTTGAAGATCACGCCGAGAAGGTCATCTCGGTGCCGGCGAAGCGGATGCGCGCATGCTCGATGTCGCGGCGCTGGCCCATCCAGGCGACCAGCTCGTGCAGCGGCGAGGTCCTGAAGCGGTACTCGGGCCTGGGTTTCCTGAGCGGCTCGAGCAGCGCCTTGTCGTAGAACGCGGCGAGCAGCAGGTCGCCGTCGCTCGCCCCCGGGCCGAGCTCGCGGCGCAGGCTTGGCAGGCCGGGCTCGATGTGCTCGCCGGGTCTCTCTGTCACAAGCTCACTTGATCTCAGGTTCAGGCGATCGAGAAATTCCTCGCTCATCGGGGCAGCGACGCGGCCGTAGTAGCCGCGCGCGTACTTGCGGATCTCGTCGGGGATGGTCTTGTAGCGCTCGCCCTGCACCACGTTGATCGTGGCCTGCGTGACCAGGTACTGCGCGAAGGGGCTGACCACGATCGGGTAGCCGAGGTCCTTTCGTACGCGCGCGATCTCCTCGAGGATCTCGGGCAGCCGGTGCCCGAGCTTCATGGTCTCGAGCTGGTAGTGGAGGTTGGAGATCATCCCGCCCGGGATCTGGTGCTCGTAGAGCGCCGGGTCGTACTGCGCCACCTTGCCGCAGGGCTTGCCTTCGCGCACGCAGAGCCAGCGGAAATAACCGGCTATCGTGTTGAGAACGTCACGGTCCATCGACGTTTCGAAACCTAATCTGGAAGCAATTTCATTCACTTCTTCGGTAGCAGGAAGTGAAGCCCCGTTCGCGAGCGGCTCGCTCGCGGTGTAGCCGGCGGCGAAGCCGCTCCTGATCGCCTCCTCGTAGACCCTGGGCGCGAGCGCGGACTGGCAGTGCGAGTGCAGCTGCACCGGGACGCCGCCGGCGGCGGCGACCACGGCCGGGAAAAGCGTCGCGCCGCGCTCGGGGGTGAGCAGTCCGGTGGGATCCTTGATGCACAGGTAGTCCGAGCCCAGCGCGAGGAGCTCCCTGGTGCGCTCGACGTAGTAGGCGTCGGTGTGCACGGGGCTGAGCGTGTAGGTCATCCAGCCGTTGATCTTCATCCCAGCCTCGCGCCCGGCCTTCACCGAGGATTCGAGGTTGCGGTTGTCGTTCAACGCGTCGTAGACCGTGAACACCTTGATGCCCAGGCGCGCGAGGAGCTGCGCGTTCAACGCCACCACGTCGTCGGGGAAGAGCTCGAAGGTATACAGGCTCTGGCCGCGCGTGAGCGCGTCGCAGGGCGTGGACAGGCGCTCGCACAGGAGCTTGATGCGGTCCCAGGGGTTCTCGTGCAGGTAGCGCACGCACACGTCGAACACCGCGCCGCCCAGGATGTTGATCACCGAGTACCCGGCGCGGTCGATCTCCGAGAGGATGGGCGTCATCATCTCCGTGGTCATGCGCGTGCCCCACAGGCACTGGTGCGCATCGCGCAACGTGACGTCGACGAAGTCGAACCGCTTCATGCGCGGGGCTCGATGGCTACCAGCACCTCGCCCGCCTCGACCGCGGCGGCGTTCTCCACCGCGATCTGGCGCACCGTGCCGCGCACCCCGGCCTCGATCGAGTTCATGAGCTTCATCACCTCGATGATGCACAGGATGCTGTCGGGCTCGACCGACTGCCCCACCTCGACGAAGGGCGGCTGGCCGGGCGCCGGGGCGCGGTAGAACGTGCCGACCATGGGCGAGCGCACGAGATGCAGATTCTCGGAAAATGAAACCGGCTTCTTCTCGGGCGGAGCGGCGGCGGGCGTTTCCTCACGGAGCGGAGTTTCCTGGGGAACCGGCGCCGGACGCACCGCACCATTCGCGCGCTTGAGGCTGACCTCGATGTCGCCGACCTTGAGGCGGAACTCGGAGAACTGCGAGGTGGCGCGGACCAGCTCGACGATCTGCACCAGGTCTTCGTAGGTCAGGTTGCGTTCGGCCATCGGGTGGATAATATTTGACCATGACCCAGCCCGTCATCATCACGGTCGCAATTACCGGCGCCGTTCCGAAAAAAGCCGACAACCCCGCGGTTCCCGTCACCCCCGAGGAGCAGGTCGAGTCCACGCACGAGGCCTTCGAGGCCGGCGCGTCGCTCGTGCACATCCACGTGCGCAATCCCGACCAGTCGTCGGGGTCGAGCCCGGAGCTCTTCGCAAGAGTGCAGGAAGGCGTGCGCAAGCACTGCCCCGGCATGATCGTGCAGTTCTCCACCGGCGGGCGCGGCCGCGACCAGTCGCTGCGCGGCGCGATGCTGCACCTCAGGCCCGACATGGCCTCGCTCGCCACCGGCTCGGTGAACTTCCCGGTGCAGGTCTACGAGAACCCACCCGATTTCGTCGAGGGCCTGGCAAAGACCATGCTCGAGTACGGCATCAAGCCCGAGGTCGAGGTGTTCGACCTGGCGATGCTCTACAACGCCGCCAACCTGGTGAAGAAGGGCCTGCTCAAGGACCCGCCGCACGTGCAGTTCGTGATGGGCGTGCCCAACGCCATGCCGGCGCGGCGCTCGATCTTCGACTTCTTGCGAAAAGAAATTGCAGAAGTCCTGCCGCGCGCCACCTGGGTCGCCGCAGGGGTGGGCCGTTCCCAGTGGGAGGTCAACCAGTGGTGCCTCGAGACCGGCGGCCATTGCCGCACCGGACTGGAGGACAACCTGAAGATCGCCCCCGACCGGCTCGCGGCGAGTAATGCGGAGCTGGTCAAGAAGATCGCGGACAACTGCGAGAAGTACGAAAGAAAGGTCGCCACTCCGGCCCAGGCGCGGCAGATCCTGGGCCTTCGCGCCGCCTAGCCGCCAGGGCAGCATGCTCTCCATCCGCCCGCTCTCCAGGGCCTGCGGCGCTGAAGTCGGCGGCATCGACCTCACCCGCCCTCTCGAGCCGCAGGCGGTGCAGCAGCTCCACCGCTCCCTCGGCGAGCACGGCATCCTGCTCTTCCGCGACGCCGCCCTCACGCCGCAGCAGCACATCGCCTTCAGCCGCCAGTTCGGCCCGCTCGAGACGCATGTCGTGGGCGAGTTCAACCTGCCGGAGCATCCGGAGGTGTTCGTCGTGTCGAACGTCCGGGAAGAGGGGAAGCTGAAGGGCGCGGTCTATGCCGGACAGTACTGGCACTCCGACCTCTCGTACATGGAGAAGCCTTCGCTGGGATCGCTGCTCCTGTGCCGGGAGATGCCCGAGACCGGCGGCGACACCATGTGGGCGAACATGGTCCTCGCCTACGACACGCTCTCGGATCCGATGAAGACGTTCCTGTCCACGCTGAAGGGCATCCACGACTACAGCCACGCCTACGACACCTACTTCGCCCATCTCAAGGAGCGCCCTCCCCTCACCCCCGAGCAGCGCGCGAAGACGCCGCCGGTGGAGCAGCCGATGATCCGCACCCATCCGGTGACCGGGCGGAAGGCGCTCTACGTGAACCCCGGCTTCACCAAGGGCATCGCCGGGATGCCGAAGGAGGAGAGCCAGCCGATCCTGGAGATGCTCTTCGCGCACTCGACGCGCCCCGAGTTCGTCTATCGCCACAAGTGGCGCGTCGACGACATGGTGTTCTGGGACAACCGCTGCACGATGCACTACGCGCTCGCCGACTACGATTTTTCCGTGCGGCGGCACATGCATCGCACCACGGTCGCGGGCGACGTCCCCTACTGACCTCGGGCCTCAGGAGATGAACTCGAGCTCGGCCTCCGCGGCCCAGGGAAGCAGCTTCTTTTCCAGCAGCCCTACCAGCCAGAACTGAACCGCGGCGAGCGCCGCGATCACTCCCAGCGCGGCGAAGGTGTGGCTGAGCTGGTAGACCTTCGCGGTGCTGTCGACGAGGTAGCCCAGCCCCTGGGTCGAGGACAGGAACTCGCCGGTGATGACGCCGATCAGGGCGAGCCCGATGTTGATGCGCATGGTGGTGAGGATCCAGGGGAGGCTGGTCGGCACCACGATCTTGAAGAAGACGTCGCGCCGGCGCCCGCCGACGGCGCGCACCATGTCGGCCTGGTCGGGGTCGGTGGCGCGCACGCCGTCGAAGGCGCCGAGCCAGGCGACCACCGAGCACACCGACACCGCGATCATCACCTTCGACAAGAGGCCGATGCCGAACCAGACGATGAGGATCGGCGCGATGACGATCTTCGGCGTGGCGTTGAGCACCACCGCGTAGGGCTCGAGCACGCGCGAGAGGTACGGCGACCACCACAGCGCGAGACCGAGCACCGTGCCGAGCACGGTGCCTATGATGAAGCCGAGCACGACCTCGTAGACGGTCACCCAGGTGTTGACGAGCAGCGAGCCGTCGAGCGTGCGGGTGACGAGGTAGGTGACGACTTCGCTCGGCAGGCCGAAGAAGAACTTGTCGGCGACCTGCAGGCGCACCGCGCCTTCCCACGCGGCGAGCACGGCGAGGACGATGCCCACCTGCCAGGCGAGGATCCTGCGGTCCTCGGCGGCGCTAGACCTTGACATCGGCCTCGAGCTCGCGCCACAGCGCGTTGAAGTGCTCGAGGAACTCCGGCCGGTTGCGCGCCTCGGCCGGCGTATGCCCCTTCGAGAAGGGCATCGCCATCTCCGCCTTGATGCGCCCCGGGCGGCTCGAGCACACCAGCACCCTGTCGGACACCGAGACCGCCTCCGCGATGTCGTGGGTGATGAGCAGCACCGTCTTCTTTTCCTCCTGGAGGATGCGCACCAGCTCTTCCTCCACCTTGAGCTTGGTCTGGTAGTCGAGCGCCGAGAGCGGCTCGTCGAGCAGCAGGATGTCCGGGTCGACCGCCAGCGTGCGCGCGAGCGCCACGCGCTGGCGCATGCCGCCGGAGAGGTGCCGCGGATACGCGGTCTCGAAGCTGCCCAGGCCGTACTTGTCGAGCAGGTGGCGTGCCTTCTCGATGCGCTCCGCCTTGGGCACGTTGCGCATCTCCAGGCCGATGGTGACGTTCTCGAGCACCGTGCGCCAGGGCAGCAGCAGGTCCTTCTGCAGCATGAAGCCGACCTTGGGCGAGGGGCCCGTGACGGGGTTGCCGTCGACGCGGATCTCGCCCGCGGCCGGGAAGTCGAGCCCCGAGATGAGCTTCAGGGTGGTCGACTTGCCGCAGCCCGAGGGCCCGATGATGCTGACGAATTCCTGGTGCTGCAGGGTGAAGCTCATCCCCTGCACCGCGGTCACCGTCTGCTCGCCCTGGCGGAACACCTTCGTCACGTCGACGAACTCGACGCGCGCGGCGCGCTCCGCCGCCTGCGGCGCGGTCAGAGCTTCACCGACGCCGCGGCTTTCTCGGCGAAGCGGTTGTCCATCAGCTCGTTCATCGGGTAGTTCGCCGCCTGGTGGCCGGTGCGCACCAGCAGCACCTTGAAGTTCTGGTCATAGGCCTTCTGGGTGACCAGCATGCTCTCCGGGTAGGCCTTGTCGCGGATGATGTTGCGCGCCGCGGCGGCCACGACCTTCGGGTCCTGCTTGTCGTAGCGCTTGGCCGCGACTTCCGCGGCCTTGTCGGGGTGCCGGTGGCCGAACAGGCAGGCCTTCTGCATGGCGTTGACGAAGCGCTGCACCTGGTCGGCGTGCTTGTCGATCGCCTCCTCGGTGACCGCGAAGCTGGTGTACAGGAACTCGCCGAACTGCTCGGCGAACGAGGTGATCTCCTCGAAGCCCTTCGACACGCCGATGGCGATGTTGGGCTCGAGCACGAACGAGAGGTCGGCCTGGCCGGCCGCCAGGGCGGCGAACTCGGAGCCCGCCACCACCGGCGTGAACCGCGCGGCGTCCCGGTCGGATCCGCCCTTGGGCTTCCACACCAGGCCGTCGGCGTCGGCCTTCTCGTAGCCGTTGTTGATCATGATGAGCTGCATCAGCGACACCGAGGTATGCGGCGGGCGGGGCGTGATGATGCGCTTGCCGCGCCACTGCTTGGGGTCCCTGGGGGTTCCCTTCTTCGCGAGCAGCGCGCCGCCGGCGCGGTTGACCAGCACGCCGATGTTCTTCACCTTGGCGCCGTTCATGCGCGCGAGCGCCGGCTCGGCCGGGTCGCCGTTGTAGGTGAACGCGTCGCCCGCCACGATGGCGCGCAGCGCGATGGTGCGCTGCTGGGCGTTGAAGATGGTCACGTCCAGCCCCTGCTCCTTGAAGAAGCCCAGGGCGTGGGCGCAGTACAGCGGCAGGTAGTAGAGCGTCTCCACCGCCTCGGCGGCGGTCATCTTGATCATCGCCTGCGCGCGGCCGTTGCGCATCGGCAGGAACGAGACCAGCGCGCCGGCGCCCGCCGCGGACATCAGCCGCCGTCTACCCGTGTTGTGCATCGTCATGACTTGCCTCCTCTCCGGTTGTCACACTCTCCCTACGCGCCCATGCGCGCGAGGAGCTTCTGCTCCAGCCACAGCACCATCACGTACTGGGCGGCTGCCACCGCCATGATCACGAAAACCACCATCCACAGCTGGCTCATCTGGAACGAGATCGCCGCCTGCACCGCCATGTAGCCCAGGCCGTGATTCGAGGCGACGAACTCGCCCACCACCGCGCCCACCAGCGCGAAGCCGATGTTGATCTTGAGCGCGGAGATGATCCAGGAAGCCGAGGTGGGCACGACGATCTTGCTGAACGCCTGCCAGCGGCTGCCGCCCATGGCGCGCACCATGTCGAGCTGGTCGCGGTCGGCCATGCGCGCGCCGGCGTAGGCGGAGAGCCAGGCGACCACCACGCAGATGGTCGCGGCGAGCACGATCTTGGAGGTCTCGTAGATGCCGAACCAGACGATCATCGGCGGGGCGAGCGCGATCTTGGGGATGCCGTTGAAGACCACCGCGAAGGGCTCGAGCACGCGCGAGGCGGTGCGCGACCACCACAGCCCCAGGCCGATCGCCACGCCGGCCACCGTGCCGATGGTGAAGCCGACGATCTCCTCGTAGAGCGTCACCTTGAGGTGCGCCCACAGCTCGCCGGCGGCGATGGAGGCGACGAAGAGCTGCCACATGGCGCTCGGCCGGCCGCCGAGGTCGACGTTGAACCACCCCGCGGCGGCCGCCCCTTCCCAGAGGCCGAACATGCCCACGAGCAGCGCGAGCTGACCCGCGAGTACTGCGCCGCGACGCTCTGCAAGTGGACGCGCCAGCTGCATCGGTTCCTTTCCCGGGTGCGTTCACTATAGCATCGCCGCCATGAGCGTCGACCCCGCCTTTCAGCCGGTGCATGAGCTCGCCGGCAAGAAGTCCACCGAGCTCGTGGAGCGCTGTCTTTCCCGCATCGCGAAGCACGGCGAGCGGCTGCACGCGTTCGTCGCGGTCTATGCCGAGGACGCCTTGCGGGCCGCCCGCGCGGCGGACGCCACCGCCGCCGCGGGCTACCGGCGCGGCCCGCTGCACGGCGTGCCGATCGCGGTGAAGGACATCGTCGACATCGAGGGGCGCGTCACCACCGGCGGCTCGAAGCACTGGGAGAAGCGCGTCTCGCCGCGCACCGCGAAGCTGGTGCGCCGGCTGCTGGAGGCCGGCATGATCGTCATCGGCAAGACCCACAGCGTGGAATTCGCGATGGGCAGCTTCGGCACCAACCAGTACATGGGCACGCCCTGGAATCCCTGGGACCTGGGCGCGCTGCGCGCGCCCGGCGGCTCGAGCTCCGGCAGCGCCGTCGCGGTCGCTGCGGCGCTCGCGCCCTGCGGCATCGGCACCGACACCGGCGGCTCGGTGCGCATCCCCGCGGCCTGGTGCGGCATCGTCGGGCTGAAGACCACCATCGGGCGCGTCAGCGTGGAGGGCGTGCTGCCGCTCGCGCACACGCTCGACACGCCCGGGCCGATGTGCCGCGACGTCGAGGACGCGGCGCTGCTCTTCGAGGCGCTGAAGGAGCCCTCGCCCGACGATGCCCTGAAGCATCTCCGGCGCGGCGTGGCCGGCCTCGTCCTCGGGCGCATCCCGGCGCGCGACCGCGAGCCGGCGAGCGCCGAGGTGCTCGCGGCCTACGACGAGTCGCTGCGCGTGCTCGAGAAACTCGGCGCGCGCGTGATCGACGTGAATCTTCCAAGGAAATTCACGGAACTGGGGGAGATGACGGGCAGGATTATCGGCGCCGAGGGCTATTCCTACGTGGGGCACCTGGTCGACGACCCGAAGCTGCCGCTCGACGACGACGTACGCCCGCGCATCCAGATCGGGCGCGGCATGTCAGCCCGGGACTACCTGCTGCTCCTGCGCGAGCGCGACGAGCTCAAGCGCGCGTGGGACGGCGCCCTGGGGCAAGTCGACGCCCTCCTCACCCCCGGCACCGCCACGGTGGCGCCGCGCGTGGAGGAGATCGACCAGAAAGGCTCGGCGGCGATCTACACGCGCGCGATCAACCTCGTCGACTGGTGCGCCCTCGCGCTGCCCAACGGGTTCACGCCGGCGGGACTGCCGACCTCGCTGCAGGTCGCCTGCCGCGGCTACGAGGAAGCGACGGCGCTGCGCATCGGCTGGGCGTTCGAGCAGGCCACGTCCTGGCACCGGCGCGCGCCGGCGCTGCCCCCTTGAGCGTCCTGCCCCGCTCGATCGCCGAGGCCGGCGCGCGGCTGCGCTCGGGCGAGCTCACCTGCGTCGCGCTCACCGAGGGCTGCCTCGAGCGCGTCGCCGCGCGGCAGGGCGAGCTCAACGCCTTCATCACCGTGACCGCGGACCTCGCGCTCGCCACCGCGCGCGAGCGCGACGCAGAGCTGCAGGCGGGGCGCGACCGGGGTCCGCTGCACGGCATCCCCATCGCGCACAAGGACTGCTACGACACCGCCGGCGTGCGCACCACCGTAGGGTCGGAGGTTTTTCGCAATCGAATACCATCGGTCAACGCTCTCGTAGTTCAGAAGCTCGCAAACGCCGGGACCGTGATGCTCGGCAAAACCCACATGAACGAGTTCGCCGCGGGCATGTCGGGCAAGAACGCCTTCTTCGGCGACGCGCACAATCCCCGCGACCTCGCGCGCGCCCCGGGCGGCTCCTCGAGCGGCAGCGCCTGCGCAGTCGCGGCCGGTCTGTGCCTGGGCGCCACCGGCACCGACGCGGGCGGCTCGATCCGCATTCCCGCCGCCTGGACCGGCATCGTCGGCCTGAGGCCCACCCACGGTCTGGTGACTGTGGAGGGCGTTTATCCGCGCTCCTACACCCTCGACTGCGCCGGACCGCTCGCCGGCACCGTGGCGGACGTCGCATCGCTTTTCGCGGCCATGGGCGGGAAAAGCGGTTTCGACGGATCTGTGAAAGACATCCGGCTTGGCCTCGTGCGCGACTTCAGCCTGCGTGAGGTCGACGAGGACGTTGCCCGCGCCCTGCGCGAGGCGCTCGGCGCGGACATCTGCGAAGTGCGCATCCCGGCCCTGGCGGACGCCGACTACGGGGCCATGATGGACATCATGCTCTACGAGTTCCACCAGGCCGCCGGAGGATTGCCGGGACCGTTCGGCCGGACCGTGCGCGCGAACCTCGAGCGCGGTGCCGCGCTCGGCACCAAGGACTTCCAGAGCGCTCTGGAAACCCGCAAGCGCTTCATCGGGGAGGTACGCGAGGCCTTCAGCACCGTCGACGTCCTGGTGACGCCGACCGCCGCGATGACCGCGCCGCGCCTCGACGCACCGGAGGCCGAGTTCGACCGCGGCCGGCGCTTCACCCTCCCCTTCAGCTTCGCCGGGCTGCCCGCGATCTCGATCCCCTGCGGCCTCGACCGCGCCGGGCTGCCGGTCGGCATGCAGCTCGTCGCCGACCGCCTGCAGGAGCCGCTTCTGCTGCGCCTCGCGAGCGCCTATCAGGCACCCTGATCCAGGATCAGGTCGGCGGCCTTCTCGGCGATCATCACCGCCGGCGCGTGGGTGTTGCCGGAAACCAGAGTCGGCATGATCGAGCAGTCGACGACGCGCAGGTTCTCGATGCCGTGCACCTTCAATCGCGCATCGACCACGGCCATGGAGTCGCTGCCCATCTTGCAGGTGCCCGAGGGATGGAAGATCGTCGCGCCGTAGTTGCGGGCGAACTCCAGAAGGTCTTCATCCGTTGCGGCTTGCGGGCCGGGCCGATATTCCTCGGCAACGTAGGGCTTCAGCGCCTCGGTCGCTGCCAGTCTCCTGGCCAGACGAATTCCTTGAACCGCACATTCCCGGTCGAGCGGGGTGGAAAGATAGTTGGGCTGCATCGCCGGTGCCTCGCGGGCGTCGGTGGAGCGGATGCGCACGGTGCCGCGCGACTCGGGCCGCAGCTGGCACACCGACATCGTGAAGCCCGACCAAGGGTGGGGCTCGGCGCCGGCGAGGTCGGCCGAGAGCGTCGCGAAGTGGAACTGCACGTCGGGAGTCTTCGACTGCGGCAGCACCCGCGTGAAGAGGCCCCCCTGGTTGATGCCGATCGCCAGCGGTCCCTTCCTCGTGAAAAGCCACTTCGCGCCGATGCGCGCCTTGCCCCACAACGTGCGCAAATCATCGTTGGTGGTGATCGGCTTCGTGCATTTGTACATGACGCGCAGCTGCAAATGGTCCTGCAGGTTCTCGCCGACGCCGGGGAGATCTGCCACCACGGGAATGCCTAGTGAAGAAAGTAGCTGCGAAGGACCGACGCCCGAGAGCTGCAGGAGCTGCGGGCTCTGGATCGCGCCGGCGCTCAGGATGATTTCGGAGGCCAGGATTTTTTCCTCTCCGAGCTGGACCCCGATGGCGCGATTGCCCTCGAAGAGGATCTTCGAAACATGCGCGCCGGTGCGCACCTCGAGGTTGGGGCGGCGCTCGGCCTCGCGCAGGTAGGCGGTGGCGCTGCTCGAGCGCCAGCCGTTCTTCGTGAACAGGCGGTAGTAGCCGGCGCCTTCCTGGTTCGGGCCGTTGAAGTCCTCGACGCGCGGAATGCCGAGCTCGTTCGCGGCCCCGATGATCGCCTCGATCAGCTCATGTCTTTCCCCGATGGGGGAAACAGACATGAGGCTGCGGTCAAAAAACCTTGCGACATCCTGCCAGCCCCAGCCGGGGTTGCCCTGGGCGGCCCAGGCGTCGTAGTCCTCGGGCTGGCCGTGCACGACGATGAGGCCGTTGATCGACGAGGACCCGCCCAGCCCGCGGCCGCGCGGCCAGTAGATGCGCCGCTCGTTCATCTGCGGCTCGGGCTCGGTGCGGAAGCCCCAGTTGTACACCGGGTGGAACATGGTCTTGCCGTAGCCGATCGGCAGGTGGATCCACAGCGAGCGGTCGCGCGGCCCGGCCTCGAGCAGCACGACGCGCCGGCGCGGGTCGGCCGAGAGGCGATGCGCCAGCACGCAGCCGGCGGAGCCGGCGCCGACGATGACGACGTCCGCCCCGCTCAAGCCGGCGCCCGCCCGGTGCTCTCGCGCACGATCAGCTCGACGCGCAGCTCCTCCACCGCGGCGACGTGCTCGCCCGCGAGGCGCGCGAGCATGCGCCCGGCGGCGAGCCGCCCGATGTCGGCGGCGGGCACGCGCACCGTGGTGAGGGGCGGGGTGGCCACCGCGGCCATCTCGATGTCGTCGAAGCCCGCGACCGACATCTCGCGCGGCACGGCGATGCCGCGCCGGGCGCACTCGTGCAGCGCGCCGAGCGCGAGCAGATCGTTGCCGCAGACCACCGCGGTGAAGCCCGGCGCGCGCTCGAGCAGGTCGCGCAGCGCCCGCTGCCCGTGGCCGAGGGAGAAGTCGGTCTCGACCACGCGCTCCGCGGCGAGCTCGATGCCGTGCGCGGCGAGCGCCTCGCGCGTGCCGGTGAGCCGGTCGCGCGCGCGGTCGTTGCGCGCCGTGCTGCCGGCGATCGCGGCGAACTCGCGGTGGCCGAGATCGAGCAGGTGCTGGGTGAGGCGGAACGACGCGAGCCGGTGCGGCACGCCGATGCAGTGCTGGTAGCCCGAGGGGTCCACCGACCAGGCGAGCTCGTAGGGCACCTCCGACTGGGCGAGCATGCGGTACAGGTCGGGCTGGTGGTCCATGCCCACGAGCACCAGTCCGTCCACGCCGCGCTCGAGGAGCGCACGCGCGGCGGTCAGCTCGCCGGCCGGGTCGTACTCGTGCGTCGCGAGGAGCAGCGTGTAGCCGCGCGAGGCGAGCTCGTGGGCGAGCGCCTGCGTGGCGGCGGCGAAGATCGGGTTGTCCACCGGCGGGAACACCGCGCCGATCGTGCGCGAGCGGCGCGTGGCGAGCGCCCGCGCCGCGCCGTGCGGCAGGTAGCCGAGCATCGCGGCGGCCTCGCGCACCCGCTCGCGCGTGCTCTCCTGCACGAGCTCGGGGTCGCCGAGCGCGCGCGAGGCGGTCGAGAGCGACACCCCGGCGGCGCGCGCCACGTCCGCGAGCCTGGCGTTGGCCTTGCGCTTCATCGCGCCGAACTTTAGATGAAAGCGCTTGTAGCGCGCCATGCTGCACTGCAACTTGACCGTAGCGCGCGAGGCCCCTTAGCCTCGATGCAAGCGCTTTCATTTCATCTACCCCGAGGAGGAGGAACCCGACATGGCCAGGTCGCTGCCGAAGTATTTCGCCGTGCTTTCGCTCGCGCTCGCGCTGAGCCCGCTCGCCGCCTACGCGCAGGGCAAGCCGGTGAAGATCCGCATCCAGTCGGTGATCCCGACCTCCGCGGACGAAGTGGTGATGCTCAAGGAGTTCGCGAAGGACGTCGAGGACCTCACCAACAAGACCGTCACCTTCGAGGTGCTGCCCGCCGGCGCCATCGTCGCGGTCAACGACACGCTCGACGCCGTGGACAAGGGCCTGGTCGAGGCGGGCTTCGCCTGGACGCACTACTGGTCGGGCAAGCACCCGGCGGCGACGCTCTTCGGCTCGCCCGCCGCGGGCGCGGGCCTGGGCATGGACAACTTCGCCTGGGTCTCCTGGTACCTCTACGGCGGCGGCAAGGACCTTTACGAGCAGCTCTGGAAGGAGATGCGGGTCAACGTCAAGGGCTTCATCCTGCAGCCCGTCGGGCCCGAGGCGCTCGGCTGGTTCAAGCAGCCCATCAACTCGATGGCCGACTTCCGCAAGCTCAGGTTCCGCACCCCGCCGGGAATCCCGGGGCAGATCTACCGCGACATCGGCGTCGCGGCGGTGGCCATGGGCGGCGGCGACATCCTGCCGGCGCTGGAGAAGGGCCTGCTCGACGGCGCCGAGTGGTGCTGCCCGAAGCCCGACATGACCTACGGCTTCCACCGGGTCATGAAGCACTACTACCAGCAGGGGCTGCACCAGGTGGTGGTGAACGCCGACATGTACCTGAACGGGGACGTGTGGCGCAAACTCACGCCGCACCAGCAGAAGTCCCTCGAGGTCGCGGCCAACGCCTCGCTCATGAAGACGGTCGCCTACCGCATCCATGAGAACGGCAAGGCGCTGCAGGAGCTGGTCGACAAGCACGGCGTGATCCTGCACGACACGCCGCCGGAGTACTTCACCGAGTACGGCGCCGCGGCGATGAAGAGCTTCGAGAAGAACGCCGCAGAGAACCCGTTCTTCAAGAAGGTCTGGGAGAGCCAGAAGGCCTTCGCCGAGACGGCGATTCCGTTCTGGGCCGACGCGCAGAAGTCGAACGCCGGGCTGGGCGCCGCCTACGCCGCGGAGATCAAGAAGCGCAAGAAGAAGTAGTCTTGCAGGACGAATTGATCGCGGGCAGGCGCGGCGACGCGCGCCTGCCCGACGACATGCCGCGCTGGATGGCGCGGACCATCGTCGCCATCGATACCTTCAGCCTGTGGGTCGGCCGCCTCGCGGCCTGGCTCACCCTGCCGCTGATGGGCGCCATGATGTACGAGATCACCGCGAGGTATCTCTTCCACGCGCCGACGCTGTGGGCCTACGACATCAGCCGCATGGTCTACGGCGCGATGTTCGTGATCGGCGCGGGCTACGCGCTCTCCAAGGGCGTGCACATCCGCTCCGACTTCCTCTACCGCAACTGGAAGGTGACGACCCAGGCGCGCGTCGACGCGGCGCTCTACGTCGTCTTCTACTTCCCGAGCATGGTGATCTTCCTCTGGGTCGCCACGCAGTGGGCCTGGGGTTCGCTCTCGCAGGGCGAGCGCGGCACCGACACCGCTTTCATGCCGCTGCTCGGGCCGATCAAGAGCGCCCTGCCGGTGGGCGTGGCCTTCCTCGTCATCCAGGGCGTCTCCGAGCTCCTCAAAGCGCTCTACGCCGCCCGCAAGGGGCAGTGGCCGCAGCAATGAGCCCCGAAGCCATAGGCCTGCTGATGATCGGCGCGATGCTCGCCGGCATCTTCATCGGCTTTCCGATCTCGTTCACGCTGATCTTCCTCGGCCTCACCTTCGGCTACTGGGGCTTCGGACAGCTGGTGTTCTACCTGCTCACGCTGCAGTTCTACTCCACCATGATGGAGCAGACGCTCGCGGCGGTGCCGCTGTTCGTCTTCATGGGCATCATGATGGAGCAGTCGAACCTGATGGAGGAGCTGTTCGAGGCGGTGCAGAAGATCCTCGCGCGCGTGCGCGGCTCGCTCTACCTCGCGGTGATGTTCGTCGCCACCATCTTCGCCGCCGCCACCGGCATCGTCGGCGCCTCGGTGACCATCCTGGGCATCATGGCCGGCAAGCAGATGATCCGCTCCGGCTACGACGTGAAGCTCTCCTCGGGCCTCATCGCCGCCGGCGGCACGCTCGGCATCCTGATCCCGCCCTCGATCATGCTGGTGGTGATGGGGCCGGTGCTGGAAGTCCCGGTGACGACGCTCTTCGCCGCGGCGCTGCTGCCCGGCGTCCTGCTGGCGGTGCTCTTCACCGCGTACGCGATGATCCGCTGCCAGATCAACCCCAGCCTCGCGCCGGCGCTCGCCATGGAGCGACGGGCCGGCAGCATGGGCGAGCTCTGGATCCAGTTCTTCCGCGGCCTCGTGCCGCCGGCGCTGCTCGTCTTCGCGGCGCTCGGCAGCATCGTGTTCGGCCTCGCCACGCCCACCGAGGGCTCGGCCTGCGGCGCCGCCGGCTCGCTCGTGCTCGCCGCAGCCTACCGGCGCCTCACCTGGACCCGGTTCACCGACGCGCTGGTGAAGACCCTCGAGATCTCGGTGCTGATCCTGTTCCTGGTCGCCGCCTCGAATTTCTTCGGCGCGGTGTTCGCGCGCCTGGGCACGCCGACCATGCTCACCGAGGCGCTGCTCGCGCTGGAGCTCAACCGCTGGGTCATCCTCGCCATCGTCATGGGGCTCATCTTCCTGCTCGGCTGGCCGCTCGAGTGGGTGCCGATCGTGCTGATCGTGGTGCCCTTCCTGCTGCCACTGGTGACGAAACTGGGCTTCGACCTCGCCTGGTTCGGCATCATGGTCGCGGTGTGCCTGCAGACGGCGTGGCTCTCGCCGCCGGTGGCGATGTCGGCTTACTTCCTCAAGGGCGTGGTCCCCGAATGGCAGCTCGGCGACATCTACCGCGGCATGATCCAGTTCATGGGACTGCAGCTCCTGGGCCTGGCGCTGATCGCGATCTTCCCGCAGATCGCGCTTTGGCTACCCACGCTGATCTATGGGAAATAGCCACGGCAGGAAAATGACCCTCCACTATCTGAAGAAAGCGGCGAAGACGCCTGAGACCGACACCGCCGAGGCGCGCAAGGTCGTCGAGGAGATGCTCGCCACGATCCGCGCCGGCGGCGAGCAGGCGGTGCGCGACTACGCGCGCAAGCTGGACAAATGGGAAGGTCCCATAGAAGTCAGTGCGGAAGAGATCGAGAGGCGCACTGCCCCCATTCCTTCTTCCGTGAAGCGCGACATCGAGTTCGCCGCCGCCCAGGTAAGGCGCTTCGCCGAGGCGCAGCGCGACTCGATGCGTGAATTTTCCACCCAGATTTCTGATGGTCTTACAGCCGGTCAGCGTCTCATCCCGGTCAACGTGGCGGGCTGCTACGTGCCCACCGGCCGCTACGCGCACATCGCCTCGGCGTACATGAGCATCGGCACCGCCAAGGCCGCGGGCGTGCCGACCGTCATCGCCTGCTCCACCCCCTACCAGGGCGGGGGCATCCATCCGCAGGTGCTCTACGCGATGCAGGTCGCCGGCGCGGACGTGATCCTCACGCTGGGGGGCGTGCAGGCGATCGCCACCCTCGCCTATGGCCTGTTCACCGGCAAGCCGGCGGACATCGTCGTGGGGCCGGGCAACAAGTTCGTCGCCGAGGCGAAGCGCGCGCTCTTCGGCGCGGTGGGCATCGACGTCCTCGCCGGCCCCACCGAGATCGCGGTCATCGCCGACGATTCGGCCGACCCGGGCATCGTCGCCACCGACCTCGTCGGCCAGGCCGAGCACGGCTCCGATTCGCCTGCGTGGCTGGTCAGTCTCTCAAAATCATTGGCCGAGGAGGTTTCGAGGAGAGTACCCCTGCTCATCGAGAAGCTTCCGGAGCCCGCACGCACGGCGGCCGGTGCGGCGTGGCGCGACTACGGCGAGATCGTGGTGTGCGCGACACGCGAGGAAGCGGCGAAGGTCTCCGACAAGTACGCCGCCGAGCACCTCGAGGTGCACGCCAGGGACCTCGACTGGTGGCTCGCCAACCTCACCTGCTACGGCTCGCTCTTCCTCGGCGAGGAGACCACCGTCGCCTTCGGCGACAAGGCCTCCGGCCCGAACCACATCCTCCCGACCAAGGGCGCCGCGCGCTACTCGGGCGGGCTCTCGGTGCACAAGTTCATCAAGACCGTGACCTGGCAGCGCATGACGCGCGAGGCGAACCGCGACGTCGCGCCGGTGACCGCGCGCATCTCGCGCCTGGAAGGCATGGAAGCGCACGCCCGCACCGCCGACGCGCGCCTGGCCAAGTACTTTCCGAAGGAAAAGTTCGAGCTCTGAGCTACGCAGCGCGCAGGTTCTCGCCGATGCGGCGCGCCGCGGCCTTGAGGTCCTCCAGGTGGCGCTGCGCCATCTGTTCGACCGTCGCGACGCGCTCCACCCAGACGATGTTCACCGTGCCGACCACGCGAGCGGCGCTGAAAACCGGGACCGCAACGGCGAGGAGGCCGTCGCCCGGGAGGCTGCCTCTGTAGCCGGGCGCGCGCGTGGCGTAGCCCCGGGCACGAGTCTCGGCGACGATGGCGTCCACCGAAGCCGGGGTCTTGCGCAGCCGCGCGAGGATTGCCGCCCTGCGCTCGTCATCGCAGTAGGAAAGGTAGGCGCGTCCGTGCGCGGTCTGGAGCATGGGAATCCGCAGCCCGACCAGCGCGCGGTTGAGGTGGATGGGCGCGCGCGGCCGGTTCGTCTCGCAGATCTCCATGCAGTCGCGCCGCGGGATCGCGAGGTCGGAGGGCCAGAGGGTCGTGGCGCAGAGCTTGTCCAGCACCGGCGAGGCGGCCTGCACGAGGCGCTCGGTGCCGGCGACGTAGCGCGCCCTGGTCGTGAGGTGGTGGCTGGCGCAGTAATGCCCGTCGGCGATGCGCCGCCACACCATCCCGCGGGCCTCGAGGGTCCTCAGGATCCGCAGCAACGTCGGCTTCGGCGTGCCGGTCGCGCGGTGCAGCCCCTGCAGGCTGGCGGACCCACCGGTGCTGAGGCTGAGGAGCACTTCGAGTCCGCGGTCGAGCGCGCGAATCGTCCGCATCGCCGCAGTATAGAGCGTTCCATCCAGTGAAACGCGCGCGGGTTTCCGTGGACGCTCGCGCGACGCTGTCCAAGAATGAGCCGTTCGCGAGGAGGACGCATGACTATTCACGTCGCACGCTGGGCGCTCGTCTCGATCGCCCTCCTTTGGCTCGGTCTCGCGCACGCGCAGGACTGGCCGGCCAAGCCGCCCTCGCTCATCGTCGGCACGCCGCCGGCCGGCGCCGTGGATGCCTACGCGCGCACGGTGGCGGAGCACATGTCGCGCACGCTCGGCCAGCAGGTGCTGGTGGAGAACAAGCCCGGCGCGAACGGGAACATCTCGGCCGAGCTCGTGCAGCGCGCCCCCGCCGACGGCTACACCGTCTGGGTCGGCACGCAATCGATGACCGAGATCAATCCGAGCGCGTTCGAATCGCTGCGCTGGAAGTTCGACGATTTCGCGCCGGTGATCAAGGGCGTCGAAGCACCGCTCGTGCTCGTCGTCCACCCCAGCGTGGGCGCGAAGTCCCTTCCCGAGCTTGCGCAGTGGGCAAAGGCGAACCCGGACAAGGCGGCCTATGCCTCCTTCAGCCCCGGGACGCCGTCCCACTTCCTCGGCCACCAGCTGGCGGAGCGCCTCGGCGTGCAGATGACGCACATCCCGTACAAGGGATCCGCGCCCCAGACGCAGGACATGGTCGGCGGCCATGTGCTGCTCGGGTTCTCCCAGCTCCAGACCACCATGGCGCACATCCAGAGCGGCAGGCTGGTCGCCCTGGCGACGACGGGCAAGGCGCGCTGGCGCCAGCTCCCGCAGGTGCCGACGCTCGCCGAGCTGGGCCACGAGGCGCTTTCGGCGACGATCTGGTTCGGACTCTTCGTGCGCCGCGATACGCCGCCGGAGATCTACCGCCGGATCGTCGACGCCGCCACGAAGGCCCACGCCGACGCTGCCGTGCGTGCACGGCTCGAGGGCATGGGATTCGACGTGCCCGGTCAGACCGAACCGGCGTTTTCGCGGGAGATCCGGGCGGGCCAGCAGCGCTGGGCAAAGCTCGTGAAAGCCACGGGCTTCAAGGCGTCCAGGTAAGCAGTCCCTGCAGGGCCTCTGCGGGCCGCTCGACGCGGCTATACTTTTTTCGTCCGCGCGAGCCGCGCGTTCCATTTTCTGAGAATCGAGCGAAATGACCGACGCCACCGCCGAGAAGACCGACATCCACCGCGGCCTGAAGGGCGTCTACTTCGACCGCTCGCGCGTTTGCTTCATCGACGGGCGCGCGGGCGAGCTGCGCTACCGCGGCTACAGCATCCACGACCTCGCGCAGCGCTCGAGCTTCGAAGAGACCTGCTACCTGCTTTTCTACGGAGAGCTGCCTTCCCGCGCCGAGCTCGAGAAGTTCGCCGCGGAGCTGAAAGCGGCGAGAAAGCTGCCGCCGGAGATCTACAAGATCATCGAGATCGCGAAAGCAGCGCATCCCATGGATGTGCTGCGCACGGCGGTGTCGGCGCTGTCGGCGTTCGACCCCGAGGTCGCGGACAACTCGCCGGAGGCGATCCTGCGCAAGGGCGTGCGGCTCACCTCGCAGGTGCCGATGATCGTCGCGGCGCACGAGCACATCCGCAACGGCCGCGCGCCGGTCGCGCCGGACGCGGAGCTCGGCCACGCGGCGAACTTTCTCTATATGCTGAAGGGAAGCGCGCCGAGCGCCGATAGCGCGCGGCTCATGGATCTCGACATGATCCTGCACGCGGAGCACGGCTCGAACGCCTCCGCGTTCACCGCGCGCGTGGTCGCCGGCACCGAGGCGAACCTGCACGCGGCGATCACCGCGGCGATCGCCGCGCTGTCCGGGCCGGCGCACGGCGGCGCCGCCGAGAACGTGATGCTGATGGCGCAGGAAGTCGGCGAGGCCGCGAACGCCGCGGAATACGTCAAGCGCAAGCGCGCCAACAAGGAGGCGGTGATGGGCTTCGGCCACCGCGTCTACCGCGCCGAGGACCCGCGCGCGCGCCACATGCGCGCGGGCGTGGAAAAGTTATCGATCGAAAGGGGCCAGCCCAAGTGGTACCAGATCCTGGAAGCGCTGGTCGAGGCGATGAAGCCCTATGCGCGCCACGGGGTGAACGTGAACGTCGACTTCTACGCCGGAGTGGTCTACTACCTGAACGGCATCGCGTCGGACCTTTTCGTGCCGATCTTCGCCGTGGGGCGCGTGCCGGGCTGGACGGTGCAGGTGCTGGAGCAGATGGAGAACAACATCCTCATCCGCCCCCTCACCCTCTACAACGGCCCCGAGCCCCGCGAGTATCCGGCCCTGGAAAAGCGCTAGCAGGACGCGTTTTGGTTCCCGATCGGGAACCACGCGGGAGAAAACGTGGTCTGTCCCTGATTCAGGCCTGGGCGGCGAGGATGGCGGCGGTGGCGACGATGTCCTCGACGCTTGCGCCGCGCGAGAGGTCGCTCACCGGCTTGGCGAAGCCCTGCAGCACCGGCCCGATGGCGCGCGCGCCGGCGAGGTGCTGGGTGAGCTTGTAGGCGATGTTGCCCGAGTCGAGGTCGGGGAAGATGAGCACGTTGGCCCTTCCCGCGACAGGCCCAAGTTCCTTCAATTTCTTCAAAGCTACCCCCTCTATCAGCGCGGCATCAGCCTGCAGCTCGCCGTCAACGGCAAGGGCGCTGTCTCGTTCTTTGACCAGGGAAAAAGCCTGGACCACTTTATCGACACGCGCGTGATGGGCGCTGCCCTTGGTCGAGAACGAGAGCAGTGCGACGCGCGGCTCTTCTCCCAGCAGCGCGCGATAGCTGGCGGCGGAGGCAAGGGCGATGTCGGCGAGCTGCGCCGGGGTGGGATCGGCGTTCACGGCGCAATCCGAGTAGAGAAGTACCTTGTCGCTGAAGATCATCAGGAAAAAGCTCGAAGGCGTGCTGATCCCCGGCGCGAGGCCGATCGTCATCATGCCCGCCTCGATGACGCGCGCGGTGGGATGCGCGACGCCGGCGAGCACCGCGTCGGCGTCGCCCGCCTTGACCATCATGCCGGCGAAGAAAAGCGGCCGGCGCACCGCGCGCTCGGCGATCCTGGGGTTGCCGGGGTAGAGCTCTGAATATCTCTTAAGTTTTTCTTGTTCTTTGTCAGGATCGGGCAGGACGGGCTGTGCGATGCCCTGCGCTTTCAGCCGGCGTGCGGCCTCGACGATGCGCTCGTCGGTGGTCTCCGGCAGGACGATGCGCGGCCGGCGCGCCCGCGCGCGCGCGAACAGCGCTTCAAGCGCGTCCACGTGCCGCGCGCAGCGCGCTCCACAGCCGCGGCGCGCTCGCCGGCATGTCGAAGTGCTGCACGCCGCCCTGGCGCAGCGCGTCCATCACCGCGTTCATCAGGCAGGGCATGGAGCCGGTGACGCCCGCCTCGCCCACGCCCTTGGCGCCGAGCGGGTTGGTCTTGGTAGGTACCGGGTAGTCGAGCACCGTCAGGTTGTTCACCAGCACCGCGCGCGGCATGGGGTAGTCCATGAAGCTGCCGGTGAGGAGCTGGCCGCTTTCGTCGTAGACCGCCTGCTCGCCGAAGATGTGGCCGGCGCCCTGCGTGATGCCGCCCTGCATCTGCCCCTCGACGATCTGGTGGTTGACGATGTTGCCGGCGTCGTCGCAGGCGAGGTAGCGCACGATCTCGAACTCGCCGGTCTCGGGGTCGATCTCCACCTCCGAGATGTGGCAGCCGTTCGGATAGGTGGCGCCGACCTTCTTGTCCTTGAGGTCGATGTCGAGGGATCCGGGGTGCTTCTTGGCCAGAACGGCAATACTCACAGACCTATCCGTTCCCTTGATGCGGTACTTCCCCTCGACGAATTCCACGTCCTGCTGCGCCGCCTCGAGCGCCTCCGCGGCGAGGGGCATGCCTTTCTTCACGATCTCCTGCGCCGCCATCAGCATGACGCTGCCGATGCCCAGCAGCGAGCGCGAGCCGCCGGTGGGGTTGCCGATCATGTGCATGTCGGGGTCGGCGGTGCGCAGGCGGATCGATTCCATCGGCACGCCGAGCACGCCCGAGACAATCTGCGCGTACGCGGTCAGGTGCCCCTGGCCGTGGGAATGCGAGGCGGCGCGCAGCGTGACGCCGCCGTCGGCGTCCCAGTCGATCTTCGCCTCGTCGTAGGGCGCGAAGCCGCCGGCGCCGCTCGACTCGATGTAGGTGGAGATGCCCCGGCCGAGCAGCTTTCCACGCTTCTTCGCCTCAACCCGTCTCTGTGGGAATGAGTTCCAGTCAGATGCTTTGAGCGCCTTGTCCAGCACGCCTTCGAAGTCGCCCACGTCGTACTCGAAGCCGGTGCAGATCTTGTAGGGGAACTTCTCCTTCGGCACGAGGTTGCGGCGGCGGAATTCCGCCGGGCCCATGGCGAGCTCGTGCCCCGCCTGGTCGACCAGGCGCTCGATGGCGTAGGAGCTCACCGGCCGGCCGGCGCCGCGGTAGGCGGCGGTGGGCACGGTGTTGGTGACCACGAGCTTCGCCTGCACGTGCACCGCCGGCACGTCGTAGACGCCGCTCGCGACGTTGACCAGGTTCACGGTGTTGACGAAGCTGCCGGTGAAGGCGAGGTAGGCGCCGAGGTTGGAGACGAACTCGAAGCGCATGCCGAGGATGCGCCCGCTCGCGTCGAGCGCCATCTCGCCGGTGTGCGCGATGTCGCGCGCCTGCTCGTCGGCGATGAACACCTCCGAGCGCGTGCCGGACCATTTCACCGGGCGGCCGAGCGTCTTCGCGGCGAGCAGCAGCGCGGCGTACTCGGGGTAGATGTTGAAGCGCACGCCGAAGCCGCCGCCCACCTCCTCGGCGACCACGCGCACCTTCTCCGGCGGCACGCCGAGCACCGTGGCCATCTGGCCGCGCATGGCGGTCGCGCCCTGCGTCGTGGCGTAGAGCAGCCACAGGTCCTTCGCCGCGTCGTACACGCCGGTCGCGGCGCGCGGCTCCATGGGATTGCCGACCACGCGCGTGTGGTAGGAGGTGAGCTTCACCACGCGCGCCGCCTTGTCGAACGCCGCCTTGGTTGCCGCCTCGTCGCCGCCGGCGAAATCGAGGAGCAGGTTGCCCGGGATGTTCTCGTGCAGCTGCGGCGCGCCGCTCGCGAGCGCGGCGCGCGCGTCGATCACCGCCGGCAGCTCGCGGTAGTCCACCGCTACCGCCTCGGCCGCGTCCTGCGCCTGGGCGGCGGTCTCGGCCACCACCAGCGCCACGGGATCGCCGACATAGCGCACCCGCTTCTGCGCGAGCGCCGGGCGATGGGTGGCGAGCTGGTCGGCGCCGCCGCGCCCCTTCATCGGCGCCGCCGCGGGCAGCGGCTTGAGGCCCGCGGCCTCGACGTCGGCGCCGGTGAGGACGGCGATGACGCCCGGCATTCTCAATGCCGTTTCCTTCTCTATTCCCAGTATTTCCGCATGGGCCCGGTCCGAGCGCACGAAGCAGCCGTAGGCCTGCCCGGGTAGCTGCCAGTCGGAGGCGTAGCGCCCCTGCCCGGTCAGCATGCGCGCGTCTTCCAGCCTCCCTTTGTGCCCGAACGCCTGCATGGCTACCTGCCTTCGAGCTTCTGGCGGACGTAGTCGGCCATCAGGTCCACATCGGCGCTGGCGGGCTGGCGGCGCTTCATCTCGGACACCACGTCCTTCATGTCGCCGTAGCGGCGCTGGTCCTCCAGCACCGCGTAGAGGTAGAGCTCGGGCGTGATGTCGTCGGCGCTCGAGACGTCGCGCAGCGACCTGTAGGTCGCGCGCGCCGCGCGCAGCTCTTCGTCCTGCTCCGGCGTGCGCGCCTTCACGCCGCCGCGCACGGCGAAGCCGCCGGCGCGCCCCATCTTCGCGATGGCGAGGAGCTCGGGCGTCCGCGCGATCCTCTGCGGCACGCCGGAGGGCAGCGCGCTCACCTGCGGCGGCGCGCCGCTGATGACCCGGCTCGCGGTCCTGCCGGCGGTGAATTCCGCCGGGCCGGTGAAGCCTTCCTGGCGCCCGCCGCTGAAATACACCACGCGCACCTGTGCGCCGGCGGCGACGCGGAAGCGGTCGCCCTCGCGCAGCTTCATGAAGGGCGTGGCCGGCGCCTTCTTGCCCGCGCTCACGTAAGCGACGTCGCCCGCCAGGTGGTTCACGAGACCGGCATCCTGCGCCTGGGCGAGCAAGGGGATGAAAGACAGGAGGAGGAGCAGTTTCCGCATGACGGCGATTCTACACATCGTCGATGCCGGTGATCTCGTGGACGACGATGGGCTCGGCGCGCCCTTTCACCGTGACGGTTTCGCGCTTGCCGGTGCGCACGCCCGCGCCGGCCGCGTCGAGCGTCGCCTGCGAGGCGGCGATGACGACCTGCAGCTCCTTGGTGATGCCCTCCAGCCGGGACGCGGTGTTCACCGTGTCGCCGATGGCGGTGTACTCCTGGCGCCGCGGCGTGCCGATGCTGCCGCACACCGCCTCGCCGGTATGCAGGCCCACGCCGATGCCGAACTCGGCGAGCCCGCGGCCGGGGAAACGCTCGCGCATCCAGGCCTTGAACGCCTGCGCCTCGCGCGCCATTCCGAGGGCGGCGCGGATCGCCCGTCGCGCGTGGTCGGGATAGGGAACGGGCGAGCCGAACTCGGCCATCACCGCGTCGCCGATGTACTTGTCCACCGTCCCGCCCTGCGCGAGGATGGGCTCGCACACGCGGGTGAAGTACGCGTTGAGCAACTCGACCACCTCGTGGGCGCTCAGCTTCTCCGAGAAGGTGGTGAAGCCGCGGATGTCGGAGAAGAGCACCGTCACGGTCAGCAGCTCGCCGCCGAGGTCGGGCCGCCGGTCCTCGCTGAGGAGCTTGGCGACCACCGGCTCGGCGACGTAGCGCTCGAAGATCCTGCGGATGCGGGCGCGCTCGCGCTCTTCGCCGGTCAGGCGCAGGCCGAGCGTCATGAGGAAGGCGGCGGCGAGGCCGATCTGCGCCTGCGCCACGGGCAGCACCCAGTCGGCCTGGAAAGCGAGGTACGCGGGCAGCGCCACCGCGGCGAGCAGCACCGCGCCAAGCGTCGCGCCGACGCCTACGCGCAGGACGAGGAAGAAGAAACATGGAATAGACAAGAGAAATGCTACGTAGGCGATCTCGCCCGCAAGCGGCAACGCGCGCGGATAGCGCCCCTGGAGGATCGTCTCGACGATGTTGGCGTGCACCTCGCCGCCGAGCATCTGCTCGGCCTGCGGGCCGCGCGAGTAGGGGGTGACGTGGCGGTCGGCGCTGCCGGCATTCGCGGCGGCGATGATGGCGACCCTGCCCTTCAGCGCCTTCACCTCGGGCCGCTCCAGCGCGTCGGGCCGCAGCAGCGTCAGCATCGACACCGCGGGGATGGCGCCGGGAGGGCCGGCGTAGCCGATCGGATAGCGCTTCAGCTCGCGCTTCAGCGTTCTGCCGGCGACGCGCCACTCGTCCTGCGCGGGGTCGAGGCCCGCCGCCCGCAGCGCGAGCTGCATGGCGAAGGCGACGCCGGCGTAGTCCCGGTCGGGGATCATGACCGGATAGAAGCTGCGCAGGTGCTTGTCAGGATCGGGATGCAGGTTGGCGATGCCAAGGTCGTTGTTCCCGCCGGGCAGCAGCAGGCGCTGGTCGGGCGGCGGCTGCAGCAGCTCGAGCTCGCCGTTGGGCAGGTCGACGAGGTGGGTGATGAGGATGGTGTCGCCCTTGGCGAGCGCC
Organism: uncultured bacterium; assembly: GCA_965233125.1. Lineage (GTDB taxonomy): Bacteria > Pseudomonadota > Gammaproteobacteria > Burkholderiales > SG8-39 > SCGC-AG-212-J23. Next base: position 32,615 of record CBDDRQ010000196.1, read on the forward strand.
GCGCGGAAGGGCGCATCGTACTCCCGGCTCAACGTGCTGCCGGCCACCTCGAGCTTGCCCAGCCAGGCTTCGGCGCTGACCAGGTAGAGGACGTCCAGTCCGACGACGCGGGCGCCGGCCTGGCGCAGCACGCCTAGCGCCCGGGCGAACTGCGGCGTCCAGAACGCGAGCGGCTCGTCCCGGTAGGCGAGCAGCGTGGCGTCGTCGACGAAGACGAGCGCGGTGTGGCGCGGCTCGTAGCGCTTGCCCGACAGGACGTGCCACCAGTCGTAGTAGGCGCTTTCGAGCGCGCGGTGCCACTCCATGCGCGCGAGCCCCGCCGCCAGCAAGGTCGCCGCAACGACGACGGCCAGCCAGCGCAGCAGCCTTTTACGGGTCGGCGCTATACCTTGCTGAGCGCGATCAGGATGCTGCAGGGCGCATAGTCGAGGAGCGAAGCGCCCACGGAGCCTTTCCACCAGCGCGCGGCGAACGAGGTGTTCTGGTTGTGCCCGAGCACGATGAGGTTCACGCCGATGCTCTTCGCCAGGCGGCAGATCTCCTCGACCGGCTCGCCCACCGCGAGGTGCCCGGTGGCGCTGAAGCCGCGCTCGCGCAGGCTGCGGATGCCCTCGTCGAGCACCGACTGGGTGCGCTTCTTCTCCTCTTCCAGCAGCTCCTCGGGCACGAAGCCCTCGGTGAGGAACAGCGACGGCGGCATGCTCGCCACCGCCAGCAAATGCGTGTCGGCCCCGAGAAAGCTCGCGAGGTCCGCGGCCTCGAAGAGCGCGCGCTTGCCTTCCTGCGAGCCGTTGTAGGCCAGAAGGATCTTGCTGTATTTCATGTCCTCCTCCTCCGCGCTTTTGACGCCGCGCCGCACCCGTTCGACGGTTTTGCGGACGATTATAGCCACGCCTCCGGCCGCTAGAATAAGCCTTTTCCATGCTCGATCCCACCCGCAGCGACCTCGTCGCCGGCGTCGCCGGAGCCGGCACGATGGGTCGCGGTATCGCGCAGGTGCTCGCCCAGTGCGGCGCGCGCACGCTGCTCTACGACGCGCAGCCCGGCGCGGCGCGCAAGGCCCGGGACGCCGTCGCCGGCTCCCTCGCCAGGCTCGCCGAGAAAGGGCGCCTCAGCGCCGCCCAGGTGGACGCCGCGCTGGGAAAGCTCGAGCTGGCGGATTCCCTGCAGGGCCTCGCCCCCTGCCACGTGGTGGTCGAGGCGATCGTCGAGGACCTGCAGGAGAAGCGGAAGCTTTTCTCCGCCCTCGAAAGCATCGTCTCGGAAAGCTGCATCCTCGCCTCCAACACCTCATCGCTCTCGGTCACCGCCATGGCCGCGGCCTGCCGGCGGCCGCAGCGCGTCGCGGGCTACCACTTCTTCAACCCGGTGCCGGTGATGAAGATCGTCGAGGTCGTCGACGGCGTGATGACCGACCCGGCCGCGACCGAGGCGCTCGCCGGGCTCGCGCGGCGCTTCGGCCACAGCCCGGTGCGGTGCAAGGACACGCCCGGCTTCGTCGTCAACCACGCCGGGCGCGCCTTCGTGCCCGAGGCGCTGCGCGTGCTCTCCGAAGGCGTCGCCGATTTCGCCACCATCGACCGCATCCTCGTGGAGGCTGCGGGCTTCAGGATCGGCCCCTTCGGCCTGATGGACCTCGTGGGCCTCGACGTTGCGCACGCGGTGATGAAATCGATGTACGGGCAGTACTTCGAGGAGCCGAAGTACCGCCCCTCCTTCCTCGCCGAGCCGCGCGTCGCCGCCGGGCTCCTCGGTCGCAAGACCGGCCGCGGCTGGTACGAGTACGACAAGGAGAATAATCCTGCGCGGATCGCGGAACCTGCGGCGCCCCAAGCCAGGCCGCGGTCGGTCTGGGCCGCCCCGGAGTTGAGCCAGATCATTTCTTCCACGGCGGAAAGGGATTCTGCTGCGGTGTGCATGGTCGCCCCCCTCGGCAAGGACGCCACCACCGCCGCGCTCGAGCTCGGCCTCGACCCGGCGCGCACGGTCGCGGTCGACCCGCTCTTCGGCTTCAAGAAAAGATTTACGCTCATGACCACGCCGGTGACGAAACCCGAAGTGCGCGATGCCGCCCACGCCCTGCTCGCCGCGAACGGCGTGCCGGTGTCGGTCATCAACGACTCGCCCGGCTTCGTCGCGCAGCGCGTGGTCGCCCACATCGTCAATGTCGGCTGCGACATCGCGCAGATGCGCATCGCCGCGCCGCAGGACCTCGACCATGCCGTGACGCTCGGCCTGGGCTACCCGCGCGGCCCGCTCGCGATGGGCGACGCACTGGGCGCGGGCAGAATCCTCGCCATCCTCGACGCGATGCATTCGATCTACCAGGAGCCGCGCTACCGCGCGAGCCCGTGGCTGCGCCGCAGGGCGCAGCTCGGAGTCTCGCTCCTTACGCAAGAATAGAAAGGAAACCTCGCCAATGCTCGACGCCTATATCTACGACGGACTGCGCACCCCCATCGGCCGGCACGCCGGCAAGCTCGCCGCGGTGCGGCCCGACGACCTCGCCGCCGACGTGATCCGCGAGGTCGTGGCGCGCAACAAGATCGAGCCCGCGGAGATCAGCGACATCGTCCTGGGCTGCGTCAACCAGGCCGGCGAGGACTCGCGCAACGTCGCGCGCTTCGCGGCGCTGCTCTCGGGGCTGCCGCCCACCACCCCGGGCGTGACCGTGAACCGCCTGTGCGCGAGCGGCCTGCAGGCCGTGGTCGACGCCGCGCGCGCGGTGAGCGTCGGCGAAGGCGAGCTCTACCTCGCCGGCGGCGTCGAGAGCATGAGCCGCGCGCCCTACGTGTTCAGCAAGGCCGACTCGCCCTACAGCCGCGAGGTGAAGATGTTCGACAGCACCATCGGCGCGCGCTTCCCGAACCCGCGCGTGGTGAAGCAGTTCGGCAACCACTCGATGCCCGAGACCGGCGACAACGTGGCGAAGGACTTCGGCGTCACGCGCCTGCAGGCCGACGAGTTCGCCCTCGCCTCGCAGCAGAAGTACGCGAAGGCCGAGAAGGAAGGCTTCTACGCCGGCGAAATCAAGCCCGTTGTTCTGCCCTCAAAGAAAAAAGATTCTCCTGGTGAAACGATAAACGCCGACGAGCATCCCCGGCGCGACAGCAGCATGGACGCGCTGGCGAAGCTCAAGCCGCTCTTCGAAGGCGGCGTGGTGACCGCCGGCAACGCTTCCGGCGTGAACGACGGCGCCGCGGCGCTGGTGATCGGCAGCAAGGCGTGGGGCGAAAAGAAAGGCAGGAAGCCGATCGCGCGCATCCTCGCCGCGGCGAGCGCCGGCGTCGAGCCGCGCATCATGGGCGTCGGACCGGCCTATGCCATTCCGCGCGCTCTGGAACGGGCAGGATTGTCCTTGAAGGACATGGATATCATCGAGATCAACGAGGCGTTCGCGAGCCAGGTGCTCGGGTGCCTGAAGCTGATGGAGGTCGACTTCAAGGACCCGCGCGTCAACCCCAACGGCGGCGCGATCGCCATCGGCCACCCGCTCGGCGCCTCGGGCGCGCGGCTCGCGCTCACCGTGGCGCGCGAGCTGCAGCAGTCGGGCGGGCGCTACGCGGCGGTGTCGCTGTGCATCGGCGTCGGCCAGGGCCTCGCCGTGATCCTCGAAAGGGTGCAATGATGAACGCGCCGATCAAGAAGACGAAAGCCGAGTTCAGCTGGCAGGACCCCTTCCTCCTCGAGCAGCAGCTCACCGAGGAGGAGCGCATGGTGCGCGATGCCGCGCAGGCGTACTGCCAGGGCAAGCTCGTGCCGCGCATCCTGGATGCTTTTCGTCACGAAAGAACGGATCCAGCCATTTTCAGGGAAATGGGGGCGCTCGGCCTGCTCGGGCCGACCATCCCGGCCGAGTACGGCGGCCCGGGCCTGAACTACGTCGCCTACGGCCTCATCGCGCGCGAGGTCGAGCGCGTCGACTCGGGCTACCGCTCGATGATGAGCGTGCAGTCCTCGCTCGTGATGCTGCCCATCTACGAATTCGGCAACCCGGAAACGAAGAAGAAGTATCTGCCCCGCCTGGCGAGCGGCGAGTGGATCGGCTGCTTCGGGCTCACCGAGCCCAACCACGGCTCCGATCCCGGCTCGATGCAGACGCGGGCGAAGAAGGTCGCCGGCGGCTACAGCCTCACCGGCACGAAGATGTGGATCTCCAACTCTCCGATCGCGGATGTGTTCGTGGTATGGGCAAAGGAATCCGATCAGATCCGCGGATTCGTTCTGGATAAAGGCATGAAAGGACTGTCGGCGCCGGCCATCCACGGTAAGGTGGGCTTGCGCGCCTCCATCACCGGCGAGATCGTGATGGACAACGTGTTCTGTCCCGAGGAGAACGCCTTCCCCGAGGTGCGCGGCCTGAAGGGTCCCTTCACCTGCCTGAATTCCGCGCGCTACGGCATCGCCTGGGGCGCGCTCGGCGCCGCGGAGGACTGCTTTTTCCGCGCCCGGACCTACGTGCTCGATCGCAAGCAGTTCGGCCGGGCGCTGGCGGCGAATCAGCTGGTGCAGAAGAAGCTCGCCGACATGCAGGCCGAGATCGCGCTCGGGCTGCAGGGATGCCTGCGCCTGGGGCGCATGAAGGACGAAGGGACCGCTGCGCCGGAACTGACTTCTCTTTTAAAAAGAAATTCTTGTGGAAAGGCACTGGAGATCGCGCGCGTGGCGCGCGACATGCTCGGGGGCAACGGCATCTCCGACGAGTTCGGCGTCATCCGCCACGTCGTCAACCTCGAAGTTGTCAATACCTACGAGGGGACGCATGATATCCATGCGCTCATCCTGGGGCGCGCCATCACGGGGATCCAGGCCTTCAACTGACGCGACGATGACGAGATTCCTGTTCCTTCTCTGGGGTGCCGCGCTCGCGCTGCCGGCGGCGGCCGAAAGCCACGCGCTCATCATGACGATCAGCGCCTACCAGGCCGGCGTGCCGCCGCTGCTGGGCGTGCAGCACGACGGCGAGAGCGCGCGCAGCATCGCGCGCAGGATGGGCGTGAAGGACGCGAACATGCGCCACTACAAGGACGGCGAGCTCACGCTCGCGGGCATGCAGCGCGCCTTCGACGAGCTGCAGGAGCGCATCGCCGACGGCGACCAGGTGTTCATCTACTTCTCCGGCCACGGCGGCCGCCAGCTGGTGCGCATGCCCGGCGAGCGCTGCGCCGAGTCGCTCATCACGGTCGACGGCATGGGCTTCATCGACGTCGAGCTGGAGGCGCGCCTGAAGCAGCTCGCCGCGAAGGCGCAGAAGCTGGTGGTGCTGCTCGACGCCTGCCACTCGGGCGGCGCCACGCAGCGCGCGCTGCCCGGGCAGAAGCCGGCGTTCGCGCCGAAGTTCTTCGCGCGCGGCGGCGCCGAAGCCTGCGAGCGGCCGGTCAACGTGCTCGCGCGGTCGCTGGGCGCGGCGAGCCGCTCGGCCGGCAGCGGCGCCGGCAACTACGTGTTCATCGCCGCGGCGCGCGACAACGAGGTGTCGCTCGACATGCCGGCCAAAGGCGGGGTCGCGACGCAGGCCTGGCGCGACTGCATCAACGGCGCGGCGAGCGACCGCGACGGCTCCGGCGGGCTATCGGCGGCGGAGATCCAGGCCTGCGCGCAGCAGAAGATCAACCAGCAGCTGCGCGAGGTGAAGGGCTTCCTGCCGCACCACGTCACCATCGCCGGCAACCCGGACGCGGTGCTCTCCTTCCCGGAGCGCAGTGCCTCGGTCAAGACGAGCGCGTACAACACGCTCGTCGACATCTACAGCAGCCGCGACGACCGCCGCGCCGTCTCGCTGCAGGCGGCGAAGAGCGCTTTCCGCATCGGCAAGGACGACGTCGAGTTCACGCTCACCTCGAGCCACGCCGGCCACGCCTACCTGCTGATGGTCGGCTCCGACGGCAGGAGCTTCGACATGCTGTTTCCGAACCAGCTCGACGGCGACAATGCCGTCGAGGCCGGGCAGACGCTGCGCCTGCCGCGCCCCAGCTGGCAGATCAAGGCCGGCGGTCCCGCGGGAAGGAACCACCTGCTCGCCATCGTCGCCGATTCGCCGCGCGAGTTTGCGAAGATCGGCATGCAGCCCGCGGGGCCGTTCTCGATGATTGCCGTCGACGCCGACGCCTCCCGGAACCTCCAGGTGCACGCCGCATCTGTCGGCTACAGCGCGGCGATGATCGTGCTGGAGGAAGTGGATTGACCATGGCGAGCTGGCTCATTCCTGCCCTGAAGGCCGTCCTGCCGCACGTGGGAGACATCGTCGCGGCCGCCAAGCCCGTGTTCACGAAGAAGAAGCCCGAGGCCGGCGCGCCGGGCGAAGCGCAGCAGATCGCCGAGCTCCAGGCCGCGGTCTCGCAGAACGCCGAGCACGTGCGCGAGCTCGCGGCGCAGCTGCAAAGCACCGTCACCGCCATCGAAAAGGGCGCCGAGATCGCCGAGTCGCGGCTGCGGCGCGCGGTGCTGTTCTGCGCGGTCGCCGTCGCGCTGGCGCTCTTCTCCCTCGGCATCGCGCTTGTTTCGCTGTTGCGCTAGCGCGCTCCTGTGGTGCCTGCTCGCCGCCGCCGCCGCGGCGCAGCAGAACGAGCCGCCGAACGCGGTCCTGCTGGTGGCCAAGCCCGGCCTGGTCGACCCCAACTTCCGCGAGACCGTGGTGCTGGTCACGCAGACCGGAGACGCGCACACCGTGGGCGTGGTCCTCAACCGCCCCACCGAGCGACGCATGGAAGGCCATCCCGAGCCGCTCTACGCCGGCGGCCCGGTCATGGGCCGGGTGGTCGTGGCGCTCTTCGAGGCGGTCGAGCCGCCGGCGGCGAGCGCGTTCCACGTGCTCGAGCATGCCTACCTCAGCATGCACCCGGACAATCTCGCGGCGCTGCTTGCCCGCCCGCCGGCGCGGATGCGGCTTTATGCCGGGTTCGCGGGCTGGGCGCCCGGACAGCTGGAGAGCGAGCTCGCCCGCGACGGCTGGTACGTGCTGCCGGCGCGCGAAGCCGTGATATTTCGCAAGTCGACCGAGGGGATGTGGCGCGAACTGCTCGAGGAGGCACGAAACCGGGGAAGGAAAAAACCCGCATGAGCGTTTTCCGGCGATATACTTTCCCGATGCTACGCGCCCTCGCCGCCTGCCTTTTTCTCGCGCTTTCCGGGGCTGCCTTCGGGCAATCGCAGGACGAGGCGGTGCTGCTCATCGCCCACCCGGCGTTCCGCGACCTCGAGTACCGCCAGACCGTGCTGCTCGCCGCCCCGGTGCCCACCGGCGGCCATGTGGGCGTGATCATCAACCGGCCGACGCGCCGCTCGCTCGGCAGCCTCTTCCCCGACCACGAGCCCTCCAAGAAGGTGGCGGAGCCGGTGTACTACGGCGGGCCACGCTCGCGCGGCGCGCTGGTGGCGCTGGTCAAGGCCGACCACGCGCCCGGGGCCGGCACCGTGCTGCTGATGAAGAACCTGTACCTGGCATTCCGCGCCGATACCATCGACCAGGTGATCGAGAGCACGCCCAACGAGGCGCGCTACTTCGTCGGCTACGTCGTCTGGCAGGCCGGCGAGCTGCGGAGCGAGCTCGACCGCGGCCTGTGGTCGGTGCAAAGCGCCGACGTCGACACCATCTTCCGCAAGGACACCGAAGGCCTGTGGGAGGAGCTCCTGCAGTCCACCAGGCGCATCCGCGCGGCAGCGCCGCGCGCCGAGCCCGCCGGCTAGGCCGCCGCGCGCGCCGGCGACTTCGCCTTCTCGAACGTCATCCTGCCGGCGCGGTAATCGACCCGGATGCGGTCCTTGGGCGCGAACCGCCCCTCCAGGATCGCCTTCGCGAGCGGGTTCTCGATCTCGGACTGGATGGCGCGCTTGAGCGGCCGGGCGCCGTAGACCGGGTCGAACCCCGCCTTGGCCAGCTCGCTTAGCGCGGCATCGGTGACTTCCAGCGCGTAGTCCATGCTCGCCAGGCGCTTTTCCAGGATGCCGAGCTGGATCTTCGCGATCGACTTGATGTGCTCCTCGCCCAGGGCGTGGAACACCACTACCTCGTCGATGCGGTTCACGAACTCCGGCCGGAAATGCGTCTTCACCTCGGCCATCACCGCGAGCTTGATGACCCCGTAGTCGCTGCCCGCCATGCCCTGGATCATCTGCGAGCCGAGGTTGGAGGTCATGACGATGACGGTGTTCTTGAAGTCCACCGTGCGCCCCTGCCCGTCGGTGAGGCGCCCGTCGTCGAGCACCTGCAGCAGCGTGTTGAAGACGTCGGGGTGCGCCTTCTCCACCTCGTCGAAGAGGATCACCGAGTAGGGCTTGCGGCGCACCTGCTCGGTGAGCTGGCCGCCCTCGTCGTAGCCGACGTAGCCCGGCGGCGCGCCGATCAGGCGCGACACCGCGTGCTTCTCCATGTACTCCGACATGTCGATGCGGATGAGGTGCTCCTC
>CBDDRQ010000197.1:0-4865 GCA_965233125.1 uncultured bacterium
CGCAAGGTGGCCGGCGCCGACCAGGTGCTGCGCGGCTTCGAGCAGGTGGCCGCGATGGGCCTCATGGGGCTGGGCGGCCTCGCCGCGGTCGCCGGCGGCCTGCTCTTCATCGTCATCGTCTGGCGCTCGGCATGGACCTCGTCTGGTTCACGCTCGTAGCGCTTGGGCTGTACTTCGGCGCCGATCGGCTGCTCGACTGGATCGAGAAGCGGCGCGGCGCGCGCTTCGCGAACCGCCAGGTGGCGTTCTTCGCCATCATCCTGCCGCTCGCGCTGGCGGCATTCTGGCTGGTGCGCCTGCTTTCTTCCTAGCGGTAGACGAGCGTCGGGATGTCCGAATGCGTGAGCACGTCGATCGTCTCGCTGCCGTGCCAGAGCTTGGCGAGCCCCTTGCGCCCGTGCGAGGACATGAAGATCGCGTCGCAGCCGTTCTTCTTCGCCGCGGCGATGATCGCCTGCGAAGGGAAGTCGCTCTGCGCGTAGTCGGTCCCGCAGGTCACGCCCGCCGCGCCCGCGCGCTGCACGGCCGGGGCGAGGATCGCATCGGCTTTCTCGCGCGAGTTGCGCTCGTGCTCGGCCAGCGACAGCGCCCTGTGCGCCATCATCTCGCCCTGGCTGGGGATGCGGTATTCGGGCACCGCGGTGAAGAGCGTCACTTTCGCGCCGACCTCGCGTGCGTAATCGATGCCCGCGACCACCGCCTTGTCGGCGGTCTCCGAGCCGTCGGTGGGGACGAGGATGTGCTTGTACATGGTTACCTCCCAAAGATCATCTGTGCGTCGAGGCCGGGCTGCGGCGTGTGCTCGAGCAGCCGCTCGACGAGCCGGACGTGCTCGCCCTCCTCCGCCGCCATCTCGCGCGCCAGCGCGCGCAGCGCAGGGTCGCCGGCAGTGAGCATCACTCTCTCGAAGAAGGTCTGGGCGCGGGTCTCGGCGCGCAGCGCGATCTCGAGCGCCTGGCGCGCGGTGAGCAGGCGGAACACCAGCTCGCGCGCCGCGGTCTCGGGCGCGCCGGCGTCGAGCCACGCGTACTGTTCGCCCGCGAAATCAGGGATTTCCACGCCCTGCGTGCGCTCGCGCAGCGTCTGCAGGTGCTCCTGCTCGAGCCGCGCCAGCGTGGCGAAGACCTCCGCCGCCGCCGCGTTGCCCAGGTCGTCCATGCGCCGGGCGAACTCGCCGTAGCGCTCGGCCGCCTCGCGCTCGAGGGCGATGGCGTGGGCGTAGAGCTCGCCGGGGGAGTCGATCGTGCGCATGGATTGACTGTACGGCCCCCCCGCGGGGTACTCTTGACCCAAATCAAGGAGACGCTCATGTACAAGCACATCCTGCTTCCGACCGATGGATCCACCCTCGCCATGAAGGGCGTGCGCTCCGGCGTGCGGCTCGCCAAGGCGCTCGGCGCCCGCGTGAGCGGTGTCTACGTGATCCCGCCCTACATGCCGCCGATGTACGGCGAGGGAGCGGTGTACGTCCCGGCTTTCGATCCGAAGGAATATCGCAGGGCCACGGAGAAGCAGGCCGCGAAGGCGCTCGCCGCGGTCGAGGCCGCCGCGCGAGCCGAGGGGGTGCGCTGCAAGACCCTGTTTCTGACCGAAGCGCAGCCCTGGAAGGGGATCCTGCGCGCTGCCCGCGGCCAGAAGTGCGACGCCATCGCCATGGCCACGCACGGCCGCGGCGGGCTCGGCGGGCTGATCCTGGGCAGTGAAACGACCCGCGTCCTGGCGCATTCGAAAATACCGGTGGTTGTGAGCCGGTAGGTTCGGCCCTATATAGGCCTGGTGAAGTACAAGGACTACTACAAGATCCTCGGCGTCGCGCGCGGCGCGGGCGACGAGGAGATCAAGAAGGCGTACCGCAAGCTCGCCCGCAAGTACCACCCCGACGTCTCCAAGGAGGCGAACGCCAAGGAGCGCTTCCAGGAGGTCGCGGAGGCCTACGAGACGCTGCGCGACAAGGAAAAGCGCGCCGCCTACGACAGCCTGGGCAGCTTCCGACCCGGCCAGGATTTCCGCCCGCCGCCCGACTGGTTCGACCGCTTCGGCGCCGGCCGGGCCGAGGACCTGCGCGACGTCGACCTCTCGGACCTCTTCGAGTCGATGGGCATCTTCGGCCGCGCCGCCGGACGCCGCGGCGGCTTCGGCCGCAACGTCCCTATCCCCGGCGAGGACTACGAGACCACGGTGCGCATCGGCCTCGAAGAGGCCTTCCGCGGCACCGAGCGCGCCTTCCAGCTCGACGGCCGCGAGCTGCGCGCGCGCATCCCGCGCGGCGCGACCGACGGCCAGCGGCTGCGGCTGCGCGGCAAGGGCGGTCCGGGCGGCAACGGCGGCCCGCCCGGGGACCTCTACCTGCAGATCGCGCTCGAGCCGCATCCGCTCTACCGCGCGAGCGGGCACGACCTCGAGATCGAGCTGCCGCTCGCGCCGTGGGAAGCGGCGCTGGGCGCCCAAGTGGAAGTGCCGACCCTCGAGGGCCGGGTGACGCTCAAGGTGCCGCCGGGGTCCAAGAGCGGCCAGAAGCTCAGGCTCGCGGGCAAGGGCCTGCCCAGGCCCGGCGGCGGCGGCGCGGGCGACCTCTACGCCGCGCTCAACATCGTCGTGCCCGGGACGCTCACCGAGCGGGAAAAGACGCTCTTCGAGGAGCTGCGCGAAGCGTCGCGCTTCGACCCGCGCAGCCGCTTCAAGTCCTAGCGCCCAGGCCCACCGGCTCGGGCGCGAGGTTCACGATGCGCGTGAACTGCTCGTCAAAGTCCGGGTTGTCCTGGAACGCGGCGTCGATCTCGCGCCAGTCGCCCTCGGTAAGGCAGCGCTCGGCGAGCGGCAGGAGCTCGGTCTCCTCCTTGTGCATGTGCTTCCAGTGGAAGTCGGCGTACGCGGTCACCGCCTCGAGGAATTTCCCCGCGCCTTCCGGCGCGCCGTCCTCGAAGAAGACCAGCGAGCGCTCGAGCTCTCGCACCAGGCGCGCGCCCGCCTCGTGCTCGCCGCGCAGTGTCGCGATCAGCGGCCTCGCCTCGGCCGAGCGGACCTCGAGGCGGTCGAACAGGTGCCGGTCCTCCTTCGGGTGGTGCAGCTTCTCCGGGAACTCGTCGATGTAGCGCACCATTGCGCGCAGCGCCTCGAAGGCCGGGCGCGTCGCAGGATCCTGAGCCTCGCGCGCGAGGTCTTTCATCGCGTGCAGCACGGCAGAGATGGTGCGGTGCTCGTCGCGGATGATCGTCAGGGCGGATTTCATGGGTTTCTCCTAGAGCAAGCCGTGCAGTCCGAAGGCCATCACGCCGCCGCCCACGGCAAGGCGCACCGCGGGAAAGCCCATCCAGCGGCGCAGCTGTGCCGCGGCGGCGCCCGCGGCGAGCAGCCAGGGCAGCGTACCAAGGCCGAACGCCAGCATCGCTGCAGCACCTTTCAAGGAAGATCCGGAGGTCACGGCAACGGCGAGGGCGGCGTACACCAGTCCGCACGGGAGCCAGCCCCACAGCAGCCCGGCGAAGTACGGGCTTCCGGTCGCCGAAGCGCGGGCCGCCAGCGGCTGCAGCCGCCGCCAGAGCGGCGCGCCGAGGCGCTCGAGGCGCAGCAGCGCGCCGAAGCCGGCGAGGTGCAGGCCCACGAGGATCAGCACGACGTTCGCGAACAGGTAGAGGCTGTTCTGCAGCGGCAGGAGCGATCCGGCCGTGCCGGCCACGGCGCCCGCCACCGCGTAGGTCGAGATCCGCCCGGCATTGAAGGCAAGTTGTCGTCCCAGCGGAAAAATCGGACGACGCCTTTCCAGTTTTACTACGCTGAAAGCAGTGACGATGCCGCCGCACATGCCAACGCAGTGCACGCCCGAGGCGATGCCCAGGGCGAGCATGCCGCCGAGGAGCGCGGGCTCCATCAGATGACCTTGGAGTAGCTCGCGCGCGCCTCGCGCTCGCGCAGGTAGCGGTCGAAGACCATGCAGACGCGACGCACCAGCAGGCGGCCCTTCGGCGTCACCACGATCCAGTCGGGGGCGAGCTCGACCAGGCCCTCGGCCGCGAGGCGGCGCAGGTCCTTCAGCTCCGCCTCGAAGTGCTTCCGGAAGTCGATCAGGTAGGCAAGCTCGATCGACTCGATCGACACCCGGAAGTGGCACGAAAGCGCCTGGATCACGGCGCGGCGCACCAGGTCGTCGGTCGTGAGCTCGATGCCGCGCACTACCGGCAGCCGGCCCGCGTCGAGCGCAGCATAGTAGTCGTCGAGGCGCTTGGCGTTCTGGTAGTACGAGGGGCCGACGCGGCCGATCGCCGAGACGCCCAGGCCGATCATGTCGCTCTCGGGGCGCGTAGAGTAGCCCTGGAAGTTGCGCTGCAGGCGGCCCTGGCGCTGCGCCACCGCGAGCTCGTCGCCGGGGCGCGCGAAATGGTCCATGCCGATGTAGAGGTAACCCTCGCGCGTGAGGCGACCGATGGCGAGGGTCATGATCTGCAGCTTCGCCTCCGGCGTTGGCAAGTCGTCGGCGGCGATGCGCCGCTGCGGCTTGAATACCTTCGGCAGGTGCGCGTAGCTGTAGAGCGCGATGCGGTCGGGCGCGAGCGCGATCACCTTGTCGAGGGTGCGGTTGAAGCTGTCGAGGGTCTGCTTGGGCAGGCCGTAGATGAGGTCGAGGTTCACCGAGCGGAAGCCGCACCCGCGCGCCTCCTCGATCACCCGGCGCGTCACTTCCTCGCTCTGGATGCGGTGCACCGCCTGCTGCACGGCGGCGTCGAAGACCTGCACGCCGATCGAGACGCGGTTGAAGCCCAACCCGGCGAGGAACTCCATGGTGCCCGCCTCGACGCGGCGCGGGTCGACTTCCAGCGACACCTCGGCGTCGGCCGAGCGCTCGAAGGCGGCGTCGAGCGAGGCCATCA
>CBDDRQ010000198.1:0-29166 GCA_965233125.1 uncultured bacterium
GAACAGCACATTCAGCTCCTCGCGGAAGGCCGGGGTCCACAGCTGCGGGTTCTCGAGCTTGATCGAGTTGACGAGGTCGATGCCGAAGTTGCAGTGCATCGACTCGTCGCGCAGGATGTACATGTACTGCTCGGCGGCGCCGGTCATCTTGTTCTGGCGGCCGAGCGCCAGGATCTGCGCGAAGCCGACGTAGAAGAACAGCCCCTCCATCAGGCAGGAGAACACGATCAGGCTCTTCAGGAGCGCCTGGTCGGCCTCCGGCGTGCCGGTCCTGAAGTGCGGGTCGGTGAGGGTGTCGATGAACGGCAGCAGGAAGTCGTCCTTGTCCCGGATCGAGCCGACCTCGTGGTAGGCGTTGAAGATCTCCGACTCGTCGAGATCGAGGCTCTCGACGATGTACTGGTAGGCGTGGGTGTGGATCGCCTCCTCGAAGGCCTGGCGCAGCAGGTACTGGCGGCACTCCGGGGCGGTGATGTGCCGGTAGGTGCCGAGCACGATGTTGTTGGCGGCGAGGGAGTCGGCGGTGACGAAGAAGCCGAGGTTGCGCTTGACGATCCGGCGCTCGTCCTCGGTGAGGCCGCCTGGATCCTTCCAGAGCGCGATGTCGCGGCTCATGTTGATCTCCTGCGGCATCCAGTGGTTGGCGCACGCGGAGAGGTACTTCTCCCAGGCCCACTTGTACTTGAAGGGCACCAGCTGGTTGACGTCGGCCTTGGAGTTGATGATGCGCTTGTCGTCGACCGTGACGCGGCGCAGCGCCTCGGGGGCGGGGGCGCCGCCGGCGGGGGGGACGAAAGCGCTCGCCGGGGCGAAATCCTCGAACTTGAGCATGGCGGGCTCGGCGCTCATTCCGGCCGGTTCATGCGCATCGCCTGGGCGAGCAGCATGGTCTTCAGGCTCGGCGTGTCCTGCGCGGCCACCGGGGCGTGGAAGTCGGGGCGGTAGCCGCGCTCGAGCTCGCGCTCGAGCGCCTCGCGCTGCGCCGGGGTGGAGAAGGACATCTCGTAGGTCGCGACGTAGAGGTTCCAGTCGGTGCCGGCGATGCGCAGCCACTCGGCGTAGCGCGGGTGCGCCTTGAGCAGCCCGGGGGCGGCGAAGTCCTGCGCCTGTCCGAAGTGCAGCGCGCGGAAGGTGAGCAGCCGCCACCCCGGCACCAGCACCGCGTACACGCCCGCGCCCTTCGCCGGCAGCCACAGCGGCGACAGGTAGGGCCCCGAGAAGGCGCGCGTGCCGAGGGTAATCACTGGCAGGCCTCGCACTCGGGGTTGTCGATCGAGCAGGCCTTGGCCTCCTCGGCGTCCGCTGGCACCGCGTTCAGCTGGCCCGCCTTGGAGGTCGACTTCTCGGCGTGCGTCGCGCCGAGCGAGCGCAGGTAGTAGGTGGTCTTCAGCCCGCGGATCCAGGCGAGCTTGTAGGTCTCGTCGAGCTTCTTGCCCGAGGCGCCCGCCATGTAGATGTTGAGCGACTGGGACTGGTCGATCCACTTCTGCCGCCGCGCCGCGGCCTCGACCAGCCACCGGGGCTCGACCTCGAAGGCGGTGGCGTAGAGCCGGCGCAGCGCCGCGGGCACGCGGTCGATGCGCGCGAGGTTGCCGTCGAAGTACTTGAGGTCCGCGATCATCACCTCGTCCCACAGCCCGGCGCGCTTCAGGTCCGTCACCAGGTACTCGTTCACCACGGTGAACTCGCCCGACAGGTTCGATTTCACGAACAGGTTCTGGTAGGTCGGCTCGATGGAGGCCGACACGCCGATGATGTTGGCGATGGTCGCGGTGGGCGCGATGGCGAGGCAGTTGGAGTTGCGCATGCCGTGCGCGCGGATGCGCGCGCGCAGCGCCTCCCAGTCGAGGCTCGCGGAGCGGTCGAGCTCGACGTAGCCGCCGCGCTCGGCGGCGAGGAGATCGAGCGTGTCCTGCGGCAGCACGCCGCGGTCCCACAGCGAGCCCTTGAACGACTGGTAGCGGCCGCGCTCCTCGGCGAGCTCGGTCGAGGCCCAGTAGGCCGCGTAGGCGACCATCTCCATCGAGCGGTCGGCGAACGCCACCGCCTCGTCCGAGGCGTAGGGCACGCGCAGGCGGTGCAGGCAGTCCTGGAAGCCCATGATGCCCAGGCCCACCGGGCGGTGGCGCAGGTTGGAGTTGCGCGCCTTGTCCACCGCGTAGTAGTTGATGTCGATGACGTTGTCCAGCATGCGCATCGCCGTCGACACCGTTCGTTTGATCTTCGAAAAATCCAAGCCGTTCTCGGTCATGTGCGCGACCAAGTTGACCGAGCCCAGGTTGCAGACCGCGATCTCGCTGTCGGAGGTGTTGAGGGTGATCTCGGTGCACAGGTTCGAGCTGTGCACGACGCCCACGTGCTGCTGCGGGCTGCGCAGGTTGCAGGGGTCCTTGAAGGTGATCCACGGATGCCCGGTTTCGAAGAGCATCGACAGGATCTTGCGCCACAGCTGCACCGCCGGGACCTTCTTGTAGAGCTTGAGCTCGCCGCGCGCCGCCCGGTCCTCGCAGCGCAGGTAGGCGTCCTCGAAGGCCTTGCCGAACCTGTCGTGCAGCTCGCGCGCGTCGGAGGGGCTGAACAGCGTCCACTCCGCGTTCTCCATCACCCGCTTCATGAACAGGTCCGGGATCCAGTTCGCGGTGTTCATGTCGTGGGTGCGGCGCCGGTCGTCGCCGGTGTTCTTGCGCAGCTCGAGGAACTCCTCGATGTCGAGGTGCCAGGTCTCGAGGTAGGAGCACACCGCCCCCTTGCGCTTGCCGCCCTGGTTGACGGCGACGGCGGTGTCGTTCACGACCTTGAGGAAGGGCACCACGCCCTGCGACTTGCCGTTGGTGCCCTTGATGTGCGAGCCCAGCGCCCGCACCGGCGTCCAGTCGTTGCCCAGGCCGCCGGCGTACTTGGCGAGGAGCGCGTTCTCCTTGATGGCCTCGTAGATGCCCTCGAGGTCGTCGGAGACGGTGGTGAGGTAGCAACTCGAGAGCTGCGAGCGCTGCGTGCCGGCGTTGAAAAGCGTCGGCGTCGAGCTCATGAAGTCGAAGCTCGAGAGGACATCGTAGAACTCGATCGCGCGCGCTTCCCGGTTCTCTTCCTTCAGCGCGAGGCCCATCGCCACGCGCATGAAGAAGGCCTGCGGCAGCTCGATGCGCCGGCCCTGGACGTGCAGGAAGTAGCGGTCGTAGAGCGTCTGCAGCCCGAGGTAGCCGAACTGCAGATCCCGGTCCGCTTTCAGCGCCTTGCCCAGTGTTGCCAGATCGAATTTCTTCAGCTCGGGATCGAGCAGCTCCGCCGCGATGCCGCGCTCGATGAACTGCGGGAAGTACCGGGCGTAGCGCGCCTGCATGTCGGCTTGGCTCGCGTCCTCGCCGAGCACCTCGAGGCGGATGATGTCGAGCAGCAGCCGCGCGGTGACGTAGCCGTAGGAGGGGTCCTTCTCGATCAGCGCCCGGGCGGCGAGCACCGCGGACTTGCGCACTTCCTCCATCGGCACGCCGTCGTAGAGGTCGCGCAGCGTGGTCTCGAGGATCGCGTCGGGCGCGGCGTCGGCGAGGCCCTCGCACGCGGCCGCCACCTGAGCGCGCAGCCGGGCGCGGTCGAGCGGCCTGCGCTGGCCGTTCTCGACCACGTGGATCTCGTCCTTCCGGGAAGTCTTGTCCTGGGCGCGCGCCTTGGCGCGCTCCTCGCGGTAGAGCACGTAGGCGCGCGCCACGTCGTGCTCGCCCGAGCGCATCAGCGCGAGCTCGACCTGGTCCTGGATGTCCTCGATATGGACGGTGCCGCCCTGCGGCTGCCGGCGCATCAGCGCGCCGACCACGGACTCGGTCAGTCCGGCGACCAGGTCGCGGATGCGCGCCGAGGCCGCGCCCTGGCTGCCGTTCACGGCGAGGAAGGCCTTGGTCACCGCCACCGAGATCTTGCCCGGCTCGAAGCCGACCACGGCGCCGTTGCGGCGGATCACCTTGAAGTCGGCGTAACGGCTGCGCGCTTCCGGGCTCGCTTCCGGAAGCGCTGCAGCCAGCTCCGGGGCGTTGGCGGCGTTGTCCTGCGCGATGTGCATGCGTGTCTCTCCCGTTCTGGTCCAGCTCGCCGGGGCCGCTACTACATTTGGTGTTGTTCTAAGGGGCCCTTACTACTTCTTGTGGTCAATGTACTCGCGCGAATTTTTTTTTGCAAGCGCGCGGACCACTAAATATCGGGTGTATGTCACGAAATGACCTACATATAGGGGCGTTGCGCAGCGCAACATACTAGCGCTGGGCGAGGGAGAGGGCGCTGCTACTAGATGCGGGAGAGGGCGGCGAGCAGACGCGGCCAGTCGAAGCCCGCGCCGGGATCGGCCTTGCGCCCGGGCGCGACGTCGCTGTGCGCGGCGACGTCGCGCAGCGGCAGTGCAGTGCGTAACGCCCGGATCAGTTTCTGCAGTCGAAAGTATTGGGCAGGAGAAAAAGGCGCTTCTTCGACGCCCTCCAGCTCGACGCCGACGGAGAAGTCGTTGCAGCGGCCGCGGCCGCGCCAGGACGAGGCGCCGGCGTGCCACGCGCGCTTTCGCACGGGGACGAACTGCACCAGCTCGCCGTTGCGGCGAACCAGGAAATGCGAAGAGACCTTCAAACCCTTAATTTCTTCGAAGTAAGGATGCGCTCCGGGGTCGAGGCGGTTGGTGAACAACCGCTCGATCGCGTCGCCGCCGTACTGCCCCGGCGGCAGGCTGATCGCGTGCACGACGAGCAGCGTGACCGCCGCGCCGGCCGGGCGCTCGTCGCAGTTCGGGGAGGCGACGTAGCGCGCCCCCGGGAGCGGCGCGTCAGCCTTTTTCCTCACGGATGCCCAGGCGCTGCATGCGGTAGCGCAGCTGCCGGAAGGTGATGCCCAGGAGCTTCGCGGCCGCGGTGCGGTTGAAGCCGGTCCGCGCGAGCGCCTCGAGGATCGCCTTGCGCTCCAGGCCGTCGAGGTAATCGGGCAGCGCCTCGGCCCGGCCCTCCGGGGGCGCCGCGCCGACTTCGGCCGCCGAGGGCGCGAGGCGCAGGTCCTCCACGCCGATCTCGGCCGAGGCCGAGAGCGCCACGGCGCGCTCCAGGATGTTCTCGAGCTCGCGGATGTTGCCGGGGAAGTCGTAGCCCGAGAGCGCCTCCACCGCCTCGGCCGACAGGCGCGGCGCCGCCGCGCCGGAGGGCGCCGCCGTGCCGGAGGGTGCCGCCGTGCCCGATGGCGCGGCGATGCGCTCGAGGATGCTGTTCGCGATGAGCGCCACGTCCTCGCGGCACTCGCGCAGCGGCGGCATCGGCAGCTCGATGACGTTGATGCGGTAGAAGAGGTCCTGGCGGAAGCGGCCGGCGGCGACCAGCGCGCCGAGCTTCTGGTGGGTGGCGCAGATGATGCGGACGTCGACCGGGTCCTCCTGGGTCGCCCCCACCTTGCGCACGCGCTTCTCCTGGATCGCGCGCAGCAGCTTGACCTGCATCGGCAGCGGCAGCTCGGCGACCTCGTCGAGGAACAGCGTGCCGCCGGCGGCGGCCTGGAAGAAGCCCTCGCGGTCCTCGGCCGCGCCGGTGAAGGCGCCTTTCTTGTAGCCGAAGAACTCGCTCTCCATCAGCGTCTCGGGAATGGCGCCGCAGTTCACCGGCACGAAGGGCTTGTCGCGGCGGGCGCCGTTCTCGTGGATCAGGCGCGCCGCGAGCTCCTTGCCGCTGCCCGACTCCCCCGAGATGTACACCGGCGCCTGGGTGCGCGCGAGCTTGGCGATCAGGCCGCGCACCTGGGCGAGGGGCGCGCTCTCGCCGAGCAGCCGCTGGCCGCGCGCCGGCGACTCGGCGCGGTCGGGAAGCGACAGCGCCGCGCGGATGAGCGCGCGCAGCTGCTCCAGGCCGACGGGCTTGGACACGTAGTCGAAGGCGCCGGCCTTGAGCGCGGCGACGGCGTTCTCGGCACTGCCGTAGGCGGTGATCACCGCCACCGGCAGGTCGGCGGCGAGCCCGGCGATGTGGCGCACCAGCTCGAGCCCCTCGCCGTCGGCGAGGCGCATGTCGGTGAGGCACAGGTCGTAGCGCTCGCTCCTCAGCCGCTCCTTTGCCTCGGCGATCGAGCCCACGCTCTCCACGCCCAGCCCCATCTTGACGAGGGTCAGCTCGAGCAGCTCGCGGATGTCGGGCTCGTCGTCGACCACCAGGACCTGCGCGCTGCGCGCGGCGCCGGGCCGGTCGGCGGAGCGCTCGCCCCGCCTCATGCGTGCCGCGCCTCGCGGCAGAAGATCCTGAAGTGGGCTCCCGAGATGTCGTCCACGTATTCCAGCGAAGCCCGGTTGGCCCCGCACAGCTCGCGGGCGAGGTACAGGCCGAGCCCCGTCCCCTTGGCCTCGGTGGTGAAGAAAGGCTCGAACAGCTGCGCCTGGTCCGGCGCCGCCACCCCGGGACCGTTGTCGATGACGCTCAATTCTACGCCGTCGGCATCGGCGCGCACCGCGATGCGCACGGCGCCGGGCTCGGCGCGCGCGTAGCGCACCGCGTTCCTCAGCAGGTTCCACATCACCTGGCGCAGGTGCTCGCGGTCGAAATGCACCCACGGGTCCCCTTGCGCGTCGAGCGCGAAGCGGCTGCGCGGCACCGCCTCGTTGGCGACGAACTCGCCGAGGAACTCCGCCAGCCAGGGCGGCAGGCGGATCGGCTCGGCCGACATGCGGTCGCGCCGCGAGAGCTGCAGCACGTCGGAGACCAGCCGCTCCAGGCGCAGGGTGTTGTCGTGGATGATGTGCGTGAGGCGCACGCGGTCCTCGGCGCGCTTCTCCTCCTGCAGCAGCTCGGAGGCGTGGCTGATGGCGGCGAGCGGGTTGCGGATCTCGTGCGCGATGTTGGCGGTGAGCCGCCCCAGCGACGCGAGCTTGAGCTGCTGCGCCTGCTCACGCGCGCGCGTCGTGTCCTCGATGAACAGCACGCTGAAGCCCTCCTGGCGGCCGGTGTCGAGCAGGCGCAGGCCGATGTCGCGGCCGCGCACCTGGAAGTCGGCCGCCGCGCCCGCCACCTGCCCCGAGCGCCAGCCGCCCCAGCTCTCGCCGAAGCGCGGCACCAGGCTCGCGATGTCGGCGCCGAGCAGCCGCTCGGCGCGCAGCAGGCGCTGCGCCTGGGGGTTGTGCTGCACCACGCGCCCGTCGTGGTCGAGCACCACCACGCCGTCGTGCATGTCCTGGATCACCAGCTGGTTGACGCGCGTCTGCATCTCGAGCTCACGGCCGCGCTGGCGCGCCAGCCGCTCGTTGGTGGCGACGCGCTGCGCGAGCCAGCCGGTGATGCCGGCGCCCGCGAAGCAGCCCATGGCGAGCAGGCTGGGCTGCAGGAAGTCGGTGGTCGCGGCGTCGTGCGCCAGCACCCAGTAGCCCTGCTCGAGCAAGAGCGCGATGGAGGCGAGCGCGGCGTACAGGAAGGACAGGCGCAGCGGCGCGACGATGGCCGCGCCGATGAGCGAGATGAGCAGCATCACGCCCAGGCCGCTGCGCACGCCTCCGCTCGCGTACATGAGCAGCGTGATGGCGACGATGTCGAGGCAGGCGTGCAGCGACAGCTGCAGGTTGAACTGCCGGCGGCTGCGCAGCACGCCGTGGAACACCACCGCGAGGAACAGGTAGCCGCCCGCCACGTAGCGGAAGAGGTCCAGCCAGTGCGCGCCGAACTTCAGCTCGTCGTCGTAGACGACCGTGAGCGCGAGGAAGAGCGTCGCGACCGCGATGCGGTAGAGGTTGAAGTAGCCCAGCGAGATCCAGAACGACTCCTCCTCGGTGCGCTCGCGCGGCGGGAGGAACAGCTCCGGGTAGCGCGGCTGCGCTTCCATCAGCGCTTGCCCGGCCCGAGGCGCGCGTGCTCCTCGGTGCAGTAGAGCGCCCCGTCCGCGGCGCGGGCCTCGGCGCGCGGCAGCAGCACGGCGCAATGCGCGCAGCGCACCAGCTCCCCGGCGCTCTTCGGAACGCCGGTGCGCTCGCGCTCGCCGGGCGCGCGCAGGGCCCGGCGGATCAGCCACACCGCCGCGACGACGAGCAGCACCAGCACGAGAAGCCGGCCCATCGCGCGATTATCTAACGGGACAACGGCAGAACGGGGGAATGGTCGGGGTGACTGGATTTGAACCAGCGACACCTGCGTCCCGAACGCAGTACTCTACCAGGCTGAGCTACACCCCGAGCCGGGGGACCGCGAAGCGGGGAGCTAGCTGCTGCGGTCCACCGAGAAGGACGCCAATTCTAGCAAAGATTCCCTGAACGCCGAGGCGGGCAGCGGCGCGAGCGCCGCCGCCGCCGCGCTCGACTCGCGCCGCGCGGCCGCGCGCGCGTACTCGAGCGAGCCGCACGAGCCGATGACCGCCAGCACGCCGGCGAAATCCTCGCGCCCGCCCTCGAGGATGGCGCGGCGCACCAGGCCGGCCTGCTCCGGCGTCCCGGTGCGCAGCGCGTGGATGAGCGGCAGCGTCGGCTTGCCCTCGGCGAGGTCGTCGCCCAGGCTCTTGCCGATGGTCGCGGCGTCCCCGGAGTAGTCGAGCACGTCGTCGACGAGCTGGAACGCGGTGCCCAGGTGCATGCCGTAGGCGGCGAGCCCCTCCTCCACCGCCGGCGCGACCTCGGCGAGGATGCCGCCCAGGCGCGCGGCCGCCTCGAAGAGCTTCGCCGTCTTGCGGCGGATCACGTCGAGGTAGCGCGCCTCGTCGACCTCGGGGTCGCGGCTCGCCATGAGCTGCATCACTTCCCCCGCGGCGATGGCGTTGGTCGCGTCCGCGAGGACATGCATGACGCGCATGTTCTCGAGCCCGACCATCATCTGGAAGGCGCGCGAATAGAGGAAGTCGCCCACCAGCACGGCGGCGGCGTTGCCGAACGCCGCGTTCGCCGTGCGCCGGCCGCGGCGCAGGTGGGACTCGTCCACCACGTC
The DNA here is from genome assembly GCA_965233125.1 of uncultured bacterium. Lineage (GTDB taxonomy): Bacteria > Pseudomonadota > Gammaproteobacteria > Burkholderiales > SG8-39 > SCGC-AG-212-J23. The sequence goes on from CBDDRQ010000198.1 coordinate 8,904, forward strand.
GTCGTGCAGCAGGGTCGCGGTATGGATGAACTCGACCACCGCGGCGAGCGGCAGGCGGCCCTCGCCGCGGTAGCCGCAGGCGCCCGCGGCGAGCAGGAGAAGCGCGGGCCGCAACCGCTTGCCGCCGCCGGCGACGATGTACTCGGCCACCTGGCGCACCAGCGCCACGTCGGAATCCAGCCGCACCCGGATCAACGCGTCGACCCGCCGCATGTCGTCGGCCACCGGCGCCAGCATGGACACAAAACTCACGAAGGGCTTATAATTCCAAGTCTTTTCTGGCGCAAGACAATCCTATGTACGCAGTCATCAAGGCAGGCGGCAAGCAATACCGGGTCGAGCCCGGCACGCAGCTTCGCGTCGAGGCGCTGGTCGCCGAGGTCGGCGCGCCGGTCTCCTTCGACGAAGTGCTGCTGGTGGGCGCCGGCGACGCGGTCAAGGTCGGCGCGCCGCTCGTCGCGGGCGCCAAGGTGAAGGCGACCGTGGTCTCGCACGGGCGCGGCGACAAGGTGCGCATCTTCAAGCTGCGCCGGCGCAAGCACTATCAGAAATCGCAGGGCCATCGGCAGTCGTACACCGAGGTCCGCATCGACGACATCCAAGGGTAAGAGATGGCACACAAGAAAGCAGGCGGCAGCTCCCGCAACGGCCGCGATTCCCAGGCCAAGCGCCTCGGCGTGAAGGTGTACGGCGGCGAGCGGGTCAACGCCGGGCAGATCCTGGTGCGCCAGCGCGGCACGCGCGTGCATCCGGGCACCAACGTCGGCATGGGCCGCGACCACACGCTGTTCGCCCGCGTCAGCGGCCAGGTGAGCTACGCGGTCAGGGGCGAGAACAGCCGCAACACGGTCAGCGTCGTGATGGAAAAAGCGCCGGCGTAGCCGGTCCCCTCCCAACGAAAGCCCTATCGAAGCCGGTAGGGCTTTTTTATTTGTGTCTTATGAAGTTCATCGACGAGGCGAAGATCGAGGTGCATGCCGGCAAGGGCGGCGACGGCGCCGCGACCTTTCGCCGCGAGAAGTACATCCGCTACGGCGGGCCGAACGGCGGCGACGGCGGCCGCGGCGGCAGCATCTGGGCGCTTGCCGACCGCAACGTCAACACCCTCATCGATTACCGCTTCGCGCGCATCCACCGCGCCGAGAACGGCGTGCGCGGCGGCAGCGCCGACTGCGACGGCCGCGCCGGGCGCGACGTCGAGCTGCGCGTGCCGGTGGGCACCGTGGTGCGCGACGAGGAGAGCGGCGAGCTCGTCGCGGACCTGGCGCAGGATGGCGCGCGGGCGCTGCTCGCGCGCGGCGGCGGCGGCGGGCTGGGCAATACCCACTTCAAGTCGAGCGTCAACCGCGCGCCGCGCCAGTTCACGCGCGGCGGGCCCGGCGAGAGCCGGCGCCTGGAGCTCGAGCTGCGCGTGCTCGCCGACGTCGGCCTGCTCGGCCTGCCCAACGCCGGCAAGTCGAGCTTCATCCGCGCCGTCTCGGCCGCGCGGCCGAAGGTCGCCGACTATCCCTTCACGACGCTCAATCCGTCGCTCGGCGTGGTGCGCGTGGGCGAAGCGAGCTTCGTCGTCGCCGACATTCCGGGGCTGATCGAGGGCGCGGCCGAGGGGGCCGGCCTCGGCCACCAGTTCCTGCGGCACCTCTCGCGCACCCGGCTGCTGCTGCACCTGATCGACATCACCGAGCCCGACGCGGCGAAGGGCGCGCGCGCGATCGCCGCGGAGCTGAAGAAGTATTCCGCCACGCTCCAGCGCAAGCCGCGCTGGCTGCTGTTCAACAAGATCGACGCGGTGGAGGACCCGCAGGCGCGCATCGCGAAGATCCTCGCCGCCTTGCGCTGGAAGCGGCCGTGGTTCAAGGTGTCGGCGCTCACCGGCGAGGGCTGCCGGGAGGTCTGCAAGGCGGTTGCCCGGGAGCTCGCGCGCGCATGATGACCGAGGCGAGGACGCTGGTGGTGAAGGTCGGGTCCTCCCTCGTCACCAACGAGGGCCGGGGGCTGGACGCCGCCGCCATCGCCCGCTGGGCGGCGCAGGTCGCGCGCCTGCGCAGCCTCGGCCGGCGCATCATCGTGGTGTCGAGCGGCGCGATCGCCGAGGGCATGCAGCGGCTGGGCTGGACGCGCCGCCCGCGCGCGATGCACGAGCTGCAGGCGGCCGCGGCGGTAGGCCAGATGGGGCTCGCGCAATGCTACGAGAGCTGCTTCCGCGACCATGGCCTGAGCACCGCGCAGGTGCTCCTCACGCACGCCGACATGGCCGACCGCCAGCGCTACCTCAACGCGCGCTCGACCCTGCGCACCCTGCTGCGGCTGGGCGTGATCCCGGTGATCAACGAGAACGACACCGTGGTCACCGACGAGATCAAGTTCGGCGACAACGACACGCTCGCGGCGCTGGTCACCAACCTGGTCGAGGCCGACGCGCTGGTCATCCTCACCGACCAGGCCGGGCTCTACGAGCTCGACCCGCGGAAGCACGCCGACGCGAAGCTCGTGCAGCAGGCGGAGGCCGCCGACCCGCGGCTCGAGGCGATGGCCGGGGGCACCGGCACGCCGCTCGCGCGCGGCGGCATGCTGACCAAGGTCCTGGCGGCGCGGCGCGCGGCGCGCAGCGGCGCCCACACCGTGATCGCCTCCGGCCGCGAGCCCGAGGTGCTGGTGCGCCTCGCGCAGGGCGAGCGCATCGGCACGCTGCTCACGGCGCAGACCGTGCCGCTCGCGGCGCGCAAGCAGTGGCTCGCCGACCACCTCACGGTGAGCGGCCAGCTGCGCCTGGACGCCGGCGCGGTGAAGGCGCTGGTGCGCGACGGCAAGAGCCTGCTGCCGGTCGGCGTGACCGAGGCCGCCGGCGAGTTCCAGCGCGGCGAGGTCGTGGTCTGCGTCGACCCCGACGGGCGCGAGGTGGCGCGCGGCCTGGCGAACTACTCCGCGGAAGAGACGCGGCGCATCATGCGCCGGCCCTCGAGCGAGATCGAGACCATCCTGGGGTATGTGGATGAGCCGGAGCTCATCCATCGCGACAATCTCGTTCTGCTCTAGTGCTTCTGCAGATCGGCCATCAGGGCCGAGCGCACTTCCTCGGGCACGGCGAGGCCGGCGCGGTACTGCGGATGGTCGATGCCCATCGAGAGCGCGGCGCCGCCGTGCAGCTTCTCGCGCATCGCCGCGTCGAGCTCGAAGCGCAGGAAATGCACCGACGAGGTCTTCTCCTCGTTCTCGCGCTCCAGGTCCTCGTCGGCGATGGCGAGCACCCGCTCGCAGCCCGCCACCTGCACCCAGGTCGCGCGCTCGATGCCCTTGAGCTGCGCGAGCATGCGGCGGCGCTCGTCGGCGTCGGGGTACTCGATCAGCATCGTCGCCTTCCAGTTGGAGCCGTCGGGCACCAGCGGGTTGTAGGCCTCGAGCTCGCCGCGGATGCCCGCCTCCTCGAAGATGCGCTCGATGCGCAGCATCTCCTGCACCTGGTAGCGGATGGTGAGCTCGTCCTCGAACTGCAGCGTGACGTGCCCGCCCAGGTGCACGGTGCGGTTCTTCTTGTGCGCGAGCACCCTCGCCCGGAAGGCGTCGCGCTCCCGGGCGTAGGTCTCGAGCGACAGCAGGCTCTCGCGCTTGATCAAGGCGTCTCGGTCTGCTTCGCCAGCGCGGCCTGGCGCGCGCGGCGGTCGGCCTGCAGGAAGCGGTGCAGCTCGGTGAGCGCCTGGCGGTACACGTCGCGCTTGAAGTCGATCACGGTCTCGAGGGGCACCCAGTACTCGTGCCAGCGCCAGGCGTCGAACTCGGGGTGTCCGCTCGCGCGCAGCTTGACGTCGCAGTCGCGCCCGACCATGCGCAGCAGGAACCAGATCTGCTTCTGGCCGCGGTAGCCGCCGCCGCGGCTGTCGCTGCGCGCCCACTTGTGCGGCACCTCGTAGCGCAGCCAGTCGCGCGTGCGCCCGAGGATGCGCACGTGGGCGTGGTGCAGCCCGATCTCCTCGCCGAGCTCGCGGTACATGGCCTGCAGCGGGGTCTCGCCGTGCTGGATGCCGCCCTGGGGGAACTGCCACGCGTGCTGGTTCACGCGCTTGCCCCAGAAGACCTCGTTCCTCTGGTTGGCAAGGACGATGCCGACGTTCGGACGGTAGCCTTCCTTGTCCAGCATCCGCGGCGCGCTTCCGGTTAGGCTAAGCTAAAATTTTTCCACAGCCCACCGGTATTTACAACGCCGGCGCGGAGCCAATGAAAACCTCCCGATTCTTCATCGCGACGCTGAAGGAAGTGCCGGCCGAAGCCGAGATCGCCAGCCACCGGCTGATGCTGCGCGCGAGCCTGATCCGGCGCCTCGCCGCCGGCATCTACACCTGGCTGCCGCTCGGCCTGCGCGTGCTGCGCAAGGTCGAGCGCGTGGTGCGCGAGGAGATGGACCGCGCCGGCGCCGTCGAGCTGGCGATGCCGGTAGTGCAGCCCGGGGAGCTGTGGCAGGCGTCGGGGCGCTGGCAGGCCTACGGGCCGGAGCTCTTGCGCTTCAAGGACCGCCACGAGCGCGACTTCGTTCTCCAGCCCACCTCGGAGGAAGTGATCACGGAGCTCGCGCGCAGCGAGCTGAAGAGCTACCGGCGCCTGCCGGTCCACTTCTACCAGATCCAGACCAAGTTCCGCGACGAGCGCCGCCCCCGCTTCGGCATCATGCGCGCTCGCGAGTTCGTCATGAAGGACGGCTATTCTTTCCACGCCGACCACGCGAGCCTCGAGCGCGAATACCGCAACATGCACGCCACCTATACGCGCATCTTCACGCGCCTGGGGCTGCGCTTCCGCGACGTCGCCGCCGACACCGGGGCGATCGGCGGCACCGGCTCGCACGAGTTCCACGTGCTCGCCGACTCTGGCGAGGACGCGATCGCCTTCTGCCCGCAGTCGGGCTACGCCGCCAACGTGGAGCTGGCCGAGGCGGTTCCAGCGGAGAAGAGAAGTCCCCCGAAGGAGGCGCTGCGCAAGGTCGCCACCCCCGGCGTGAAGACGATCGAGGATCTGTGCGGGCTGCTCAAGCTGCCGGCGCAACGCACGGTGAAGACGCTGGTCTACCAGGGCAAGGACGGCCTGGTCGCGCTCATCCTGCGCGGCGACCACGAGATGAACGAGGTGAAGGTCTCCAAGCTCGCGGCGATCGCGACGCCGCTGCGCCAGGCGAAGGAAGAGGACGTGCGCCGGGCCTTCGGCGCGGGCTTCGGCTCGCTCGGACCGGTCGGCGTCAGGGGCGTGACCATCGTGGCGGACCGCTCCGCCGACGTGCTGAGCGACTTCGCCTGCGGCGCGAACGAGGACGGGCAGCATTTCACCGGCGCGAACTGGGCGCGCGACGTGGCGGCGCCGGTCGAGGTTGCCGACATCCGCAAGGTGGTGGCGGGCGACCCGAGCCCCGACGGCGGGGGCGCGCTCGAGATCGAGCGCGGCATCGAGGTCGGCCACATCTTCCAGTTGCGCACGAAGTACTCCGAAGCGATGAAGGCGACGTTCTTGAGCGAGAGCGGAGAAGCCAGGCCCTTCGAGATGGGCTGCTACGGCATCGGCGTGACGCGCATCGTCGCCGCCGCCATCGAGCAGGGCCACGACGAGCGCGGCATCGTCTTCCCGGCGCCGATGGCGCCCTTCGAGGCCTGCCTGGTGCCGATCGGCTACGCGAAGTCGGAGAAGGTGCGCGCGGCGGCCGACGCCCTGCACGAGGCCCTCGCCGCCGCCGGCATCGACGTCCTGATGGACGACCGCGACGAGCGCCCGGGGGTGCTGTTCGCCGACATGGACCTGATCGGCATCCCGCACCGCGTGGTGATCGGCGAGCGCGGCCTGGCCGCCGGCACCGCCGAGTACAAGGAACGGCGCGACGAGAAGCCGCGCGAGCTGCCGCTCGCGGACGTGGTCGGCTTCCTGAAGCAGAAATTGCCAGGGTGAGAGCCCTCGTTCTGGCGCTCCTGGGCCTGCCGCTCGCGGCATTCCTGGTGAGCGCGCCGCCCGCGGCGCGGGCCGGCGCGCAGCAGTACGAGCCGCTCGCGGCGAGCGTGCGCGCGCGGCTCTCGGCGGCGATCGCCGACAAGGCGGTGCCGGTGCTCGCCTTCCGTTCCGCGGCCGACGCGAACCGCTGGCTGCACGCGATGCAGGAGCGCCTGGCGCGGCGCATCCCCGACCGCCAGCAGCGGCTGCAGCTCCTGCGCACCGTGCACTACGAGGCGACGCGCGCCGGGCTCGATCCGCAGCTCGTGCTCGGCGTGCTGGAGGTCGAGAGCGGCTTCCGCAAGTACGCGCTGTCCCGGGCGGGCGCGCGCGGCTACATGCAGGTGATGCCCTTCTGGGTGAAGCTGATCGGCCGCCCCACCCACAACCTTTTCCACCTGCGCACCAACCTGCGCTATGGTTGCGTCATCCTGCGGCACTATCTCGACATCGAGAAAGGCGACTACTTCCGGGCGCTCGGCCGCTACAACGGCAGCCTCGGCCGGCCCGAGTATCCGAACCTCGTCTTCGGCGCCTGGCGCGGGCGCTGGAGCTACGACGGCCCCACGGCATGATCGAATCGCTCCTCGCGCGCTCGCCGCGCTTCGCCAACTGGGTCTACGGCTTCACGCCGCCGGAGCGCGGCACCGTGGTGCTCGTGCACCGGCGCGTCTACATCGTTCCCACCCGCCTGGGGTGGCTGTTCGGCGCGACGCTCGTGATCCTGCTCATCGGCTCGATCAACTACGCGCTCTCGCTGGGCTTCGTGCTCACCTTCCTGCTCGCTGGCATGGGGCTCGCCGGCATGGTGCACACCGCGCGCAACCTGGCGCGCATCGCGGTGAGCGCCGGGCGCGCGGAGCCGGTGTACGCCGGCGAGTCGGCGCAGTTCCGCCTCTACCTCGACGGGCGCGCCGAGTTCGAGCGCCCGGCGATCCTCGCGCGCCACCTGCGCTCGGGCGCGCAGCTCGTGGTCGACATCGCCCCGGGCGCGCTCGCCGAGGTGGTGCTCGCCGTGCCCGCGTCCGCGCGCGGCTGGCTGGCGCTCGGCCGCGTCATGCTCGAGACGCGCTTCCCGCTGGGCCTGTTCCGCGCCTGGAGCTACGTCGAGCCCGACGCGCGCTGCCTGGTCTATCCGCGCCCGGAGCGCTCGGCGCTGCCGCCCTACAGCGCCGCGGCGGCCTCGGGGGCGATGCGCTCGCCCACGCCCGGCAACGACGACTTCGCGGGCCTGCGCGGCTACCAGCTCTCCGACTCGCCGCGCCACGTGGCCTGGAAGGCGGTCGCGCGCAGCGGCGACATGCTCACCAAGCAGTTCACCGGCGAGGCGGCGGCGCAGCTGTGGCTCGACTGGGCGCTGCTCGGCGCCGCGCTGGGCGTCGAGCAGCCCCTCTCGCGGCTCGCGGGCTGGGTGCTCGCCGCGGACCGCGCCGGCACGCTCTACGGCCTGCGCCTGCCCGGGGAGGAGATCGCGCCCGGCCGCGGCGACGCGCACCGCAACGCCTGCCTGCAGGCGCTCGCGCTGTTCCAGGAGCCGGGGAAATGAGCGTCGCGCTCTCGGCGCACCCGCTCGCCCCCGAGGTGCGCCTCGTGAGCACGCGCGACGTGGCCTGGTTGATCGGCTCGCTGCTCATCGTGATCGCGCCGCATGCGATGCGCGCGCCCTGGTGGCTGACGCTGCTCACGCTGTGCCTGTTCGGCTGGCGCTTCTATTTCAGCCTCAACCGCGCGCCGCTGCCCTCGAAGTGGCTGGTGCTGGGCGTGGCGCTGGTGGCGATGCTCGGGGTGTGGATCGAGTACCGGACGATCTTCGGCCGCCAGCCCGGGATCCTGCTGCTCATGCTCTTCGCCGGCCTGAAGCTGCTCGAGACGCGCAGCCACCGCGACGCCGCGGCCGCCGCCTTCCTGGGCTATTTCCTGATCGTGACCAACTTCCTCTACACGCAGACGATGCCGACCGCGGCGCTGATGGGCGTCGCGGTGTTCGCCATCAGCGCCACCCTGGTGGGCCTCGCCGCGCCGCAGCGCGGGTCGCGCTCGAACCTGCGCACCGCCGGCCTGCTGCTCGCGCACGCCGCGCCGGCGGCGCTGGCGCTGTTCCTGCTCTTCCCGCGCGTGCAGGGGCCGCTCTGGGGGCTGCCGCAGGACGCCTATACCGGCATGACCGGCCTGTCCGAGACCATGAGCCCGGGCACGCTCTCCAGCCTCGCGCAGTCCGACGCCATCGCCTTCCGCGCCGAGTTCGAGGGTGAGGCGCCGCTGCAGCGCCTGCGCTACTGGCGCGGGCCGCTGATGTGGGACTTCGACGGGCGCACCTGGACCATCGGCTCGAGCTTCCTGACGAGGTTCGAGCCGCCCAAGGGCGGGCGCCGGACCTACCGCTACGCCGTGGTGCTCGAGCCGCACAACCGCCACTGGCTGTTCGCGCTCGAGACCGCGGCGAGCCTGCCCGAGCGCGCGCGCATGAGCTTCGACGGCCAGATCATCGCCGCGAGCCTGGTGCGCAGCCGGCTGCGCTACGAGATCTCCTCGGTGATCGCCCCCGACCCCGATACCGCGGAAGACCCCGGCACGCTGCGCCGCGCGCTGCGCGTGCCGGCGGGGTACAACCCGCGCTCCGTGGCCCTCGCCGCCGAGTGGCGCGAAGCGTCGCGCTCCGACGAGGAGGTGGTCGAGCGCGCCATCGACTTCCTGCGCCAGGGGCGCTACGTCTACACGCTCGAGCCGCCGCTGCTCGGCACGCACAGCGTGGACGAGTTCCTGTTCGAGACGCGCGCCGGGTTCTGCGAGCACTACGCCTCCGCGTTCGCCATTCTCATGCGCGCGGCGGGCGTGCCCGCGCGCGTGGTCACCGGCTACCAGGGCGGCGAGCTGAACGCCTTCGACAACATCATCACGGTGCGCCAGTCCGACGCGCACGCCTGGACCGAGGTGTTCCTGCGCAGCCGCGGCTGGGTGCGCATCGACCCGACGGCGGCGGCGGTGCCGCGCCGCGTCGAGGCGGGGCTCTCGCGCGCGGTGCCGGAAGCCGAGCTGCGGGCGATGATGCGGCCCGAGCTCGAATGGCTGCGCGGCATGCGCGACCAGTGGGAGGCGCTCGCGCACAAGTGGAACGTCTGGGTGCTCGGCTACAACCCCGAGCGCCAGCGCGACCTGCTCGGATCGCTGGGGATGCGCGACGCGGACTGGCGCACGCTCACCGCGGCGCTGTTCACCGTGCTCGGGCTGATGACGCTGGCGCTGCTCGCCTGGTCGCTGCGGCGCATCAAGCGCCCCGACCCGGTGCAGCGGGCCTGGCGCGCGTTCTGCCTGAAGCTCGCCGCGCGCGGCGTGGAGCGCGCCCCGCACGAAGGACCGCGCGACTACGCGGCGCGCGCGGCGCGCGCCCTGCCCGCGGCGCGGCGCGCCATCCTGCGCATCGGCTCGCTCTACATCGCGCTGCGCTACGGCGCGCGGGCGGGCGCGGAGGGCATCGCGCGGCTGCGGCGCATGGTGCGCGAGCTGCGCCTCACATGAACCGCTGTCTGTTCCTCCTGCTGCTGATCTGCGCGCCGGCGCTCGCACAGCCCGTTTCCTATGAAAAGAGGCCCGAGGTGCGCAAGTTCATCCGCGAGGTGGCGAAGCGCCACGGCTTCGTGGAGGAGGAGCTGCGCGCGCTGTTCGCGCGCGTGGAGCGCGTCGAGCCGATCCTCGAGGCGATCCGCAAGCCGCCCGAGCCGCCGGTGTGGAGCGCCTACCGCGCGCTCTTCCTCACCGACAGGCGCATCGAGGGCGGGCTCGAGTTCTGGCAGGCGCACCAGGCCGTCCTCGAGCGCGCCGAGCGGGAGTTCGGCGTCCCGGTGCAGGTGATCGTGGCGATCATCGGCGTCGAGACCTTCTACGGGCGCAATACCGGCCGCTGGCGCGTCATCGACGCGCTCACCACCCTCGCCTTCGATCACCCGCCGCGCGCCCGCTTCTTCCGCAGCGAGCTCGAGCACTACCTGGTGCTCACGCGCGACAACAACCTCGACGTGCTCGAGCTGCGCGGGTCCTACGCCGGCGCGATCGGCATCCCGCAGTTCATGCCGAGCAGCCAGCGCGCCTACGCGGTCGACTTCGACGGCAACGGCACGGTCGACCTGCGCGGGAGCACGACCGACGCGATCGGCAGCGTCGCGAGCTTCCTGAAGCAGCACGGCTGGGAGCCCGGCGCACCGGTGCAGCTCAAGCCCGAGCTCACCGGCGAAGCCTGGCGCGCCTACACCGGCAGCGCCGAGCCGCGCCACGCGCTCTCGAAGCTGCGCGAGGCCGGAGTGGGCCTGCCCGAAGACATTTCCGTGGCCGGGGAAAGCCGCGCCGCGCTGATCGACCTTGGCAGCGAAGTGCGCGTGGGACTGAAGAACTTCTACGTCATCACCCGCTACAACCGCAGCTCGCTCTATGCCGCGGCGGTCGCCGACCTCGCCGAGGCGCTGCGCGCGGCGCCTCAGAGTCCCGGCAGGTAGCGCATCGGGTCGACCGGCGCCGAGCCCTTGCGGATCTGGAAGTGGAGCTTGGGCCGGTCGGCGTCGGTGGCGCCGAGCTCGGCGATCTTCTCTCCGCGCGCGACCGCCTGCTGCTCCTTCACCAGGATCTCCCGGTTGTGCGCGTACACGGTGATGAAGCCGTTGTCGTGCTTGATCACCACCAGCTTGCCCAGGCCGGGGATGCCGCTGCCGATGTAGGTCACCCGCCCGGCGGCGGCGGCGACGACCGGGTCCCCGGGCTTGCCGTCGATGTCGATGCCCTTGTTGCGCGGCTCGGAGAAGCCGGCGATCACCTTGCCCTTCGCCGGCCACACGAACCCGCTCGCGTCGGCCTTCGCATCGCTCCCGGGCTCGCCGCGGCCGACGAGCGCCGCGTTCTCCTTCGAGTAGGGCAGCCGCACCGCCTTGGGCTCGGTGCGCGTCGCGCCGTCGCCCTGCGGCTGCGGCGCCGCCTCGATCGGCCGCGACTCGATGCGCCCGGGAACGCGCGCGGCGCCGACCTGCGTGCGCCGGTCCTGCGGCGGCTGCACGCGCAGCAGCTGGCCGACGCTGATCTTCGTCGCGTCGTCGAGGCCGTTCCACTGCGCAACCTCGCGGTAGTCGGCGCCGTGGTCGAGGGCGATGCTGTAGAGGGTGTCGCCGCGCTTGACGACGTAGAAGCCGTCGGGCGCCGGCTGCGCCGCGGCGGCCACCGGCGCGGCAGCCACCGGCGCTCGTGTGGGCGCCGCCACCGCGCGCGGCGGCTTGCGGTCGAACACCGGCGCCGCAAGGCGCGGACCCGCGCAGGCGGCGAGCATCCCCGCTGCCACGACCAGCCCGACTGCCGCGATCACTGCTCTCATGCCTTGCCCACCTCCATCGGCACGAAGCGCACCGGATCGAGCTCCGACTCGCGAAACCCGCGGCCGCTGCGCTCGAAAAGCACCAGGCGCTGTGCGCCGCCATTGGCTTTCAGCGGCAATATCATTCTGCCACCAGGCGCGAGCTGTTGTAACAGCGCTTCGGGCACGCGCGGCGCCGCCGCGGCGACGACGATCGACTGGAAGGGCGCCGCCTTCTCGAGCCCGGCGTAGCCGTCGCCGTGGGCAAGGCGCAGGTTCGCGAGGCGCAGGCCGAGCAGGTTGGCGCGCGCGCGCTCGAGCAGCGCCTTGATGCGCTCGACGGAGTACACCTGCGGGAAGAGGCCGGCGAGCACCGCCGCCTGGTAGCCGCAGCCGGTGCCCACTTCGAGAATCGTTTTGGGTTCTCTGTCGAAAAGCAGTACTTCTATCATGCGTGCGACGATGAACGGCTGCGAGATGGTCTGGCCGAAGCCGATGGGCAGCGCCGTGTCCTCGTAGGCGCGGCTCGCGAGCGCCTCCTCGACGAAAAGGTGCCGCGGCACCGCGCCGATCGCCGCCAGCACGCGCTCGTCGCGGATGCCCTTCGCGCGCAGCCGCTCCACCATTCGCCCCCGCGTGCGCGGGGATGTCATTCCGATCCCTAGAGCGCGAGCCATTCTTTCGCCCGCGGCAGTTGTCCCCCGTGCGTGAGATCCATGCGCAGCGGCGTCACCGAGACGCGGCGGTTCTCGACGGCGTGGAAATCGGTCCCCGGCCCGGCGTCGGCGGCGCCGCCGGCCGGACCGATCCAGTAGGCGGTCTCCCCGCGCGGGGTCTGCATCTTCACCACCGGCTCGGCCTTGTGCCGCTTCCCGAGGCGCGTCACCTCGATGCCGGCGAGCTCGCCGGGCTCGATATCGGGGATGTTGACGTTGAGCAGCACCGGCTCGCCGAAGGGCGCGCGGCGCAGCCGCTCGACCATCTGCAGGGCGACGCCGATCGCGCTCTGGAAATGCTCGCCCACCTTGCTGGTGAGCGAGAGCGCGAGCGAAGGGATGCCGAGCAGGTAGCCCTCGACCGCCGCCGCCACCGTGCCCGAGTAGATCGTGTCGTCGCCCATGTTGGCGCCGAGATTGATGCCGGAGACGACCACGTCGGGGGTGAAGTCGAGCAGGCCCGTGACCGCGATGTGCACGCAGTCGGTGGGCGTGCCGTTCACGGAGAAAAACCCGTTGGGCGCCCGCCGCACGGTGAGCGGCCGGTCCAGGGTGAGCGAGTTGGAGGCGCCCGAGCGGTCGCGCTCGGGCGCCACCACCGTCACCTCGCCGAGCTGTCCGAGCGCCTCGGCGAGCAGCGTGATCCCGGGGGCGAAGTAGCCGTCGTCGTTCGAGACCAGGATCCTCATCCGATCGATTCTACCGTCCGTGTGGAGCGGGACCGGCCGGTGGAACGCCGCGCAGGCGCGGTGTCTAATCGGGCGTGCGCAGCGCAGCGACCGTCCTGGCTTTCGTCGTCGCCATGGCCGGGGGACCGGCGCTGGCGCAGAGCTATCGCGTCGAGATCGAGGCGCCCCGGGAGTTCGCGCGCGTCCTGCGTCAGGGGCTGAACCTGGTGCGTCAGCAGACCGATGCCGCCGTGGGCCCCGAGCGGCTGAAGCGCCTGCTCGAGGAGGCGAAGCGCGAGGCCGCGGAGGTGGCGGCGACCGAGGGCTACTTCTCGGCGCGGGTCTCGACCCGCATCGACGCTTCCACCCGGCCCCCCACGGTGCACCTCGCCCTGGAGCCGGGCAGCCGCACGCTCGTCGCCGCGGTCGAGATCCGCTTCCGCGGCCCCGCGGCGGACGATCCCGAGGCGCGCGAGGCGCTCGAGCGGGTGCGCGAGGGCTGGCGGCTGCGCCCCGGCCAGCCGTTCCGCCAGGCCGACTGGGAGGATGCCAAGCGCGTCGCGGTGCGCGAGCTCGCACGCTGGCGCTACGCGGGGGCGAGCGTCGCCCAGAGCGAGGCCCTCGTCGATCCGCAGTCGCGCAGCGCCGCCCTCACCGTCGACATCGCGAGCGGCCCGCCGTTCCGCTTCGGACCCCTGCGCGTGAGCGGCAACCGGCGCTACCCCGACGCGGTGATCGAGAACCTGAGCCCGGTGCGCGCGGGCGAGCCCTACGACCGCGACAAGCTGCTGCTCTACCAGCGGCGCCTGCTCGAGACCGGCTATTTCGCGAGCGTGCAGATGGACATCGACGCGCAGCCGCACGAGGCCGACGCCGCGACCCTGCGCGTCGCGGTGCTCGAGGCGCCTTCGCAGAACGTCGAGACCGGCATCGGCTATACCACCGACGCCGGCCCGCGCTTCGAGCTGCGCTACGGCAACCAGGACCTGCGCGACGACGCGTGGCGGTTCAAGAGCGCGCTGGTCCTCGACGAGAAGGTGCAGAACCTGCAGCTCAACCTCGACCTGCCGCCGCGGCCGGGCGCGCGCTGGAACAGCCTGTTCGCGCGCGCGCGGCAGACCGACATCCAGAACGAAAGCACGCGCGAGCTCGCCGCGGGCCTCGCCCACAACTTCGGCCGCGAGGCCGAGCCCTCGGCATTGATCGTCTCGGGGCACCTCGAGGAGCAGCAGGTCGCCGGCGGCCTGACCGACAACCGCCAGGCGCTGTACTTCGGCTACCGCCACACCTTCAGCCGCACCGACGATTTCGTCTCGCCGCGCTCGGGCTACCTCGGCTCCTTCGAGCTCGGGGGCGCGCCGCCCGAGCTCTCGACGCGCCAGTTCCTGCGCGCCGTGGCGAGCGCGTCGCTCTTCTTCCCGCTCGGCCGCGCGAACGACCTGCTGCTGCGCGGCCAGGCGGGCAGCGTCATCGCCCAGGCGCGCACCGGCATTCCCACCAGCTTCCTCTTCCGCACCGGCGGCGACCAGACGGTGCGCGGGTACGCCTTCGAGAGCCTGGGCGTGCGCGAGGGCGAGGCGGTGCTCGGCGGCCGGCGCCTCGCGGTGGGCAGCGTGGAGCTCATCCACTGGGTGCGCGAGAACTGGGGCGTAGCCGCCTTCGTCGACGCCGGCAACGCCTGGGACAAGGGCGTGGAGTTCAACGCCGCCGTGGGCGTGGGCCTCGGCGCGCGCTTTCGCACCCCGATCGGGCCGATCCGCGCCGACCTCGCCTACGGCGAGGAAGTCGGCTCGTTCCGCTTGCACTTCTCGGTGGGATACAGCTTCTGACATGAAGTGGCTCACCCGCGCCGGCCTGCTGTTCCTCCTCCTCGTAGTTCTTCTGCTTGGGACTGCGGCATGGCTGGTCGGCACCGAGGGCGGGCTGCGCTGGGCGCTCGAGCGCGCGCAGGCCGCCTCCGGCGGCAGGCTCGCGCTCGAGGGCGCGAGCGGAGCGCTCGCCGGCTCGGTGCGGATCGCCCGGCTCGCCTACGAGGGAGAAGGATTCAAGCTGGAAAGCCGTGCATTGCATGCGCGGGCCGACCTGCTGGCGGCGCTCGGCGGCAGGCTTTCGCTCGACCCGCTGGAAGCCGCCTCGATAGAGATCATGCTGCACGCGGGCGCCGCGGAGCAGCCGGCCTCGGCACCCGCACTGCCCTTTGCCATCGCGCTCGGCAACGTCGCTGTCGATCGCCTCGAGCTCGTACGGGAGGGCGAGCGCCATTCGCTGCAGGAGGTGCGCCTGTCGCACCTGCGGCTCGACCGGGAGCTGTCGGCCGAAGGATCTTTCCGCCGCGCGGACGAGCGCTTCCCGCTCGAGGCGAGCTTCACGCTGAGCGGATCCCTCGAAAGATTCGAGGCTTCGGCCGCGCTCACGGTCGCCGGCATTCCGGCAAAGGGTAAAGCCGTCATCCGCGCATTCAGCGAGCCCCGTATCGAGTCGATCGAGGCGCAAGGCGGCCCGGTCGACCTCTCGCGCTTCGACGCCGCGCTGCCGCGCACCGCGATCTCGGCGCGCATCGACGCGAAGGCCGCCGCGGGCGGCGCCCTGGCAGGTACGCTCTCCGCGGCCAACGCCGCGCAAGGCCCGCTCGACGAGGAAAAGATCCCCGTGGAGAGCATCGAGGCGCGCTTCTCGAGCCGCGACCTCGAAAGCGCGACGCTGGAGCGCCTCCTCGTCGTGCTCGGCGGCGGCGGCAGGCTCGAAGGCAAGGGCGAGCTCGGCCGCGAAAGCGCGCGCGCCGAGCTGCGCGCCTCGGGCATCGACCTGCGCGCGATCCGCTCCTCGCTGCGCGCCACCCGGCTCGACGGGCCGCTGCAGGTCGAGCTCGCGAAGGATGCGCAGGCGCTGCGCGGGCGGCTCTCCCAGGACGACGTGAGCGTCGAGGCGGAGCTCGTGCGCAGGGGAAACGCCGTAGGCATCCATCGCCTGCGCGCCAGGGCGCGCGGCGGCGAGCTGAGCGGCAGCGGCAGGCTGCACCTCGACGGCCTGCGCTTCGAGGCCAAGCTCGAGCTCGCGGGCTTCGACCCGGCGGCGTTCGGCGACTACCCGCAAGGCGTGCTCAACGCGTCGATCGCCGCGGCCGGCACCCCGGAAGGCGCCGATCTCACCTGGACGCTGGGCGAGAGCACGCTCGCCGGCCAGGCGCTCGAGAGCACCGGAAGTGCGCGCGTCGCCAGGGACCGGGTGGCGCGCGCCGACGCGCGGGCAAGCTACGGGGGCGCGAACGCGCGCGTGCGCGGCGCCTTCGGCCGCCCGGGAGACGAGATGGCGTGGCAGCTCGAAGTGCCGCGGCTGGCCGATGTCGCGGCCGAGCTCGCCGGGACGCTCGAGGCGAGCGGCACCCTCTCCGGGCACTGGCGCGATCCCGAGGCCGCAGCATCGGCGCGCATCGAGGCACTGCGCCTTCCGGGAGGACTGCAGGCGCGCGAGCTGCGCGCGAGCTTCGCGGGCCGCCTGTCGCAACACGAGATCGAGCTCTTCGCCCGCGCGCCCGAGATCGCGCTGCAGGCGCGCCTGCGCGGCGGCTGGCTCGGCGCGCGCGGCTGGGCGGGAGAGCTCCTGTCGCTGACCAACGAGGGCACCTACCCGCTGGCGCTGACCGCGCCCGCCCCTCTGCAGGCTTCCCGCGCGCAGGTCGAGCTCGGCCGCCTCGAGGCGAAGCTCGGCGAAGGCCGGCTCCTCGTCGAGTCGCTGCGATGGCAGCCGCAGAAGCTCGTCTCGGCGGGCGAGTTCCGCGGCCTGCCGGCGCAGTGGCTGGTCGCCTTGACCGGCTTCGCGCAGCGCGTGGGCGGCGCCCTGCTGCTCGACGGCGCCTGGTCGCTCACCGCCGCGCCGCGCCTGCACGGGACGCTCGAGGTGCGCCGCGCAGGCGGCGACCTGTCCTTCGACGGGGTCGCGCTCGAGCTTCGCGAAGCCTCGCTCGAAGGACGCTTCACCGAGGGCCGTCTCGCGGCGAGGGGCGCGCTCGCCTCGCGCTTCGGGAACGCCACGCTGCACGCCGAAATCTCGCCGCTCGCCGGCGCGGCGGGGCTGGGCTACGGGCGGGACTCGCCGCTCGCCTGGCGCGCCCGCGCCGATCTCGCCGGGCTGGGCACGCTCACGCAGGGCCTGCTCGAGGAAGTGCGCTTCGACGGCCGGGTGAGCGCCGAGCTCTCCGGCGGCGGCACGCTGGGCGAGCCTTCCGTCAGCGGCAAGCTCGCGGGCGAGGCGATACGCCTGGAGTGGCCGGCGCAGGGCGTCTACCTGCGCAACGGCGAGCTGCGCGCCGTGCTGGAAGGAAACGCGCTGCGCGTCGAGACGCTCTCCATCCAGGGCGGCGAGGGGCACATCACCGCGAGCGGCGTGCTGCCGCTGCGCTTCGCCGAGTCGGCGGCGACGCTGAGATGGCAGGCGAAGAACTTCACGGTGCTCGAGCGCCCCGACATGCGCCTGGTGGCCTCGGGCGGGGGCAGCGCCCAGTTCGACGGCAAGCGCCTGTCCCTGGTGGGCGAGCTGCGCGCCGACCGCGGCCACATCAGCGTGCAGCGCGAGCGCCTGCCGCAGCTCGGCGACGACGTGGTGATCGTCGGCGAGCGCCCGGAGCGCGACGGCGCGCCGGTGCGGCTGCCGCTCGCGCTCGATCTCATCCTCGACCTCGGCGACGCGCTGACCGTGCAGGCGCAGGGCTTCGACGGCAGGCTCACCGGCCGCGTGCAGCTGCAGACGAACAAGGAAGGCGAGCTGCGCGCCTACGGCGAGGTGCGGGCGGTGAACGCCACGTTCCTCGCCTACGGCCAGACGCTCGAGGTCGATCCGGGCACGCTGATCTTCGACGGCCCGCTCGACAATCCCGCGCTGCAGGTAACGGCCTGGCGGCGCAACCAGGCGGTCGAGGCGGGCGTGCAGATCAGCGGCACCGCCCGCTCGCCGCGCGTGCAGCTCGTGTCGCAGCCCCCGGTGCCCGAGGGCGAGCGCCTCTCGTGGCTGGTGCTGGGGCGCTCGAGCGGCGACGCCAGCCAGGCCGACCTCGGGCTGCTGCAGGCGGCCGCGGGCGCGCTGCTCGCGAGCGGCGACGCGATGCCTCTCGATCGGCGGCTCGCGCGCTCGGTGGGCCTGGACGAGGTCAGCCTGCGCGGCACCGGCGAAGTGCAGGACCGCGTCGTGGCGCTCGGCAAGCGCCTGTCCGACCGCGCCTACGTGAGCTACGAGCGCGGGCTGGGCGCGGTCGCCTCGAACCTGGTGAAGCTCGACTACGCGCTCTCGCAGCGCTGGTCGCTGCGCGCCGAGACCGGCAGCACCGCCGCCGGCAGCACGACCAGCGGCTGGGGCCTCTACTACCGCTTCTCCTGGGACTGACCCCGGCGGTGGTGTAATGCCATCCTCAATGTTCACGCACCGCTTCGTCGAGGCCAACGGCATCCGGATGCACATCGCCGAGCAGGGCGAGGGGCCGCTGGTCCTGCTCTGCCATGGCTTTCCGGAGTCGTGGTACTCGTGGCGCCACCAGCTCGCCGCGCTCGCGGCGGCGGGCTTTCACGCCGTCGCGCCGGACATGCGCGGCTACGGCCAGACCGATCGCCCCGCCGAGATCGAGAAGTACACCCTGCTCCACCTGGTCGGCGACATGGTCGGCCTGCTCGACGCGCTGGAAGCGCCCACGGCAGTCATTGCCGGCCACGACTGGGGCGCGCCCGTCGCCTGGCACGCGGCGCTGCTTCGCCCCGATCGCTTCCGCGCCGTCATGGCCCTGAGCGTGCCGTTCCGGCCCCGCGGCAGCAGGCGCCCGACGAGCGTCATGCCGCAGACCGACGAGGCGGTGTTCTACCAGCTCTACTTCCAGGCGCCCGGCGTCGCCGAGGCCGAGCTCGGCCGCGACCCGCGCCGCACGCTGCGCATGGTGCTTCGTACGCCGACCAAGGAAGTGAACCCTCTCGTGACGATGGTCCCTCGCCAGGGCGGCTGGCTGTCACGCATGCCCGAGCCGACGGCGCTGCCGGCATGGCTCAGCGAGGCAGACCTGGATTTCTACGCAAAGGAATTCGCGCGTACCGGCTTCGCCGGCGGCCTCAACTGGTACCGCAACATCGACCGCAACTGGGAGCTGCTCGCGCCTTGGGCGCGCGCGCAGGTGCAGGTCCCCGCGCTCTTCGTGGCCGGCGAGCGCGACCTCGTGCTCGCCTTCCCCGGCGCGAAGGAGATGGTCGAGAACCTGAAGACCTTCGTCCCGCAGCTGCGCCGCACGATCATCCTGCCCGGCTGCGGGCACTGGACCCAGCAGGAGCGGCCACGCGAAGTCAACGCGGCGATGATCGAATTCCTGCAGGGCGAAGGCAAGTGACCCATCGGAAGATCATCGTCGGCGCCATGGTTTCCATGGATGGCGTCATGCAAGCACCCGGCGGGCCGACCGAGGATCCGACCAAGGGCTTCAGGTTCGGCGGCTGGGTGATGCCCTATTTCGATCAAGCGTTCGGCGAAGAGCTCGACCACCTCTTCAAGGAAAAATTCGACCTCCTGCTCGGCCGCAGGACCTACGAGATTTTCGCCGCGTACTGGCCCTATCAGGACGAAGACGCTCCCCATGGCGGCATCGCCAAGCTGTTCAACGGCATCAGGAAGTACGCCGTTTCGCGCTCGGGTGAGGTCGATACAAGCTGGGCGGGCTCGGTCCTCCTGCGCGACATCGCCGACGTGAAGCGCCTGAAGCAGGAAGACGGCCCGAATCTCGTCACCCAAGGCAGCACCGTACTCGTCCATGCGCTGCTCGCCAACGACCTGGTCGACGCCATGCGCATCTTCACGGTGCCGGTCGTGCTTGGCGGCGGCAAAAAGCTGTTCGCCGAGGGCGCGGCGCCGCATTCGTTCAAGCTGACCAGGTCCCGCGTCTCTGCAAATGGCCTGATCGTCGGCCATTACGAGCGAGAGGGTGAGATCAGGATTGGCGACACCACGCCCGATTCCCCCAGCGAACGTGAGATTGCCCGCCGGAAGCGCATGCAGCGCGAGGGCTAAAGCGTATGGTCTCCGTGGCGAGATTTGAACTCGCGACCCCGTCCACCCCAAGGACGTGCGCTACCAGGCTGCGCTACACGGAGATGACTGGATTCTACCTCTGCAGCTGGTCGAGGACGGCGCGCAGCTCCCGCTTGATCGCGGCGAGGTCGACGCCGGCGCCGGGCACGGGGCGGCCGTTGCGCGCGGGCTGCTCGGGCCTTTCCTCGGGTGCGGGCGCGGGGCTTTCGAGGCGGTTGTTGTCCAGGCGGTTGCGCGCCCCGCTGATGGTGAAGCCTTCCTCGTAGAGCAGCTCGCGGATGCGCCGGATGAGCAGCACCTCGTGGTGCTGGTAGTAGCGGCGGTTGCCGCGGCGCTTCACCGGCTTCAGCTGCGTGAACTCCTGCTCCCAGTAGCGCAGGACGTGCGGCTTCACCCCGCAGAGCTCGCTCACCTCACCGATGGTGAAGTAGCGCTTGGCGGGGATCGGCGGGAGGTCAGCTTTCCTGCGGCTTGGCTCCATGGCGGGCCTTCTCGACCATGGCTTTCAGCTTCTGGCTGGCATGGAAGGTGACGAC
>CBDDRQ010000199.1:0-5988 GCA_965233125.1 uncultured bacterium
GAGCTCGAGCTCGGGCGAGGGCTGGATGCGGTGGCGCAGCGCCGGGATCGCCATCTTCTTCACGTCGTCGGGGGTGACGAAGTCGCGCCCCTCGAGCAGCGCCGCGGCGCGCGCCGCGCGCATGAGCGAGATGCCGCCGCGGGGCCCCGCGCCGGCGACCACGCCCGCCCAGCTGCGCGTGGCGCGCACCAGGCGGATGGCGTAGTCGAGCACCGCGTCGTCGGTGCGCAGGCTCGCGGCGATCGACTGCAGCGTCACCACGGTGGCGGGCTTCACCAGGCTCGCCACCGCCTCGTCGTTCAGCCGGTCGCCGACCTTGCCGTCGGTGACGTGGCGCACCAGCGCCATCTCGTCGGCCTGGCTCGGGTAGTCGATCTTCACTTTCAGGAGGAAGCGGTCGAGCTGCGCCTCCGGCAGCGCGTAGGTGCCTTCCTGCTCGATCGGGTTCTGCGTCGCGAGCACCATGAAGGGCGGCTCGAGCAGGTGCGCCTGGCCCTCGATCGTCACCTGGCCCTCCTGCATCACTTCGAGCAGCGCGGCCTGCGTCTTCGCCGGGGCGCGGTTGATCTCGTCGGCGAGGAGCAGGTTCACGAACACCGGCCCGCGCCGCGTGGTGAACCCCTGGCTCTTCGGGTCGTAGAGCGTGTGGCCGGTGACGTCGGCGGGCATCAGGTCGGGCGTGAACTGCACGCGGCCGAAGCTGCCGGAGATGGTGCGCGCGAGCGCGCGCACGAGCAGCGTCTTGCCCAGGCCCGGCACCCCCTCCACCAGCACGTGGCCGCCGGCGAGCAGCGCGCACAGCACCGCGTCGATCACCTCCTTCTGCCCGACCAGCGCCTTGCCGATCTCGGCGCGCATCGCGGCGGCCACCTTCGCGGCCTGGGCAAACTGCTCTGGGCTGGTCGTCATTTGTCGCCTTTCTCCAATGCGCTGTGGATCCGCTGGGCGTGCCGGGTGGCGCGGATGAAGTCGGCGCCGCGCAGGTTGCCGCCGGCGCCGAGGAACTTCGCCGCCTCTTCACTTGAAATTCCTATTAAAGACGCCAGGCGTGAAGCTCGTTCCGCCTGCGAAGCCACGGCGAAGTCGGGCTGCGCGCGCGCGAGGCGCCGCAGCGCCGCGTCGCGCGCCGCGACCACCAGGCGGTTGCGCAACCCGTTCGCCCAGAAGTAGCGCCCGCTCGCGCGCAGGTGGTCGAGCAGGCGCCGGCGCGCCGGCGGCGCGTCGGGCGGCACCGGGCCGAAGCGCGGCGCGATGCGCCAGAGCCACGCGAGGAGGAGCGCCGCGGCGGCGGCGAGCGCCGGCAGCGCGTTCTGCGCGAGGAAGTCCCACAGCGAGAGCCGCTCGGGACGGAAGTACACGCGCAGCTCGGCGGCCGGCGTGAGCGTCGCGAGCGCCCACAGGAACGCGGCGTTGTCGTGCTGGCCGATCTGGGCGTTGCGCGCGAAGTGCAGCGAGCTCGCGAGCGTGATGGCGCCGTTGCCCTTGCCGAACGAGTAGACCTTGTCGCCGCCGCGCAGCCGCGGCGCGTCGGCGAGCTTGGGCTTGAGCGCCACCGCGTCGAAGAAGCCCACCGCGAGCTTGCGCCCGTGCACTTCGACCGGCTGCGGCTTCGCAAGAACGCTCCCGGCCTGCCTCGCCACCGCGAGCGCGTCGAACAGCGGATCGGCGACGCCGGGAAGCTCGGCCTCGGCGACGAGGTGGCCCCCGGCTTCCACCCACTTCAGGAGGCGGGCGACGCGCTGGGCATCGAGCGCCTGGCGCTGGTTGGGCATGAGCAGCACCCCGTTCGGCGCCTGCGCGTCGAGCTGCGGCAGCGAGCGCAGCTCCCGCGAGCGCATCCCCATGCGCACCGCGAAGCGCCCGGCCGCGAGGAACGGGTTCAGGCGCGCCTCGCCCGAGGCCCCGACCCACTCCTTCGCCGGCACGCGCTCGAAGCCATCGTAGAGCCAGTACCCGCCCGCACCGACGGCGATGACGAGCGCGGCGGCGATGAGGTGGCGCCCTTTCATCCGGCGACGAACCCGCGGAAGCCCTGCGCGAGGCGTTCGACCTCGGCGCGCCCGGGCTGGTGGCGCCCGTAGGCGCAATGGCGCCAAAGGCCGATCAGCTCTTTCATGTAACTGCTCTTCTCCGCGGGGGAAAGCGAAAGCACTTCGTTCTCGGTATGGCTCGCGAGCAGCATCACGCCGCGCCGGTGCACGAGGTCGGAGAGGGCGCCGCGGTAGAGCAGGCTGAGCGCCTCGCGGAGCTTCCCCTCGGCGGCGAGCGCCGCGGCGGCGGCGGCGACGTCGGCGGGCAGCTTCTCGGGCGCGAGCGCCATGCCGAAGAGCGACTCGGGCGCCCGGTAGGGCTCGGCGGGCGGCGCCGCGCCGCGCGGCAGCAGGCGCGCTGCCCACCACAGCGCGTACGCGAGCAGCGCCGCTGCGGCGATCCAGAAGAGCACACGCACGCCGTCGGCGAGCGCCTGGCCGAGCGCGCCGAGCCAGCCCAGGTCGCGCCGCTCCGCGGGCTCGCGCTCGCTCGACTCCCAGGGCTTGCGCCAGCGCAGCTTCGTGGTGTCGCGCTCGTGCGGGAACTCGGGCGCCTTCAGGACTTCCGCGATTTCCTGCTTGGGATCTTTCTGGGCAAATGCAGTTTCCGGAAAGAAAAAAATTCCCGTGAAAATCGAAATAAGTACTGCCCCAATCGCCGCCGCGTGCCGTTCGGCGATACGGCGCAGCGACACCTCGATGTCCCAGCCCTCGAGCACGCTGCGGCGGTTGAGGTAGAGCGCGAACCCGGCGGCGACGTAGAAGGGCTCGAGGAGCGCCACGGCGAAGGCGTAGGCCGCGACGTCGGCCCAGGTCCATACGTCGCCGCTCTGCAGGCTCGCGAAGAAGTCGCGGCCTTCGCTCGCCGTGGCCGGGATGAGGAGCCCGGTGCCCAGGCTGAGCGACCAGTAGAGCACCACCTCGAAGTGCATGCAGACGAGGGTGAGCCACACCGCGTAGCCGTGCACGCGGCGGCCGAGCTGCGACTTGCGCGCGCGCGCCTGCGAATAGCGCTGCCCCTCGAGCTGGCGCACCGGCAGGTAGAACGAGCGCGCCAGGTCGGGCCACCAGCGCGCGAGCAGGTAGGGCGCGAGGCCGGTGCGCAGCCATTGCCCCGCCTGCGCGAGCACCTGGCGCGTGCCCTGGCGCTCGCCGAACACGGCGCGCGAGAGCACGTGCAGCACGACGCGGTCGTTGAGCGGCTTGAGCCACCAGATGAGGACGAGCGCCACCCAGGGGCGCTCGAGCCACCACCCGGCGGCGAACGCGGCGGCGCCCACCAGCGCCGCGACGACGAGATGCGGCGCGTACACGAGGCGCCACCAGCGCTGCAGCATCGAGAGGCCCAGGTCCATCGCCTCCCACGGCGAGCGCCGGCGCAGCGCGATGGCGATGTCAGCGGGCTGCACGCGCGCGCCCCGCGAAGGCGAAGTAGAGGAGGAGGAGGGCCCACCCCGAAATACCCACGATTATTTTGATGTTGAAGGGCACCTCTATCAGTGGCGACCAGAACGCTTCGACGAACGCCGCGGCGCCGAACATGAGCGCCGCCCCGTACATCAGGCGCACGGCGGGCTTCGCCGCGGCCATGAGCGCGCTCTTGCGCGAAAGGTTGCCCGGGGAGATGACCGCGAGCCCCAGGCGCAGGCCGGCGGCGCCGGCGAGCACGATGGCGAGGAGCTCGAGCGAGGAATGCCCGGCGACGAAGGACCAGAAGGTCTCGCTGTAGCCGACCTGCGTGAGGTAGCCCGCCACCGCGCCGATGACGATGCCGTTCGCTCCGAGGAACCACGCGGTGCCCACGCCCGCGAGCAGCCCGCCGGCGAAGGTCTGGAAGCCGATGCGCACGTTGTTCCAGATGTAGAAGCCGAACATCAGCACGCTGTGGTCGGCTTCCAGCGTGCCGATGCGCCGGTTCGCCGGGTCGTACATCTCGTGGAAGCGCGCGATCTGCCCCGGCGTGAGCAGGTAGTGCACGAACTCCGGGTACACCTGCAGCGCCGCGATCAGGCCGGCGAGCGGCCCGAAGAAAAGCAGCGCCGCGGCCGCGACCAGGCGCCACTCCGCGCGCACCAGGCGCGGGAAGCCCGAGGCGAGGAATTCCAGCACGCGGCCCGACTGGCGGCGACGGTTGCGGTAGAGCACGTGGTGCCCGCGCAGCGCGAGGCGGTTGAGGCGATCGACGAGCTCGGGGCTGTAGTGCCGGTCGGCGGCGAGCGCGAGGCTCTGGCACAGGCGCCGGTAGCGCAGCGGAAACTCCGCCGCGTCGAAGGCGGGCTTGCCCTCGAGGAAGGCTTCGAGCGCGCTCCACTCCTGCGTGTGCGCCGCCTCGAATGCGCGCTGCCTCATTCGCGTCCCGCGATGTGGCTCGCCATGCCTAGCAGGCGCACCGCCGCGCGCTCGCCCGCGAGCCGGCCCACGAGCGGCGCGGGCAGCTCGGCGAGCTCCTCCAGCCGCTCGCGCGTGAGGCTGCCCGCGCGCTCGGCGAGCTCGAGCAGCGCGCGCTGCTCCTCAAGCGAGAGCGCCACCGGCGGGACGACGGGGGCGACGTCGGGGATCGCGCGCTGGATCCTTTCCCTGTCCAGCTGGTAGACCACCACCGTTCCCGCCGCGAGGTCGCCCAGGCGCTTGAAGTCGCGGTTGGCGAGCATCGCGGCGAGCCCGACGCCGTAGAGGAAGGGCAGGAAGTCGACCGCGCGCAGGAGGTTGCGCGTGAGCGCCGCCGGCCAGCGCAGCGGCGTGCCGTCGTCGTTCAGCACCGCGATGCCCATGGCGCGCTTGCCCGGGGTCTGGCCGCGCCAGCTCGCCTCGAACCACGCCGGCAGCAGCCACTCCACGAAGAACGCGGTGAGCAGCACCACGCCCATGCCCGCCTTGCCCATGAGCGGCGCGAACATCGCGACGATCAGCACCACGGCGATGCGCAGGACGAAATCGATCGACCAGGCGAGCGCGCGCGGCACCGGCCCGGCGAGATGCAGCGTGAGTTCGATCCCCTCGGGTGTCGCTACTCGACGGGTGGTGTCGAGCAAGGCTGGTTTCCCTCCCCTCCAGGAAAACCAGGGAAGTCTACTAAAAAACTTAAATCAACCCCTTCTCATCGAATCAAAGAACTCGGCGTTCGACTTGGTGGCTTTGAGCTTGTCGATGAGGAATTCGGCGGCTTCGAGCTCGTCCATGGGGAACAGGAGCTTCCGCAGCACCCAGACCTTCTGCAGGATCGGCGCCTCGATGAGGAGCTCCTCGCGCCGCGTGCCCGAGCGGTTGACGTTGATCGCCGGGTAGATGCGCTTCTCGTGCATGCGCCGGTCGAGGTGGATTTCCATGTTGCCGGTGCCCTTGAACTCCTCGTAGATCACGTCGTCCATGCGGCTGCCGGTGTCGATGAGCGCGGTGGCGATGATCGTCAGGGAGCCGCCTTCTTCCACGTTCCGCGCCGCGCCGAAAAAGCGCTTGGGCTTCTGCAGCGCATTTGCATCTACACCCCCCGTCAATACTTTCCCCGACGCAGGGACGACAGTGTTGTAAGCGCGCGCGAGGCGGGTGATGGAATCGAGCAGGATCACCACGTCCTTCTTGTGCTCGACCAGGCGCTTCGCCTTCTCGATCACCATCTCGGCGACCTGCACGTGGCGCGAGGCGGGCTCGTCGAAGGTGGAGGCGACCACTTCGCCGCGCACCGAGCGCGACATCTCGGTCACTTCCTCCGGGCGCTCGTCGATGAGCAGCACGATCAGCGACACCTCGGGGTGGTTCGAGACGATGGCGTGCGCGATGTGCTGCAGCATCACCGCCTTGCCGGCCTTGGGCGGGCTGGCGATCAGGCCGCGCTGGCCCTTGCCGATCGGCGCGACGATGTCGATGACGCGGCCGGTGATGTTCTCCTCGGCCTTGATGTCCCGCTCGAGCTTGAACGCCTCGTCCGGGTGCAGCGGCGTCAGGTTCTCGAAGAGGATCT
>CBDDRQ010000200.1:0-5589 GCA_965233125.1 uncultured bacterium
AGCTTGACGAAGCGCCGCGTCAGCGCGAGCCGCAGCTCGACGCCCTCGGCCGCCGCCACGAGCATCAGCAGGCGGTCCTGCTCGGCGTCGTACTCCACTTTCAGCTGGTGCAGGCGCATGGAACAATGGTACATGGCCCGCGTTGTCGAAGTCACCGATCCGGCCGACGTCGCGGCCGTGCGCGAGCTTTTTTTCGAGTACGCGGGCGCCGTCGGCGAGCCCCGCTGCTTCCCGGGCTTCGAGCGCGAGCTGGCGGGCCTGCCGGGCGAATACGGCCCGCCGCACGGGCGGCTCTTCCTCGGCCGCGCGGACGGCCTGCCGGCCGGGTGCGTCGGCCTGCGGCGCCTGGATCCGGCCACCGCGGAGATGAAGCGGCTCTATGTCCGGCCTGCCTGCCGCGGCAGCGCCCTCGGCCGGCGCCTCGCGCAGGCAGCCATCGACGCCGCGCGAAACGCAGGCTGCGCGCGCATCGTGCTCGACACGCTGCCCAGGATGGGCGAGGCCCTCTCGCTCTACCGCTCGCTCGGCTTCCGGGAAACCGCGGCGTACCTTCCGCAGCCCACGCCCGGAAGCATCTGCTTCGAGCTCAAGCTTTAGCGCCGCGGATCCGCTCCACCAGAGCGCTCGTGGAGCGCTCGTGCTCGAAGGCAATGGACACCACCCGGCCGCCGCGCGCGATCACTCCTTGCGCCCCGGCGATGCGCTCGAGCGGCCAGTCGCCGCCCTTCACCAGCACCTCCGGGCGGCAGGCGGCGATCAGCACCTCGGGCGTATCCTCATCGAACCACGTCACGGCGTCGACCGACGCCAGCGCGGCCATCACGGCCATGCGATCGTCCAGGGGATTGAGCGGGCGCCCGGCGCCCTTGCCCAGCCGCCGCGCCGAGGCGTCCGTGTTCAGCGCGACGAGCAGCGCCGCCCCAAGCGCGCGTGCGCGCGCGAGGTACGTGACGTGCCCCCGGTGCAGCAGGTCGAAGACGCCGTTGGTGAATACGAGGGGGCGCGGCAGCGCCGCGAGCCAGCGGTCCAGCTCCGCGGGCGAGTGGACCTTGGACTCGAAGCTAGCCGCCAGGCCTGGCCTTCTGCGCCGGTGCGGGTGCGGAGGCCGGCGCCGGGGGGCGGCAGGCGTCGTCGGTCGGCTTGCAGTACTCGAAGACCTTCACCACCTTGCGCACGCCGCCGGTGGTGCGGGCAACCTCGGCGGCGTCGTTGCCTTCCTGCTCGGTGACGATGCCCATCAGGTAGACGATGCCAGCCTCCGTGACCACCTTCACGTGCATCGGATAGACGCGCTTGGCGTCGAGCAGGCGCACCTTGACCTTCGAGGTGATGAGCGAGTCGCTGGAGCGGGAGGTGATCGACGAAACGCCCGCCACCTCGAGCTCGTTCGCCACGGTGCGCACGTTGGGCAGCCCGGCCGCGATCTTCTCGATCGCATCGCGCGCGGCCGCGTCGGGAACCTCGCCGGTGAGGAGCACCGCCCGGTTGAAGGAGGTAATGTTGACGTGCACGCCTTCGGGGAAGCGCTCGGCGATGCGGTGGACGGCGCGCACCTCGTTCGCCTCGTCCTCGATCTGCGAGCCGGCCGTGCGCCGGTCCTCGAGCGCGTTCACGGCGGCGACCCCGCCGGCGCCCATCACGACCGCGGCGCAGCCGCTGGCGAGCGCGACTGCCGCGAGCAGGCCGGCCAGCCCGAGCGCGGCCCTCACCGCTGCGGCCCGAGCATCTGGAAGTCGATGGCGTCGCAGAGGCAGTGGAGGACGAGCAGATGCACTTCCTGGACGCGCGCGGTGTTCTTGTGCGGCACGCACAGGTGCACGTCGTCCGCCCGCAGCGCCCCGGTCATCTTGCCGCCGCCGTTGCCCGTCAGCGCCACGACGCGCACGCCCAGCTCGTGCGCCGCGGCCATCGCCTCGAGCACGTTGGCGGAGTTGCCGCTGGTGGAGATGGCGAGCAGCACGTCGCCACGCCGGCCGATGGCGCGCACCTGCTTCGAGAACACCTGCCGGTAGTCGTAGTCGTTGGCGATCGAGGTGAGCGTGGAGCTGTCGGTGGTGAGCGCGATGCCGGCGAGCGGCGCGCGCTCGGTCTCGAAGCGGTTCACCAGCTCGGCGGCGAAGTGCTGCGCGTCGGCCGCCGAGCCGCCGTTGCCGCAGGCGAGCGCCTTGCCGCCGCCGCGCAGCGCCTGCGCCATCAGCGCGCCGGCGCGGGCGATCGGGTCGGCGAGCGCCTGGACGGCGTCGAGCTTGAGTTTCGCGCTCTCGGCGAAGTGGCCGGCGATGCGCGCGACGAGCGCCGCATGCTGTTCCGCGTGTCCCATCGGGCGCGATTCTAGCGCTATTCGCCGAACGCATTGCGGATCCAGCGCACGCTGGCAGGAGCCCCGTCGACCAGGAACACGTCGAAGCGGCAAGGCGCCTCGGGACGCCGGACGAGGTACAGCCGCGCCGCGGCGAGCAGGCGCGCGCGCTTGGCCGCCGTGATGCTCTCCGCGGCGCCGCCGAACGCGCCGCTGCTGCGCAGGCGGACCTCGGCGAAGACCACCAGGCGGCCCTCCTCGGCGATGAGGTCGATCTCGCCCAGCCGGCAGCGCCAGTTGCGCTCGACGATCTTCAGGCCAGCGGCTCGCAGCAGGCCCGCGCAAAGGTCCTCGGCTCGCGCCCCTTCGCTGTTCATGGCAGTCTTAACGGCAATGGGGGGTGCGCCGTTGACTGGAACGCTGTTCGTGGTGGCAACGCCGATCGGTAACCTGTCCGACGCGAGCCCTCGCTCGCTCGAGGTGCTGCGCGGCGCAGACATCGTCGCCTGCGAGGACACGCGCACCACCCGCACGCTGCTCGCGCGGCACGGCATCGCCGCGCGTACACTGGCCCTCCACGAGCACAACGAGCGCGCCGCGGCGGCGCAGCTGACCGAGGCGCTGCGCGCCGGGAAGAACGTCGCGCTGGTGAGCGACGCGGGCACGCCCGGGCTTTCCGACCCGGGCGCGCTGCTGGTGGCCCAGGCGCACCGGGCCGGGATCCGCGTCAGCCCGGTCCCGGGGCCGAGCGCCGCCGCCGCGGCCTTCTCGGCCGCAGGCTTCCCCGCGAGCGGGTTCCTGTTCGCCGGGTTCCTGCCAGCAAGTCCCGCGGCCCGGCGCAAGGCCCTGCAGGGACTCGATCTGCCCTGGCCGCTGGTCCTGTACGAGGCGCCCCACCGCATCGCCGCGACGCTCGAGGACCTCGAGGCCCGATTCGGGCCCGCCCGCGAGGTCGCGATCGCGCGCGAGCTGACCAAGAAGTTCGAGGAAGTGGCGCGCATGGCGCTGGGCCAGGCCCGGACCTGGCTTGCGGCGGCCCCCGGCCGCGCGCAAGGCGAGTTCGTGCTGGTGCTCGCCGCCGGCAAGGCGCGCGAGCCGTCCGCGCTCGACGCCGAGCGCGTGCTCGGTGTGCTGCTCGAGTCGCTCGCGCCGAGCGAGGCAGCGAGGATGGCGGCGCGCATCACCGGTCTTTCGCGCCGGGAGCTCTATCGCAAGGCATTGGAGCTCGCCAAGTAGAATTCGTCCGATGCAGCGGCTGACGATCAAGCGCCCCGACGACTGGCACCTGCACCTTCGCGACGGCGCGGCCATGGCGTCGGTGCTTGCCGACTCCGCGCGGCGCTTCGGCCGCGCCATCGTCATGCCGAACCTGCAGCCGCCGGTGCGCACCACGCAGCAGGCGCTGCACTACCGCGAGCGCATCCTCGCCGCTTTGCCCGACGGATCGGCGTTCGAGCCGCTCATGACGCTGTACCTGACCGACGACACGTCCCCCGAGGAGATCGCGCGCGCCAAGCTTTCGGGCCGCGTGCACGGCGTCAAGCTCTATCCGGCGGGCGCGACCACGCATTCCGACGCCGGGGTGACGCGGCTCTCGCGCTGCTTCCACGCCCTCGAGCGCATGCAGGAGCTCGGCGTGCCGCTCCTCGTGCACGGCGAGTCGACCGATCCTGCGATCGACGTGTTCGACCGGGAGAAGGCATTCCTCGAGGAGACGCTCGGGCCGACGCTCGAGCGCTTTCCGCGCCTCAAGGTGGTGCTCGAGCACATCACTACGCGCGATGCCGTGCAGTACGTGGAAGTGACCGGCGAGAACGTCGCCGCTACGATCACCGCGCACCACCTGCTCATGAACCGCAACGCGCTCTTCCTCGGTGGCTTCCGTCCGCACCACTACTGCCTGCCGGTGCTCAAGCGCGAGGAGCACCGCGAGGCCCTGGTCGAGGCGGCGATCTCCGGCAATCCGAAGTTCTTCCTCGGCACCGACAGCGCGCCCCACGCGAAAAGCGCGAAAGAGGCGGCGTGCGGCTGCGCCGGCATCTACACCGCGCACGCCGCGATCGAGCTCTACGCCGTGGCCTTCGAGGAGGCCGGCGCCCTCGAGCGGCTGGAGGGCTTCGCCGCCGAGTTCGGCGCGCGCTTCTACGGCCTGCCCGAAAACCGCGACACGATTACGCTGGTGCGCGAGGAATGGCGCATCCCGGAGACGGTCGCCTTCGGTGCGGAGCGGCTGGTGCCGCTGCGCGCCGGCGAGTCGATTCCCTGGAAGCTCGCCTAGCGCATCCGGTCTTCGACGCGGTGCGGCCCTGGCTCGGCGCCGATTCGCTCGAGCGGCTCAACGCCTGCGCCGAGGCGGCCGGCATCCGGACCGAAAGCGGCCGTGCGGTGCGCTTCGTCCCGCCGGGGCCAAGCGACCCCTACTACGAGATCGGCGTGTACGAGAGCGGCCGTGTCGCCACGCGCGCCGGCAGCCTGCACGACTGGTTCAACGCTCTTGCCTGGCTCGCCTTCCCGCGCACCAAGGCGCGCATCAACGCCATGCACGCGCAGGCGATCCCGCACGAGCGCGGCGGCCGCGGCCGGCTGCGCGACCTGCTGACGCTGCTCGACGAGGGCGGCGCCCTGGTCGCGTGCGACGACGCGGCGCTCAACGCGCTGCTGCGGGCGCACGATTGGAAAACTCTGTTCTGGGAGCGGCGGCCAGGCGTTCTCGCCTCGATGCGGCTGCTCGTGCTCGGCCACGCGGTGCTGGAGAAGGCGCTCGAGCCCTGGCCGGGCATCACCTGCAAGGCGATCTTCGTCCCGCGTGCCGGCGACGCCGACGCTCACGCGGCGCGCTGGCTGCGCGAGCTGTCGGCCGACGCGACCCCGCGCGAGCTCGCGGCGCTGCCGATCTTCGGCTACCCGAAATGGCTGCCCGCGAGCGAGAGCGCGGCATTCTATGAAGATGCGCGCTTCTTCAGAGGCGCGAGGGAGTAAAATCCCTGCGGGAGTCGGCCAGGCAGCCGCTGTGCCGTGCAAGACAGGCGGCATGGAGGAAAGTCCGGGCTCCGCAGGGCAGGATGCAGGGTAACTCCCTGGCGCGGCGACGCGACGAAGAGGGCCACAGAGACGAGTCTCCGGCTCATCCGTACCGCAGGCGCAAGCCCGCGGGAGCCGGGGGGTGAAACGCGGCAACCTCCATCCGGAGCAACACCAAATAGGCAAGCGAAGTGCGCAAGCACGAGAGGCCGGCTCGGCCGAAGCTTGCGGGTAGGTGGCTTGAGCCCCGGGGCGACCCGGGGCCCAGA
>CBDDRQ010000201.1:0-6871 GCA_965233125.1 uncultured bacterium
TGGCGCTGGCGCCTGGGCTGGAACCCGATCGAGGTCTACCGCCCGGCGTCCAGCGCGGTCGGCATGTACCAGATCACCGACGCGAGGTTCGAGGACGCGAAGCGCCTGTGCATCCACCGCCACACGCGCGTCGAGGCGGGCCCCTGGTACGACCCGCGCACCTGCTGGTTCAACGCCTTCTACTTCCGCGTCGTGCCGAGCCACGCCATCGAGATGACCGCGGCGTTTCTCGACGCAAGCGTTTCTTCCGTAAAAGGGTCTTTGAAGGAGAAGCAGGGTCTCGCAGCAGTCATTCATCTGTGCGGCGCCACGGCCGGCGAGGCTTTCGCGCGCCGGGGCTTCCGGCCCGCGCCCGGGCAGCGCTGCGGCGAGCACGACCTGCGCGCGTATCTTTCCAGGGTCAATGCGTTCCAGCGTGAATTCGGAAAGCTTTCCAACCATTGAAAGGCTGAAGCTGCGCTATGCGCAGAACGAGCGCGCCGTCGCGCTCGCCTTCTTCGCCGCCGGCTTCGTCTTCGACATCCTCACCGTCGGGCGCATCGACGCCTGGTTCACCATCGCGCAGCAGGCCGCCTACCTGGCCGTCATCGGTTTCGCCTTGACACAAATGCTCCTGGAAGAGGGCACGCCCCCGCGTGAAGGCGGGTGGTTCCGCTGGCGCAGCGCCATCGTGCACTTCCTGCTCGGCGCGCTGCTCAATCTGTACGCCATCTTCTTCTTCAAGAGCTCCTCGCTGCTGGTGTCGTTCTCCTTCCTCGCCTTCCTGCTGCTGCTCGTGCTCGCCAACGAGCTGCCGCGCTTCAAGGCGCTCGGCCTGCCCTTCAAGTTCGCGCTGCTCGGGCTGTGCCTGCTGTGCTTCGCCGCCGCGGTGGTGCCGATCTTCGTCGGCTCGATCGGCCTGGGCGTGTTCCTGCTGTCGATGCTCGCCGGCGCCGCGCCGCTCGCGGCGCTCGGCTGGCGGCTGCGCGCGCGCGGCGCGCGGCGCGCCATCCTCGTGCCGCTCGGGCTGGTGCTGCTCGGCTTTCTCACCGCCTACCTCTTCCGCGTCATCCCGCCGGTGCCGCTGTCGATCCCGTACATCGGCATCTACCACGGCGTGGAGCGCACCGCCGAGGGCTTCCGGCTCTCGCACGAGCGGCCGTGGTGGCGCTTCTGGCACAACGGCGACCAGCACTTCGCCGCGCAGCCCGGCGACCGGGTCTACGTGTTCTTCCGCGTCTTCTCGCCCTCGCGCTTCGCCGACCAGGTGAATCTGCGCTGGTACCTGCGGCGGCCCTCCGGCTGGGCGCTGCAGGACACGATCCCGATCGGCATCGTCGGCGGGCGCGAGGAGGGCTTCCGCGGCTTCGGTTTCAAGGGCAACTACGAGTCCGGCGAATGGAAGATCCAGGTCGAGACCACCGACGCGCGCGAGATCGGCCGCATCTACTTCGAGCTCGACACCGCGCCGGCGGGGCCGCGCAGCCTGGTCGAGGAGCCGGCCTGAGCTAGTAGAGCGCCTCGCGGATGCGCGCCGCGATCTCCTCGATCGGGGCCTGCTTCGAGATCGCCCGCCGGCCGGCGAGCTGATGGTCCTTCGCCTGCAGCTCGGCCGGCGCCAGCAGGGCGGTGAGGAAGAGGAACGGGATGTCGCGCGTCTGCGCGTCGGCGAAGAGCAGGGCGGACAGGTCGCCGCCGTCCATGCCCGGAAGGTCGATGTCGCACAGCACGAGGTCGGGCCGGCGCTCGCGCACCAGCGCAAGCGCCCGCTCGGCGCTCGCGCAGCCGACCAGGTCGAACTCGCGCCCGAGCTTCACGCCCAGGTACTCGAGCACCGCTTCGTCGTCATCGACGAGCAGCAGCTTTTTCTTGTGGTCCATGTCCGAAGGTCTCCAGGTGCCGGCCGAGCTCGCCGCAACGCGGCGCGAGCCGGGCGAGCTCGCCCGCCTCGACCTCGGCGTGGATGCGGCGCGCCTCGCCGGCCGCCCAGTGGAAGCCGTACAGGGCGAGGCTGCCCGCGAGCTTGTGGGCGAGGCGCCGCGCCGCGGGCCGGTCGTCGTCGGCGAGCGCCTTCGCCAGCTCGCCCACGAGCGCCCTGCGCGAGGCGAGGAAGGCGGGCAGCTTCGCCTCCAGGTCCGGATCGATGACGACCGCGTCCGCGCCCGCCGGCGCGCCGCCGGCGCGCGAGAGCAGCTCGAGGATGCGCTCGCGCGGCGCCGGCTTGGTCAGGTACCCGTCGAAGCCGGCCTCGGCGCACTTGCGGCGCGTCGCCGCGTCGTCGAAGGACGAGAAGGCGATCACGGTGGCGGGCTTGCGGCCTGCCGCGGCCTCGAGGCGGCGCAGGGCGGCGAGCGCCTCGAAGCCGTCCATGACCGGCATCTCGAGGTCCATGAAGACGACGTCCGGGGCCCGCGCGCGTGCCGCCTCGAGCGCGGCGCGCCCGTTGATCGCCGCGTCGACGCTGACCGGCGGCGAGGGCAGGTTGGCGCGCATGAAGAGCACGTTGAACTCGTCGTCGTCCACCACCAGGACGCGCAGGGCGGGCAGGGGAGCGGTGCTTTCGCTGCCCGTCTCCTGCGGGGCGCCCACGGCCGGCGCGGCCGATGCGGGCAGCGTCAGGGTGAGCGTGGTGCCGGCGTCCTCGGTGGTGCGCATCTCGAGCTCGCCGCCCTGCACGCTCGTCATCAGGCGCGCGGAGTAGGTGCCCAGGCCGTGCCCGCCGGCCTTGCCGGCGCTCGCGTACTTCTGGAAGAACTTGCCGCGCACGCTTTCGTGGACCGCGCCGGCGTTGTGCACGCTCAGGGTGATGCTCTCGTTCCCGGCGGCGAGCCCGACGGTGACGTCGCTGCCCTCCGGAGCGGCCTCGACGGCGTTCTTGATCAGGTTGGCGAGGATGGAGTAGCACAGCAGCGGCTCGCCCCAGGCGAGGCCGGCCGCGCCGAAGCGCTTGGAGAGCTGCAGCCGCTTCGTGTCGGCGTGCGCGCGCACCTCGCGCCACACCGTGTCCACCAGGCCCGGCAGGTCGACCGCGCGCGGGCTGAAGCGGTACTCGCCCTGCTCCATGCGGTACAGGTCGATGGAAAGGTTGACCATGTCGAGGATGCGATAGGCGGCGCCCTCGACCATGCCGAGCAGCTCCTCCTCGCGCGCGTCGAGCGCCCGGCGCTCGCGCAGCAGGCGCGGCACCGAGGCGATGCTGTTGAGCGGCGTCTTCAGGTCGTGGCGGGCGATGCGCTCCACGTCCTCGCGCACCTGGATCGCGCGGCGCAGCTCGTCGTTCTTGCGCTGCAGCTCGGAGACGTCGTACATCGCGGCGATGTAGCGCGTCACGCGCCCGTCCGGCCCGTACATGAACAGGCCCTCGGTGTGCACCCAGATCGTCTCGCCGCTCGCGTGCAGCAGGCGGTGGCCGCCGGGCACGTGGCGCAGCACCCCGCCGGGCTCGCCGCGCGAGCGCGCGCCTTCCTGGAAGAGCCGCACGCGCGCCTCGCGGTCCTCGGGATGGATGAAGTGGTAGAAGGGCGGCCAGCCCGAGCTGTCGGCGTCCGCCGCGTGGCCGAGCATCTCCTTCAGGCGGCCGGAATAGCTCGTGCCGTTGTGCGCGCGCTCCCATTCGAAGAAGCCGGCCTGCGTGGCGCGCACCAGCAGGTCGAGCCGCCGGCGCTGCTCGGCTTCCCGGCGCTGCTCGGCCTCGACGGCGTACGAGAACACGTTGGCGAAGGCGATGGTGAGCAGCTGCGCGACGATGATGCGCAGCGCGAAAGCGGGCTCGAGCACGGGCCAGGCGGCGAGCGCCACCACGCCCACCAGCGCCAGGTTGAAGATGTTGGCGAGCCGGCGGGCGAGGACGAAGTGGAACAGCAGGATCGCGGGAAATACCCAGAACACGCTCATCACGCCGCGCTGCCAGATCGCCGCGACGATGCCCGCCAGGATGAAGCCAAAGGCGACGCCGAGCGGCAGCGGCGGCCGCCGGCCGCGGTAGATGGCGTAGGCGTCGACCGCGAGGACCACGACCACGAGCAGCGACAGCGCGCCGATGAGGGGGTAGCCGTTGACGAAGTTGCCGACAGAGAACGGCGTGACGCCCATCGCGGTAATGACCGCGAGCGCAGCGAGGATCCGGTCGCGGTAGTCGGCGGAGGCGGGCGGCGTCACGGCGGCGAGACTAACCCAGCAGACCGGTAATTTCTACAGAGCTGATTTTCTTTGACAGCAGCGTTTGCCCGGCCGCGCTCGTCTAAAATTCGCCAAGGGAGAAAAATCGTGCTCGTATCCAGATGCTTCGCCATCGGCGCCTTGCTCGCGTGCGCCTCCGCATTCGCAGGAAATGAACTGGTTCTTGCGCCAGGCAAGAGCCTGATACTCATCGACGCCGCCAATCCTGCAATCAGGACCGTCGTGACTGCGCCGGAAAACGCGGTGCTGGACCTCGGCCCGCTCCTCGACGCATCGAGCCCCTTGTCCATCGTCACCGGGCTGCAGGCGAAGAAAGCCGCGCGCCTCATCGCGAATGCCGACGGGTCGATTTCGATCGCCGCGGTGCCTTCGCCGCAGAGCGAAGCGAATGTGCTCGACGGCGGCGTGCTGGTCTTCGACTCGGATCGGGTCACGCTTCATCCCGAGAGCGTGCTGCTGGCACGGTCCCCGACACCCGATTCCCCAGGGCTCTCCAATACGGATGGCGAGCCGCCGCTGCCGGCGCTCGTCACGTCTCCCCTGCGTCCTGGCGCCGCCGCGCCGGCCGTTCCTGCCGCCGGTCCAGTCGCAGGCACGGTGACGTCGGGCGCCGCGGCGCTTGCCTTGCCGGGCAGCATCCTGAACACCAGCAACACCATCAGCTTTGGCTCCGCGTTCAACGGTTCAGGAGGAAGCATCACGTCCTCGGGCGCCGCGGGGCTGAACAGCCTCACTGGTTCCTCCGCGGCGGGCCTGATCAATGGCAGTCTTACCTCCAACGGCGCCGTACAGATCACTTCCCCCGGCGGCACGACGCTGCAGGGCGGGACGCTGACGACGACCGGGACCGTGTCGACCGGCGGTGCGTTTACTACGCGCTGAGCCTACTGCAGGAGAGGGAAGGCGCTGAAGGTATCGGGCGCGTTCACCGGGGCCGCGGCGGCGAGGTGCGCGGGCGTGAGCTCGGCGCAGGAGGTGACGCCGAGCAGGCCGAGGCAGGTGCGGATCTCCTCCTCGAGCAGCTCGAGCGTGCGCACCAGGCCCGGGACGCCCGCGGCGGCGAGGCCCAGGCAGGCGAGCCGCCCGATGCCGACCGCCTGCGCGCCGAGCGCGACGGCTTTCACCACGTCGGTGCCGCGCATGAAGCCGCCGTCGACCCACACCTGCGCCTTGTCTCCAACAACTTCCAGAATTTGAGGCAGAACTGCAACAGCCCCCAGTCCATGGTCGAGCTGGCGCCCGCCGTGGTTGGAGACGTAGATCACCTCGACGCCGTGCTCGAGGGCAAGCTGCGCGTCCTCCGCAGTGGCGATGCCTTTGAGAATGAGCGGCAGGCCGTGCTTGTCCTTGAATCGCTTCACGTGGTCCCAGGAGAGCGCAGCCTGGAAGCCGGCGCCTTGCGCCGCTCCGGCGCGCCAGGGCTTGACGAAGCGCCCGACGAGGTCGCGCTCGCGCCGGCTGTAGAGGGCGACGTCGACGGTGAGGCAGAAGGCGTGGAACCCGTGGTCCTTCGCGCGG
The DNA here is from genome assembly GCA_965233125.1 of uncultured bacterium. Lineage (GTDB taxonomy): Bacteria > Pseudomonadota > Gammaproteobacteria > Burkholderiales > SG8-39 > SCGC-AG-212-J23. The sequence continues at coordinate 5,677 of CBDDRQ010000201.1, forward strand.
CGGACCCAGTCGTCGACCCACGCGTCGTCGCCGCGGACGTAGAGCTGGAAGGCGCGCAGCGTCCTCGCCGCCGCGGCGGTTTCCTCGAGCCCCGGCTGGCACACGGAGGAGAGCATCTGCGGCACGCCGAATTCGGCCGCCGCGCGCGCGGCCGCGGCGGCGCCGCCCTCGACGAACGACTCGAGGCCGCCGATGGGGGCAAGCATCACCGGCAATCGGGTTTTCTGCCGGAAAAAGATACTTGAAACGTCAATCTGGCGCACATCCCTCAGCACCCGCGGCCGGAAGGCGAGGCTGTCGAGCGCCTGCCGGTTGCGCCGCACCGTGGTCTCGGTCTCGGCGCCGCCGACCAGGTAGCTCCAGGGGCCGGGGGCGAGGTTGGCGCGCGCGGCCGCGACGATCTCGTGCAGGGTCAGGAACGCCTGCGGATGCGGGGCGTTCTGCTTTGCCAGCGGCACCTTCGCGGTCCCTACTTCGCCAGGAACTTCATCGCGCGTTCCAGGCCATTGAGCGTGGTCGGGAACATGCGCTCGTTCACGAGCTCCTTCATGATGCCGATCGACTGCCGGTAGCCCCAGATCTCCTCGGGCTCGGGGTTGAGCCAGACGCACTTCGGGTAGACGTCCATGACGCGCTTCACCCACACCGCGCCGGGCTCCTCGTTGAAGTACTCGACCGAGCCGCCGGGCTGCAGGATCTCGTAGGGGCTCATGGTGGCGTCGCCGACGAAGATCACCTTGTAGTCGTGCCCGTACTTGTGCAGCAGCTCCCAGGTGCGCGTGCGCTCGGAGTGCCGCCGCCGGTTGTCCTTCCACACGAAGTCGTACAGGCAGTTGTGGAAGTAGAAGAACTCCAGGTGCTTGAACTCGGTCTTCGCGGCGCTGAAGAGCTCCTCGGCGAGCTTGATGTGCTCGTCCATGGTGCCGCCGACGTCCATCAGCATCAGCACCTTGATGGCGTTGCGCCGCTCGGGACGCATCTGGATGTCGAGGTAGGTCTTTCTCGCGGTGTTATGAATGGTATTTTCGAGATCGAACTCGTCGGGCGCGCCCTGCCGGGCGAATTTCCGCAGCCTTCTCAGGGCAACCTTGATGTTGCGCGTGCCAAGCTCGACCGAGTCGTCGAGGTTGCGGTACTCGCGCTGGTCCCACACCTTGACCGCGCTCCTGTTGCGCGAGCGCTCCTGGCCGATGCG
>CBDDRQ010000202.1:0-4559 GCA_965233125.1 uncultured bacterium
TTGTCGAGGTAGAGGGTGAGCGGGTGCTCGCCGGCGATCGCCGTGGGCACCATCTCGCCGCGCTCGTTGTAGGCCTCGACCTCGAACGTCGCCGGGCGGGCCGCGTTGGTGAGGACGGGTTTCTTCTTAACCGCCAATGTAGGACATCTCGACTTTTGGACGCTTCGCGGTTTCCTGGGTGCGAATCTCCGAATACCGGTCCGACCGGGCCTGCCATACCGCGGCGATCTCGTTCTTGATCGCCTCGTCGGAGGCGCCGGCGCGCAGCAGCTGCTTGAGGTCGTGCCCGGACTGCGCGAACAGGCAGGTGAAGAGCGAGCCTTCGGTCGACAGGCGCATGCGGTTGCAGGTGGCGCAGAACGCCTGCGTCACCGAGGAGATGACGCCGACCTCGCCCGCGCCGTCCTTGTAGCGCCAGCGCTCGGCGACTTCGCCCGCGTAATTCGGGTCGATCGGCTCGAGCGGCCAGCGCTCATGGATTCTCCTGATCACTTCCGCCGAGGCGATGACGTCGTCCATCCGCCAGCCGTTGGTCGAGCCGACGTCCATGTACTCGATGAAGCGGATGATGTGCCCCGTGCCGCGCCAGCGCGCCGCCATCGCCGCGATCTCGCGGTCGTTGACGCCGCGCTTCACCACCATGTTGATCTTGACCGGCCCGAGCCCCGCGGCGGCCGCCGCCTCGATGCCCTCGATCACCTTCGCCACCGGGAAGTCGGCGTCGTTCATGGCCTGGAAGGTCGCCTCGTCGAGCGAGTCGAGGCTGACGGTGACGCGGTCGAGCCCCGCTTCGGCCAGCGCCCGGGCCTGTCTCGCCAACAAGGACCCGTTGGTCGTCAGGGTGAGCTCGGCAGGTAGTTTCTTCAAAAGCGAAACCAGTTTGTGCAGATCCTTCCGCACCAGCGGCTCGCCGCCGGTGAGGCGGATCTTCTTCACGCCCAGGCCGACGAACACACCGGCGAGGCGCGCGATCTCCTCGAAGCTGAGGATGGCGCTGTGCGGCAGGAACTTGTGGTCGGCGTCGAACACCTCGCGCGGCATGCAGTACACGCAGCGGAAGTTGCAGCGGTCGGTCACCGAGATGCGCAGGTCGCGCATCGGCCGGCCGCGCGTGTCCGCCAGCGCGCCGCCGGCGAAGGCGGGCGCCGGCGCGCGGCCGGGCTGGATCGGGATGACCTTGATCGCCATGCAAAATCATCTTAACAGAGGGCCGCTGCCGCTCCCCCCGGGAGGTACTGCGCCGCGCCGCGATCGCGCTCGGCTAGCCGCCGGACTTCGGCTGCGTCTCCGGGCTCGTCGGTCCGTTCTTGTCGTTCGGGTGCTGGAAGTCGCGGCGCTGCACGGCCTCCTTGGGATCGACCTGCTGCTGCACCGGGTTGGTGCCGTCTTTCCTCTCTTCCGTCGTGGCCGGCGTCGACGAAGTGGATGAGGAAGTCGTCGCGCCGCCGGCGGCGGGTTGGGCGGCCGCGGGCTGCGGCGCGACCCGCGGCTGCGGCGGCTGCTCGCCGCAAGCGGCGAGGGCGATGGCGGCGAGCGCGGCTGCCAGTATCGTGAGTTTCATTCTGATCTCCTGAGTATGCGTGCGCTCAGCGCTGCAAATACCGCGCCAAGATCATGGTCGTTGCTGGGGTATAGTCGGCCCATGCAAATGAAGCATCCGACCTATGCCATCGCAGTCGTGATGCGGCGTCGCCCCGCGCAGAGCCCCTGGGCGGACTGGATCTGGGAGCCCTGGAGCGTGCTCGCCGGCGATACCGCGGGCGAAGCGCGCCTGCTGGTCGACGACGCGCAGGGCGCCACGCAATGGCTCCATCCCGGGTTCGAGCTCTCCCTGCACCGCGACGAGGCCGAAGGCTATTACCTCAACGTGGTGGCGAGCGACCCGCGGGTGTTCGTGCTGTGGCGCATGGAAGGCGAGCAGGGGCTGCCGGTCGAGGTCACCGCGAGCTTCAACGAGGCGGGGCGCTGGCTCGACGCCGGGCACTCGGTCGACGGCGTGGCGATGCCGCGCGAGATCTACGCCTGGGTCGGCGACTACGTCGAGAAGAACTATCGCCCCGAGCCCAAGAAGCGCATCAAGCCGCGCTCCTTCCTGCATCCGAAGGACCGGGTCTAGCGATGGCGCAGGACAAGGAGGCGTTCCTGTCGCGCTGGTCGCGGCTGAAGCAGGAACAGGAAAAGGCGGCGGAAAAGGCGGCGGAGCAGCCCGAGGCGCCGGTGCCGGCGCAGGAGCCGGAGCCGCCGTCGCTGCCTCCCGTGGAGAGCCTGACGAGCGAGTCCGACTTCCGGGGCTTCATGCACCCGAAGGTCGGCGACGCGCTGCGGCGCGTGGCGCTGAAGAAGCTCTTCAGCGATCCGCATTTCAACGTCGAGGATCCCTACGAGGCCTACTCGGGCGACTGGACCGGCGGCGAGCCGATCCCGCCCGAGATGCTCGCGACGCTCAAGCACGCGCGCTCGGTGCTCTTCCGCGAGGAGGACGAGGAAAAAGCACGCCTGGCCGAACGAGAGAAACTTGCCGAGCACGAAGAGACGAAACCGGAACCCGATGAGCCTGGACGCAAAGACACTTAAGGTCTGCAGCTGCAACCGCACCCTGGCGATCGACGCCAAGGCGCTCGCCGCGGCGTTGAAGTGCGGCGAGCCCATCCGCGTGCACGAGGCGCTGTGCCGCAAGGACGCGGGCGCGTTCCAGGCCGCGCTCGGGCAGGGCGAGGACGTCATCGTCGCCTGCACGCAGGAAGCGGCGCTCTTCGGCGAGCTCGCCGGCGAGGCGCAGGGCAGGGTGCGCTTCGTGAACGTGCGCGAGGCCGCAGGGTGGTCCGCCGAAGGCGCGCGCGCGACGCCGAAGATGGCGGCGCTCATCGCCATGGCCGCGCTGCCCGAGGCCGAGCCGGTGCCCTCGATCGAGTTCGCCTCCGGCGGGCAGCTTCTCATCATCGGTCCCGCGGCGGCGGCGCTCGACTGGGCCGCGCGCCTCTCGGGGCAGCTGGAGGTTTCCGTATTGATCACGGGCGGGAGGGGCGAGCTTCCGCTCGAGCGCAAGTACCCGGTGTGGTCGGGAAAGGTGGAGAAGCTCTCGGGCTGGCTCGGCGCCTTCGCGCTCGAGTGGCGCCAGGAGAACCCGATCGACCTGGAGCTGTGCACGCGCTGCAACGCCTGCGTGCGCGCCTGCCCGGAGCAGGCGATCGACTTCGGCTACCAGATCGACATGGACAAGTGCCGCTCGCACCGCGCCTGCGTGAAGGCCTGCGGCGCCGTGGGCGCCATAGACTTTTCAAGAGCCGAGACTTCCAGAACGGAATCGTTCGACCTCGTGCTCGATCTTTCGCGCGAGCCGCTCATCCGCACGCACGAGCGGCCGCAGGGCTATTTCGCTCCCGGCGACGACCCGCTCGAGCAGGCGCTCGCGGCGCGCGAGGCGGCGGCGATGGTGGGGGAGTTCGAGAAGCCGAAGTTCTTCGACTACGTCTCGCGCCTCTGCGCGCACAGCCGCTCCGGCCAGCCCGGCTGCACCCAGTGCATCGACGTCTGCTCGAGCGGCGCCATCCGCGCCGACGGCGACCTGGTGAAGGTGGAGGCGCACCTCTGCGCCGGCTGCGGCGGCTGCGCCACCGTGTGCCCCTCGGGCGCGATGCGCCACGCCTACCCCGGCATGCCCGACACCGGCATGCGCCTGAAGACGATGCTCGGCACCTATCGCGAGGCCGGCGGCAAGGACGCCTGCGTGCTCTTCCACGACGCGCGCGAAGGCCGCGCGGCGCTGCTCGCGCTCGGCCGGCGCAAGGGCCTGCCGGCGCGCGCGTTGCCGCTCGAATGCTTCCATGCGGCGTCGATCGGCATCGACCTGCTGCTCGGCGCCATCGCCTACGGCGCGAGCCAGGTGCGCGTGCTCGTCACCGAGAAGACCGCCGAGGGCTACGTCGCGGCGCTGAAGAAGCAGATGGGCTACGCCGAGCAGATCCTGCAGGCGCTCGGCTACGCCGGCGAGCATTTCGCTGTCATCGACGATCCTTCTTTCCTGTGGGAAACGGCCCCGGCGGCCACGGTCGCGCGTGCGGCGAGCTTCAACTTCTCGCCCGAGAAGCGCACCACGCTCGATTTCGCTATCGAGCATTTGCTCCAACAAAGTTCTTCTAAAGTTGAAGAGATCAAGCTGGGCTCCGGCGCGCCGTTCGGCACGCTGCAGGTCAACAAGGACACCTGCACGCTGTGCAAGGCCTGCATCGGCGCCTGCCCGGAGGCGGCGCTGCTCGACTCGCCCGAGGCCCCGGCGCTGCGCTTCATCGAGAGGAACTGCGTGCAGTGCGGGCTGTGCGAAGCGACCTGTCCGGAGGATGCGATCAGCCTGGAGCCACGCCTCTTACTCACGTCTCTTGCCAAACAGCCAGTGGTGCTCAACGAGGCGCAGCCCTTCGACTGCGTGCGCTGCGGCAAGCCCTTCGGCACGCGCCAGATGGTGCAGAACATGATGGGCAAGCTCGGCGGGCATTCGATGTTCGCCGGCGGCACGCGCCGGCTGCAGATGTGCGGCGACTGCCGCGTCGTCGACATGATGG
>CBDDRQ010000203.1:0-4777 GCA_965233125.1 uncultured bacterium
CGGCGCCGGCGTCATGGGCGGCGACATCGCGGCGATCTGCGCCATGCGCGGGCTCACCGTGACGCTGCAGGACACCACGCCGGAGCGCATCGCGCCGGCGGTGAAGCGCGCGGCGGAGCTCTTCAGGCGGCGCCTGCGCGACCCGCGGCGCGAGCGCGACGCGATGGACCGGCTGATCCCCGACGCCTCGGGGCAGGGCGCGCGCAACGCCGACGTGATCATCGAGGCGATCTTCGAGAACCTGGAGGCCAAGCGTTCTCTGTTTTCAGAATTGGAACGTATTGCAAAACCCGAGGCCATCCTCGCCACCAACACCTCGAGCCTCAAGCTCGCCGACATCGCCACCGCGCTGAAGGACCCCTCGCGGCTGGTGGGCATCCACTTCTTCAACCCAGTGCCACAGCTCCAGCTGGTCGAAATAATTAGAGGTGAAAAGACCCGTGAGAATCTTGCTACAAAAGCGGCTGCCTTCGTCCGGCAGATCGACAAGCTGCCGCTGCCGGTGAAGGACTCGCCGGGATTCCTGGTGAACCGCGTGCTCGGCCCCTACATGCAGAACGCCTTCCGCATGATGGACGAGGGCATGAAGCCCGAGACGCTGGACGCGGCGATGGAGGCGTTCGGCATGCCGATGGGGCCGGCCGAGCTCGCCGACACCGTCGGCCTGGACATCTGCCTCGCCGCCGGCAAGGCGCTCGCGAAGAACGTCTCCTCGCCGGCCGACGTGCCGAAGACCCTCGAGAACAAGGTCGCGCTCGGCCAGCTCGGCAAGAAGACCGGCCAGGGCATCTACCGCTACGAGGGTGGCAGAGCCGTGAAGGGCCAGCCCGATGCGTACGGCAAGGAGCTGATCGAGGCGCTGATCGAGCCCTACCTCCACGAGGCCAACCAGGTGCTGCAGGAAGGCCTCGTCGCCGACGCCGACCTCATCGACGCCGGGCTCATCTTCGGCACCGGCTTCGCGCCCTTCCGCGGCGGCCCGCTGCACTACCTGAATGCAAAAGCTTCCTGAAGGCAAGACCCCGGCGCTGCGCGTCGTGCCGATGCCGGCGGACGCCAACCAGCACGGCGACATTTTCGGCGGCTGGATCATGTCGCAGGTGGACATCGCCGGCGGCACGCTCGCCGCGCGCCTGGCGCGCGGGCGCGTCGCCACCGTGGCGGTGAAGGAATTCGTCTTCAAGCAGCCGGTGCAGATCGGCGACGTGCTGTCCTTCTACGTCGACGTCGAGCGCATCGGCGCCACCTCGATCACGGTGACGGTCGAGGTGTACGCCGAGCGCCGCCCGGCCGACCCCACCACGGTCAAGGTCACCGAGGCGACGCTCACCTACGTCGCCATCGACCGCGAAGGCCGGCCGCGCGCCGTGCCGCGCGGCTGACTTGCTCCTCGACGGCCCCACGCTCGCGGCGGTGGCCGCGCTCGCGCTGGCCGCGGCAGTGGTCGGCGGCGTGGGCGGCTTCGGCACCGGGATCATCCTCACCGCCGCGCTCGTGCCGTTCATCGGCGTCAAGGCGGTGATCCCCGTCCTCGCGGTGGCGGGGGTGATCATCAATGCCGGGCGCTTCTGGTTCTACCGCGCGAGCCTCGACCGGCGTGCGCTCTCCGTGGTGATGGTCGCCTCGCTCCCCTTCCTCGTGCTCGGCACCTGGATCTACACGCTGCTCGACGCGCGCGCCCTGGGCACGATCCTCGGCATCCTGGTGATCGGGTTCATCCCGGTGCGGAGGTTCCTGAAGTCGCGAGCGATCGTCTTCGGCACCGCCTCGCTCGCCGCGGGATCGGGCGTGTTCGGGCTCGCCTCGGGCATCACCAGCGGCACGGGCGTGATCCTGGTGTCGCTGCTGCTGGGCTCCGGCCTCACCGGGCAGGCGGTGCTCGCCACCGACGCGCTCACCACCATCGCGCTCGACCTGTGCAAGGCGGCGCTCTTCCAGCGCTTCGACCTCCTCGACGCCGAGGCGGCGGCGACCGGCGTGGTGATCGGCCTGGCCACCATCCCCGGCAGCGCGGTCGCGGCCTGGCTGGTGACGCGCCTGGGCGCGCACCTGCACGTGCTTTTCATCGAGGCGCTGATTTTTCTCGGCGGATCGTTCATGCTCTGGCACGCGTGGAGAAGCTGAAAGGCAAGGTAGCCGCCGTCACCGGCGCCGGGAGCGGCCTGGGCCGCGCCATGGCGCTCGCCTTCGCCGACGAAGGCATGGACCTCGGCCTTGCAGACGTATCGGACCTTTCGGAGGTCAGGAGAGCCGTGGAGGCGAAGGGGGTAAAAGCGTCGACCATGAAGGTCGACGTCTCCAGGGCCGAAGACGTGCAGAAGTTCTGCGACTCGCTCGAAGCGGTCCACGTGGTGTGCAACAACGCCGGCGTCTCGGTGGCGGGCGCCGCCTGGGAGAACAGCGTCGACGACTGGCGCTGGATCCTCGGGGTGAACCTCTGGGGCGTGATCCACGGCGTGCGCGCCTTCGCGCCGCGCCTGATCGCGCAGGACGAGGGGCACATCGTCAATACCGCCTCGGTGGCGGGGCTCATCTCGCCGCCCGCCTCCGCCGCCTACAACGTCACCAAGCACGCGGTGGTGACGCTCTCGGAATCGCTCTACCACGACCTGCGCGAGCGCAAGTCGCGCGTGGGCGTGTCGGTGCTCTGCCCCGCCTACGTGCCCACCGGCATCGCGGATTCCGAACGCAACCGCCCGGCGGGCTCGGTACCGGGGAATCTTTCAGAACAGACCCGGGCCAAGCAGGCGATGCTTCGCAAAGCGGTCGCCTCCGGCCGCCTTTCGGCCGACGACGTGGCGCGCGCGGTGCTGGCGGCCGTCAAGGCGGAGCGCTTCTACATCCTTACGCACCCGAAGATCAAGGGCGCGATCCGCGCGCGCATGGAGGACGTCCTCGAAGAGCGGCCGCCTCGAAACCCTATGGGGCCGCTCTAGGGTTTCCGGAAAATTGCTCTGACCCTTTTTTCAGTCGGCGAGGCCGGGGAAGAGCGTGCGCAGCCCCTCGGCCATGGTCTGGATGGCGATCGCGGCGAGGAGCAGGCCGAGCAGGCGCGTGGCGATGTTGAGGCCGGTGGTGCCCATGCGCGCGCCAACCGAATGGGCGACCCGCAGCAGCGACCACAGCAGCACGCACACCAGCGCGACGCAGCCGATGAGCGCGGCGGCGTGCCCGATGCCGCCGCGCTGCGCGGCGATGATGGTGGTGCTGATCGCGCCCGGTCCGGCGAGCAGCGGCACCGCGAGCGGCACCACGCCGGAGAGCTCGCCCGCCTCGAGCTCCTCGGCCTCGGCGCGGGTCTGGCGCATCTCGCCCACCTTGGCGTTCAGCATGGCAAGCGCCATCAGCAGCAGCACCAGGCCGCCGCCCACCTGGAAGGCGGGCAGGCTCGCGCCGATCACGCGCAGCAGCCCTTCGCCGAACAATGCCGCGCCCGCGAGCACCGCGAATACCGTGAGCGTGACGGCGTTGGCAAGGCGCTTGCGCCGCGCGGGATCGTAGCGCGCGGCGACGCTCAGGAAGATCGGCACCGCGAGGAACGGGTCGAGCACCGCGGTGAGCGTTACCAGGTAGCGCAGGTACTCCTGGAACGCGCTCACTTCTTCGCCAGGGCGGCCTGCGCGCTCTTGCGGTCCTCGTTCACCTGGCGGAAGGCGGGGCGCTCGCCGAGCATCTTCAGGTAGGGCTTCACCTGCGCCATGTCCTCGAGGAAGTCGCGCCCGTAGATGATCTTCGTCGTCAGCGACACGAGCGGCAGGTGCACGAACGCGGCGCAGTCGGCGAGCGTCAGGTCCTTGCCGGCGATGTAGGGAGAGAACTTCGCGAGCTGGCGCAGGGAGCGCAGGCCCTTGGCGAGGTCCTTCTCGACCGCCTGCTTCACCTCGTCGCTCATGGTGCCGCCGAAGAACGCCTGGCGGTAGAGGCGCCGCACCACCAGCTCGACGTGCATCTCCAGCACGATCAGCAGCTCGCGCACCTTGGCGCGCGCGAGCGGGTCGCGCGGCAGCAGCGGCTTCTGCGGGTAGGCCTCCTCCAGGTACTCGCAGATCGCCTGCGACTCGGAGAGCGTCACGCCGCCGTCGAGCTCGAGGAAGGGCACCTTGCCCATCGGCGAGCGCGCGGTGAACGCTTCCTGCTGCGAGGGGCTGCACTTGGGGTCCTCGTCGAAGGCGACGCCCTTCTCGAGCAGCGCGATGCGCACCTTGTTGTGGTAGTTGCTGATGTGGAAGCCGCAGAGCTTCATAGGGTTCTCCGTGAGATGCTTTGAGATTATATTCGTGTGGTGAAGAGCAAAGAGCCGCCCGGATTCATCACCGAGCTCGGCGCCGAGAGCTCCTACGGCGGGTACCTGCGCCTGCGCGAGCTGCTCGGCGCGCAGCGGCCGCGCTCGGCGCACCACGACGAGATGCTGTTCATCATCCAGCACCAGGTCTCGGAGCTGTGGATGAAGCTCCTGGTGCACGAGCTCGAGGCGGCGGTGGCGCACGTGCAGGCCGACCGGCTCGCGCCCTGCTTCAAGATCCTCGCGCGCGTGAAGCAGGTGCAGCGCCAGCTCTTCGAGCAGTGGTCGGTGCTCGAGACGCTCACGCCCTCCGAGTACGTGGCGTTCCGCGACGTGCTCGGGCCGGCCTCGGGCCTGCAGTCGTTCCAGTTCCGCGCCATCGAGTTCCTGATGGGCGCGAAGAACGAGCGCTTCCTGGAAGTGCAGCGCCACGACCCGGAGGCCTACGCGCGGCTCGAGCGCCTGCTCGGGTCGCCCAGCCTGTACGACGAGTTC
>CBDDRQ010000204.1:0-19448 GCA_965233125.1 uncultured bacterium
CGCACGAGCAGCAGCAGGTCGCACTCCGCGCGCGCGCTTGCGCGCGCGAGCGCGCTGGCGATGCGCCCGGCGGCGCCCTCGCCCTGCACCGGCGCGGGATACACGATCACCTGGATCGCCGCCTTGCGTCGCGCGAGCGTCGTCAGCACGTCGCGCAGCGCCGCCGCGGCAAGGGACGTCACCACGCCGATCGCGCGGGGGTAGGGAGGCAGGTCGCGCCTGGCCGCGGCGTCGAACAGCCCCTCGCGCTCGAGCTTGTCCTTCAACTTAAGGAAGCGCTCGTAGAGCGGGCCGAGGCCGGCGCGGCGCAGCGCCTCGACGCTCAACTGGAAGCGGCCGCGCGGCTCGTAGAGGGTCGGAACCGCGCGCACCTCGACCTGGGCGCCATCGCGCAGCTCCGCGTCGAGGCCGGCGGCGCGGCTGCGGAACATCACGCAGTCCACCTGCGCGCCGTCGTCCTTGAGGGTGAAGTAGCAATGCCCCGATGGCGCGCGCGAGAAGTTGGAGAGCTCGCCGCGCACCCAGGCGAGCGGAAAGCGCCGCTAGAGCGTGTCGCGCACGCTGCGCAGCAACTGCGATACGGTGAGGACCGAGGGCTCTTGGATCGATGTCAAGAGGCAGCGCGCGCTTTCATTAATCCACATTCTCGCCGCAGTGGCGGTCGAGGACGACAGATTGCGCCACGGAGGCCGATTCTTTGCGCCAAGCGGTTGTTTGCAAGCCGGAAAAACCTGCTCAATTTTTGATCGCAACCGTCTCGACGCGCGCCGCAACTACGTTGCGGCACGCTATTCATAGATAATCCACAAACTTATCCACAAGTTTTTGTGGATATCGCAAAATCCACTACAGACGATCGTTGTGCAACTACGCAACAGCGGCCTTTGCTGCATCGCGGAAACTTGCGGCGGGGCGAGCCTCGCCGTACATTCGCCGCCGAAGCACAGAAGAAAACACAAGGAAACACGTTGTTCACCATCATCCAGGCCGCGGGCTGGCCGATCTGGTTCCTGCTCGTCGCTTCCGTCATCGCCGTCGCCCTGATCATCGAGCGCAGCCTGTCGCTGCGCAACCGCAAGATCATCCCGCCGACGCTGTTCGAGCAGGTGGTCACGGTGTACCGGCGCCAGGGCGTGTCCGAGGACGTGCTGGAGAAGCTCGCCCGTGACTCGCCGCTGGGCACTGTGCTCGCCGCGGGCCTGCGCAACCACAAGAGTTCGCGCTACGTCATGAAGGAGGCGATCGAGGAGGCGGGACGGGGGGTCGCGCATGAGCTGGAGCGCTTCCTGACGACGCTGGGCACCATCGCCACCGCGGCGCCGCTGCTCGGCCTGTTCGGCACCGTGATCGGGATGATCGAGATCTTCGGCGCGCAGTCCCCGGCCGGGACCACCGACCCGGCACGGCTGGGGCACGGCATCTCGATCGCGCTCTACAACACCGCGTTCGGCATCGGCATCGCCATCCCGGCGCTGATCTTCTACCGTCACTTCCAGAACAAGGTCGACACCCTGGTGGTGGAGATGGAGCAGCAGGCGGGCAAGCTGGTCGACGTCATCCACGGCGAGCGAGAGGCGTGAACTTCCAGCGCGGCCAGGGGAAGGAGCCGCTCGAGATCAACCTCGTGCCGATGATCGACGTGATGCTGGTGATCCTGATCTTCCTCATGATCACCACCACCTACTCGAAGTACACCGAGCTCCAGATCAGCCTGCCCACGGCGCAGGCCGAGAAGCAGCCCGACCGGCCGAACGAGATCACGGTGCTGGTGAACGCGCAGGGCCAGTACGTGGTCAATCGCGCCCCGGTGCCGTTCAGGGGCGTCGAGCAGCTCGCCGAGGAGCTGCGCCGGGCGGGCGGCGCGCACAAGGACCCGATCGTGGTGATCAGCGCCGATGCCGCCGCCACGCACCAGGCGGTCATCCGCGTGATGGAGGCCTCCCGCCTCGCCGGCCTGACGCAGATCACTTTCACCACGCAGTCGAGCCGGTAGTGAAGCATTGGTACCGGCGCGGCGCGCCTGCGTGGCTGCTGTGGCCGGCGAGCCTGCTGTTCGCCTTTCTGGTTTTCATCCGCAGAACCCTCTACAGGGTGCGACTTCTGAAAAGCGTCCATCCGGGCATCCCCGTGATCGTGGTGGGCAACCTGGTGGCGGGCGGCAGCGGCAAGACGCCGCTCGTGCTCTGGATCGCCGAGTTCCTGAAAGGCAAGGGCTGGTCGCCGGCGATCGTGTCGCGCGGCTATGGTGCCCGCCTGGCGGCGCCGCGAGCGGCCACCATCGCCTCGGCGGCGGCCGACGTGGGGGACGAGCCGGTCCTGCTCGCGCGGCGCAGCGGCTGCCCGGTGTGGGTCGGCCCGGACCGCGTGCGCGTCATCGAGGCCCTGCGCGCGCAGCATCCCGCGGTCGACGTAGTGATCCTCGACGACGGCCTACAGCACTACCGCCTGCGCCGCGACCTGGAGATCGCCGTGGTCGACGCGCGCGGCTTCGGCAACGGCTTCCTGCTGCCCGCCGGCCCGCTGCGCGAGCCTGCTTCACGGCTGCGCTCGGTGGCCGCCGTCGTTTCGCACGGGTCTTCCATGAAAGGCTATGCCATGACCCTCGAAGGCGAGACCCTGCACCGGATGAGCGACGCGCGCGAGCGGCGCAGCGTCAGGGATTTCGCCGGCCAGCGGGTGCACGCGGTGGCCGGGATCGGGCACCCCAACCGCTTCTTCCTGCACCTCGCGCGGCTGGGCGCGACGCCGATACCGCATCCGTTCCCGGACCACCACCCGTTCCGCGCCCAGGACCTCGAGTTCGGCGACGCGGCGCCGGTCCTGCTCACGGAGAAGGACGCGGTAAAATTGCGCCACGCCGCGCGTCCCGACTGGTGGGTGCTTCCGGTGACGGCGCGGCTCGATCCCGCGTTCGGCGACTGGCTCCTGGAAAAAGCGAATGAGTGGCGTCGACCCAAGGCTGCTTGAAATCCTGGTCTGCCCGCTGTGCAAGGGCAAGCTCGCCTACCGCAAGGAGGCGGCGGAGCTCGTGTGCCGGGCCGACCGCCTCGCCTACCCGGTGAAGGACGGCATTCCTGTCATGCTCGAGGACGAGGCGCGCAAGCTCCCCGCCGACGAAGAAGCGGTGTGAAGTGAGCGTCGCGCCGTTTCGCGTCATCATTCCGGCGCGCTACGCCTCGAGCCGTTTTCCCGGCAAGCCCCTCGCCGACCTCGGCGGCCGGCCGATGGTGGTGCACGTCTGCGAGCGCGCCGCGGCGAGCGGCGCCGCCGAGGTGCATGTCGCCACCGACGACGAGCGCATCGCGGCGGCGGTGCGCGCGGCCGGGTTCTCGGCTCTCGCCACGCGCGCCGAGCACGCTTCCGGGACCGACCGCATCGCCGAGGTGGCGCGCGCGCTGCGGCTTGCCGACGACGAGGTGGTGGTCAACCTGCAGGGCGACGAGCCGCTGATGGCCCCCGGGCTGATCGCGCAGGTCGCCGCCGCGCTCGATGCCGACCGCGAGGCGCCCATGGCCACGGCCTGCCACCGGCTGCAGGAGGACCTTGGGAACCCCAACGTGGTGAAGGTCGTGCTCGACGCCCGGAACCGCGCGCTGTACTTCTCGCGCTCGCAGATCCCCTATCCGCGCGAGGCGGGCGGGCGATGGTTCCGGCACGCGGGGCTCTATGCCTATCGGGCAGGCTTCCTGCAGCGCTTCACTACCCTCGAAATTCCGCTGCTCGAAAGGACCGAGGCGCTGGAGCAGCTGCGCGCCCTGTGGCACGGCTACCGCATCGCGGTGGTGGTGAGCGAGGCCGGGATCGCGCCCGGGGTCGATACGCCGGAGGACCTCGAGGCCGTGCGTAGAATGATCCAATGCGGCTGATTCTTCTCGGCCCCCCGGGAGCGGGCAAGGGCACGCAGGCGGGCGTGATCGCCGAGAGATTCGGCATTCCGCAGATTTCGACCGGCGACATGCTGCGCGCGGCGGCCAAGGCGGGCACGCCGCTCGGGCTGGCGGCGAAGGCGGTGATCGACTCGGGCCAGCTCGTCTCCGACGACATCGTCATCGAGCTGGTGAAGGAGCGCCTGCGCGACGCCGACTGCGCGCGCGGCTACCTTCTCGACGGCGTGCCGCGCACCATCGCGCAGGCCGAGGCGATGAAGGCGGCGCCGGTGCCGGTCGACACGGTTCTCGAGATCGACGTCCCCGACGAGGAGATCATCGTGCGCATGAGCGGACGGCGCGTGCATCCGCGCTCCGGGCGCACCTACCACGTCAAGTTCCATCCGCCCCGGCGGGAAGGGCACGACGACCAGAGCGGAGAGCCGCTGGTGCAGCGCGAGGACGACCGCGAGGAAACGGTGCGCAAGCGGCTCGAGGTCTATCGCGCGCAGACCCGGCCGCTCATCGACTACTACCGCGCCTGGGCCGCCACCGGTGATGCCCGAGCGCCCCGGTACCGCAGGATCTCGGGGGTCGGCTCGGTCGGGGAGATCACGGCGCGCGCCCTGAGCGCCCTCGAGCGCGTTCCTTCCTCGCGCTGACCTGATAAAATCTGCCCCCTTTCAGGGGAGAAGCTCATGTCCGCCGGTCTCGTCTTCGCGCTCGCGTGCGCGCTCCTTGCGATCGTCTACGGCGCGTGGCAGATCACGCGGATCCTCAGGCTGCCCGAGGGCAACGAGCGCATGCGCGAGATCGCGGCCGCGGTGCGCGAAGGCGCGATCGCCTACCTCTGGCGGCAGTACACGACCATCGCCGTCGTCGGCGCGATCCTGTTCCTCGCGATCGGCCTCATCCCCGCGCTGGGCTGGCCGACCGCCTTCGGCTTCCTCATCGGCGCGGTCCTCTCCGGTGCCTCGGGCATCATCGGCATGAACGTCTCGGTGCGGGCGAATGTGCGCACGGCCGAAGCCGCCCGCACGGGGCTCAACGAGGCGCTGCAGGTCGCCTTCAACGGCGGCGCGATCACCGGCCTGCTGGTGGTCGGCCTGGGCCTGCTCGGCGTGGCGGGCTACTTCGCGCTGCTCTACGCCAACGCGCACGACAAGACCGACCTCGTGCACATCATCCACCCGCTGGTGGGCCTGGGGTTCGGCGGCTCGCTGATCTCGATCTTCGCGCGGCTCGGCGGCGGCATCTTCACCAAGGGCGCCGACGTGGGCGCCGACCTCGTCGGCAAGGTCGAGGCAGGCATCCCGGAGGACGACCCGCGCAACCCGGCGGTGATCGCCGACAACGTCGGCGACAACGTCGGGGACTGCGCCGGCATGGCCGCGGACCTTTTCGAGACCTATGCCGTGACCATCATCGCCACCATGCTTCTGGGCGCGCTGATGATCAAGACCACTTCGGCGGGTGCGGTCATCTATCCGCTCGCGCTGGGCGGCTTCGCCATCATCGCCTCGATCGCCGGCACCTGGTTCGTGCGCACCAAGCCCGCCGACAAGAACGTCATGCCCGCGCTGTACAAGGGGCTCGCCTGGGCGGGCGGCATCGCGCTCATCGCCGCCTGGCCGATCACGCAGTACATGATGGGCGAGATCCTCAGAACGGTGGAGTTCGAGATCGGCGGGCGCACGCGCTACCTCACCGTGTGGCACCTGTGGGGCACGGTCGTGATCGGCATGGCGCTCACCGGCTTCCTCGTCTGGATCACCGAGTACTACACCGGCACGCAGTTCAAGCCGGTGCGTCACGTCGCCGACGCGAGCGTCACCGGGCACGCCACCAACATCATCGCAGGGCTCGGCGTGTCGATGAAATCCACCGCCTGGCCGGTGCTCGCAGTCTGCGTCGCGATCTACGGCTCCTACGCGCTCGCCGGCCTGTACGGCATCGCCATCGCCGCCACCTCGATGCTCTCGATGGCCGGCATCATCGTCGCGCTCGACGCCTACGGACCGATCACCGACAACGCCGGCGGCATCGCGGAGATGGCCGACCTGCCCGACTCGGTGCGCGCCATCACCGACCCGCTCGACGCGGTGGGCAATACCACGAAGGCGGTGACCAAGGGCTACGCCATCGGCTCCGCGGGCCTCGCGGCGCTGGTGCTGTTCGCCGACTACACCCATGCGCTGGAGGCTGCGGGCATGAGCCTCACCTTCGACCTTTCCAACCACATGGTGATCATCGGCCTGTTCATCGGCGGCATGGTGCCGTTCCTCTTCGGCGCCATGGCGATGGAGGCGGTCGGCCGCGCCGCCGGCTCGGTCGTGCTCGAGGTGCGCCGCCAGTTCAAGGAGATCCCCGGCATCATGGAAGGCACCGCCAAGCCCGAGTACGGCAAGGCGGTCGACCTGCTCACGCGAGCAGCGATCAAGGAAATGATGGTGCCCTCGCTTCTGCCGGTGCTGGTGCCGATCCTGGTGGGCCTGATCCTGGGCCCGCAGGCGCTCGGCGGCGTGCTGATGGGCACCATCGTCACGGGCCTGTTCGTCGCCATCTCGATGTGCACCGGCGGCGGCGCGTGGGACAACGCGAAGAAGTACATCGAGGACGGCCACCACGGCGGCAAGGGCTCGGAGGCGCACAAGGCCGCGGTCACGGGCGACACGGTGGGCGATCCCTACAAGGACACCGCCGGCCCGGCGGTCAACCCGCTCATCAAGATCATCAACATCGTCGCACTGCTCATCGTGCCGTTGATGGTGTGAACGCGCTCGCGCATCGCGGAAAGAGGGCAGCCCTGGCTGCCCTTTTTGCTTCTCTTGCCCTGTTTCCTGTCGCTGCGGCCGCGCAACCCGACGCGCCGGTGGCGCAGCCCGAGGTGAAGGTGGGCGAGCGCTGGACGTACCGCCGCATGAACTACCGCATGGGCAGGCCGGCGGGGGTGTATGAGATCCGCGTGGTGTTCGCCGAGCGCGGCGTGATCCAGGTGGTGGGCACGGGCAAGGGCAGCGACCAGGAAATCGACACCACCTACACCGCGGAATGGAACGCCGTCTCGACCCGGAACCGCATCTTCGTCCCCCACACCGGCTGGTTGCGCTTTCCGCTGCAGGTCGGCAACGTCTACGAAGCAGTGTTCGAGGCGCGTATGCCGAAGAAGGGCGACGCGCACAGCCGGCAGCAGCGCACGGTCAAAGTGCTGGGCTGGGAGGACGTGGTCGTGCCCGCGGGCCGCTTCCGCGCGCTGAAGATCGAGTCCGCGGGGCCCTACCAGCGCCTGGACAAGCCGGTTGCGGGCCGGGCGCGCAACGTCATCTGGTATGCCCCCGAAGTGAAACGCTGGGTGAAGCTCGAGCTCGAGATCACCACCGGCCGGGGACTGGTCGAGCACTCGGGCGAGGAGCTGGTGCGATTCGTGCTCCAGTGAAGTTCTGGATCTGGCTGTTTCTCGCCGCCGCCAGTCTGTCCGGTGTCGCGCAGGCGCGCGAAGCGGTCGTCGCGAAGGAGTTCATGGTGGCGGCGGCGCATCCGCTCGCGGCGCAGGCGGGCGTCCGGATGCTCGAGCGCGGCGGCTCGGCGCTCGACGCTGCGGTGGCGGTGCAGATGGTCCTCGGGCTGGTGGAGCCGCAGTCTTCGGGCATTGGCGGCGGCGCCTTCCTGCTGCACTGGTCGCAGAAGGAGAAGAAGCTGCGCAGCTACGACGGCCGGGAAACGGCGCCCGCCGCCGCGAAACCAGACCGTTTTCTCGATTCGCAGAAGAAACCCGTGCCATTCATGGACGCCGTCGTCGGCGGCCGCTCGGTCGGCGTGCCGGGCGTGCTGCGCATGCTGGAGCTCGCGCACCGCAGGCACGGGCGGCTTCCCTGGCGCGAGCTGTTCGCCGAGGCGATCCGCCTCGCCGAGTCCGGGTTCGAGGCGCCGCCGCGGCTGCGCCAGGCGCTCGCGCAAGAGCGTTTCCTTCGCGATGAGCTGTTCTTCGACCGGGACGGCGAGCCGAAGCCGCGCATCGTCAACCCGCAGTACGCGGCGACGCTGCGCACGATCGCCAGCGGGGGCGCCGATGCCTTCTACGGCGGCCCGATCGCGGCGGACATCGTGCGTGCCGTGCGCTCGCACGCGAAGCCCGGCGATCTCGCCGGGGAGGATCTCGCGGCCTACCGCGCGCTCGAGCGCGAGCCGGTGTGCGGCGCCTACCGCGGCCGGCGCGTGTGCTCGATGGGGCCGCCGAGCTCGGGTGGCGTCGCGCTGCTGCAAATCCTCGGCATCCTCGAGCGTACGGCCTTCGCGCGCGCGCCGCCGCATTCGGCCGAGGCGGTGCACCTCTTCGCCGAAGCCTCGCGCCTCGCTTTCGCCGACCGCGCCCGGTATGTAGGCGACCCGGATCTCGTTTCGATTCCCGTCGAGAAACTCCTTGGGAAAGAATACCTCGAAAAAAGAGCGGCATTGATCGGCGAGCGCTCGATGGGCGAGGCGATGCCGGGGGACACCGAGGCGCATGGCACCAGCCACTTCTCGATCGTCGACCGGCACGGCGACGCGCTCGCCATGACCACCACGGTGGAAAGCCCCTTCGGCAGCCGCATCGTGGTGCGCGGCTTCATCCTCAACAACCAGCTCACCGACTTCGACTTCGTGCCCGGCGCGGCCAACGCGGTCGGCCCGCGCAAGCGGCCGCGCAGCAGCATGGCCCCCACCCTCGTGTTCGAGAACGACAGCGTCAAGCTGATCCTCGGCTCCCCCGGCGGCGCCATGATCATCAACTACGTGGCGAAGGCGCTCGTGGCGAGGCTGGACTGGGGGCTCGCGCTGCAGGCGGCGATCGCCGCACCCAACCTCGGCACGCGCAACGGGCCGACCCTGCTCGAAAGGGACACCCCCTATGCCGCTCTGGAGCAGAAGCTCCTCGACCGGGGCCATCGGGTGATGCTGATGCCCCTCGCAAGCGGCCTGCACGGCATCGAGCGCGCGCCCGGGGGCTGGCGCGGCGGCGCCGACCCGCGCCGCGACGGCGCCGTCATGGGAAGATAGCGATGCCGTGAAGCATAAACGGGCGTCGCTGGGGAAGACGACCCGGCCGCGCCTGGCCGGCGTGCTGCCGCGCAAACGCCTGTTCGCCCTGCTGGACGGGGAGGACGCGGCGCCAGCGGTCTGGGTGTCCGGACCGCCCGGGTCGGGCAAGACCACCCTGGCGGCGAGCTGGCTCGAGCAGGCCGGCATCCCCCACCTCTGGTACCAGCTCGACGAAGGCGATGCCGACATCGCCACGTTCTTCTACTACCTCAGCCTTGCTGCCGACGCGCATGGCGAACCCGGCTCGGAGCCGCTGCCCCTGCTCGCGCCCGAATATCAGGCGGGCGCGGGCGTGGGCCTCTTCACGCGACGCTATTTCCAGCAGCTTTTCTCGCGGCTGAAGACGCCTTTCGCGCTCGTGTTCGACGGCTGCCAGGAGGTGCCGACCTCCTCGCCGCTGGTGGAGGTGTTGCGCGTCGGGCTGCAGGAGCTGCCGCCCGGCGGCCGGGCGATCTTCCTCAGCCGCACCGATCCGCCACCGGTGCTCGCGCGCCTGCGCGCCAACCGCACCCTGTCGCTCGTGGGATGGGAGGAGCTGCAGCTGCGGCGCGAGGAGAGCGCAGCGATCGTCGCCAGGCGTCGGCCGAACCTGCCCGCAGACGCGGTGGAGGCGCTCTATGCCCGCACGCAGGGCTGGGCGGCAGGGCTGGTGCTGATGCTCGAGCAGTCCAATCCTTCCGGCTCGATGGCGCAGGCGCCCGATCTGTCGACGCGCAAGCTCGTGTTCGACTACCTCGCCGGGGAGATCTTCCAGAAGTCGAACGAGCGCATCCAGAACTTCCTGCTGCAGACCGCCTACGCGCCGCAGATGACCGCGCGCATCGCCGCGGAGCTCTCGGGCGATGCCGACGCGGCGCAGCTCATCGCGGAGCTGCACCGGTTCAACTACTTCGTCAGCCTGCGCGAGACCGAGTCCGAGCCGGTCTACCAGTACCATCCGATGCTGCGGGACTTCCTGCAGGCGCGCGCCGGGGAGACGCTGCCGAAGGAGCGCCGGCGCGCGTTGCAGAGAGCCTCGGCGCGGCAGATGGAGCAGGCCGGCGCGATCGAGGATGCGATCGCGCTCTACCGCGAGAGCCACGACTGGGAGGAGATGGCGCGCGTCATCGAGGCGCACGCCGCGGCGCTGCTGCGCCAGGGCCGCGGCGAGACCCTCGCGCGCTGGGTCGAGGAGCTGCCCGCGGAGACCCAGGCGAAGCACCCCTGGACCATCTACTGGGCGGCGGCGAGCCAGGCGCAGGTCGCGCCGCGCGAAGGCCGCATCCTCTATGAGCGGGCGTTCGAGCTGTTTCGCGCCCACGGCGAGGCAGTCGGCATGGCGCTCGCCGCCTCGGGGGCGATGTTCGCCATCCTCTATGAGCTCGACGACTTCTCGCTGCTCGACCGCTGGATCGCCGTGCTCGACGAGACGGAGAAAAGCGGCGCGCGGCCGCCGACGCCGGAGGCCGAGGCGCTGCTCGCCTGCAGCATGTTCATCGCGCTCACGCTGCGCCAGCCGCAGCGGCGCGACATCAAACAGTGGATCGAACGCGCGCTCGGCGCGAGCGCCCAGGTGCCCGACGTCAACCTGAAGATGTTTGTCGGCCTGCTGGCGGCGCTGACCATGACCTGGACCGGACTCTTCGCGCGCGCCGCGCAACTCATCGAGCAGATGCGCGGCCTTGCGGTGGCGCCCGGCGTGACGCCCTTCTCGCTGCTCACGCTGAAGAACCTGGAAGCCATGCACGCCATGCTGACCGCCGACGCGTGGGCGGGCGACAAGGCGATGCGCGAGGGCCTCGAGATCGCGCAGAAGACCGGCGTGCAGACGTGGACCTTCCAGCTGCTTCTCTACGGCTACGGCTGCGCGCTCGGCGCAGGCGAGCTCGCCGGCGCCGCCGAGCTCGCCCGCCGCCTCGAAGCCGAGCCGCGGCCGGGCCGCTTCAACCTGTGCATGTTCCAGCTGTTCCAGGCCTGGGAGGCGATGCTGCGCAAGGACCTGATGCAGGCGCTGCAGAACGGCAAGGTCGCGCTGCGCACCGCGATCGAGGTCGGCTGCCCGCTCTTCGAGGTGCTTTGCCGCCTGCAGCTCGCGGAGATCCTGGTCGAGTGCGGCGACGAGCGAAAATGCATCGCCCACCTGCAGGCGCTGCGCGACATCGCGCTGCGCATCGACAACGCGCACCTGGAGTTCACCTGCCTGCTGTGGGTCGCGCACATCGCGCTCGCGCACGACCGCCAGCGCCCTGGCTTGAACGCGCTGCGCCGCGGGCTGCAGCTCGGCCGGCAGTACGGCTATGCGCACTTCCTCGGCTGGCGGCCCGCCATGGTCGCGCGCGTGCTAGCCGCGGCGCTCGCCGCCGGCGTCGAGCCCGACTACGCGAAGAGCCTCATCAAGCGCCGCCGCCTCGTGCCCGAGGCGGCGCGTCCCTCGGGCGAGGACTGGCCGTGGACGTTCCGCGTGCAGACGTTCGGCGGCTTCCGCCTGCACGGGCACGACGAGGAAGCGGCGGCGAGCGGCAAGGCGCAGCGCCGGCCGCTCGAGCTCCTCAAAGCCCTCATCGCCTACGGGGGCGTCAAGGTGAGCGAAAGCCGTCTCACCGACGCGCTCTGGCCGCGCGTTGACGGGGACTCGGCCCACCGGTCCTTTACCAGCGCCCTGCACCGGCTGCGCAAGCTCCTCGGCGAAGACCGGGCGCTGGTGCTGCATGAGGGCAAGCTCTCCCTCGACCGGCGCTACTTCTGGGTGGACGCGTGGGAGCTCGAGGAGCTGGCGGCGCAGGTCGAGGCCGCGGCCGACCCGCGCAGCATCGAGAAGCTCGCCGAGCGCATGCTGGCGCTCTACCGCGGCCCGTTCATGGCGGACGACGTCGACGCCGCCTGGGTGCTGCAGGCGCGCGAGCGGATGCGCGCGCGTCTCGAGCGCGCCATGGGACGGGTGCTGCGCTACTGGCAGGAGAACGGGCAGCCGGAGCGCGCCAGCGAGTGCCTGGAGAGAATTAAGCAATCGGTAAGCGACCGGTAAGCCATCCGCAGCCCCTCCCTCCCGATCATGGGGGCGCTTTTCCAACACGGAGGGAGTCATGAAAATCTCGAAACGGCTTTGCGCAACGGCGCTCGTGCAGGTGCTCGGACTTTCGGGCTGCTACGTCATGCCCGTCGGGCCCGACGGAAACCCCGCGTACGTCATTCCGATCTACCCGCCGCAGGGATCGGCGCATACCCCGGCCGCGTCGCAGCCGGCGCTGCCCCGGATGCTGCATGCGCGCCTGTATCCCGAGAACGACCTCGCGACGCAGACCGGCATGGTCTCGGGCACGGTGACCAACATGATGACCGGCAAGGGCCGCTTCCAGCTCACCTACGCCGGCGAGACCCTCACCGGCGAGGCGACGCGCGTGTCGGGCGAGGAGCGCAAGGGCATCGCCAGCGCTTACGGTCCGAGCGGCTCGTTCATGAGCTGCGAGTACCAGATGAACTCGCCGGCGCAGGGCGCGGGCACCTGCATGTTCTCGAACGGCGCCCGCTACAAGGTTCACATCGGCAACTGAAGCTCCGCCACGATCGCATCGACGCAGCGCGCCGGGTCGGCCGCCACGTCGATCGCGATCGCGCCCGCCGGCGGCTCGAGCGCGGCGAACTGGCTCTCGAGGAGCGAGGCCGGCATGTAGCGATGCTGCCGCCCTGCCAGGCGCGAGGCGATCAGCTCGAAGCTGCCGTGCAGATGGACGATGCCGCTGCGGTCCACGCCCTCCAGCAGGCGGCGCCGGTAGGCCTCCTTGAGGGCGGAGCACGCCAGGACCAGAGCAGGTTCTTCCTTCAGTTTTTTATTGAGCAGATCGAGCCAGGGCCAGCGGTCGGCGTCCTCGAGGGGCATGCCGGCGGCCATCTTGGCGACGTTTCCGGGCGGGTGAAAGTCGTCGGCATCGAGGAAGCGCCAGCCCAGGCGCTGCGCGAGCGCGGCGCCGAGGGTGCTCTTGCCGGCGCCGGCGACGCCCATCACGAGCACGATCACTCCTTGCGGTGCACCGCGTGGCCGCCGAAGCCCGCGCGCATGAGCGCGATCAGCTTGCGCGCGTGGTCGGAGCGGCCCTGGCTCGAGAACCTCGCCAGCAGCGCGGTAGTGATCACCGGCGCGGGCACGCCAAGCTCGATCGCCTCGGTCGCGGTCCAGCGGCCCGCGCCGGAGTCGTCGATCACCGGCGCGACGCCCTCGAGCGACTCGTTGTCCTTCAGGATCGCCGCGCACAGATCGAGCAGCCACGAGCGCACCACGCTGCCGTGGCGCCAGGTCTCGGCGAGGCGCGCCGGGTCGATGTCGAGGTCGCGGCGCGCCGCGAGCAGCGCGAAGCCCTCGGCGAGCGCCTGCATGATCCCGTACTCGATGCCGTTGTGGACCATCTTGGCGAAGTGGCCGGCGCCGCTCGGGCCGCAATGCAGCCAGCCCGCCTCCGGCGCCGGCGCGAGAATGCGCGCGCAGGGCTCGAAGATCTCGATCGTCTTGGGCGTGCCGCCCAGCATCAGGCAGTAGCCGTGCTCCAGGCCATGGATGCCGCCGGAGACCCCGGCGTCGATGTAGCGCAGGCCCTGCTGCGAGAGCGTGAGCGCGCGGCGCATCGAGTCGCGGTAGTAGCTGTTGCCGCCGTCGACCAGCGTGTCGCCGGCCGACACGAGCGGCAGCAGGTCGCGGATCGCGTCCTCGACCGCCGCGCCCGCAGGCAGCATGAGCAGGATGATCCGCTCGCCGTCGAGCCGCGCGCAGAGCGCGGCGAGGTTCTCCGCGCAGTGCACGTTGCGCTCACCGGCGAGCGACTTCGCCGCGGCCGGCTGCTGGTCGTAGCACACCACCTGCGTCCCGGCGCGCGCGAGCCGCCGTGCCATGCCCGCGCCCATCCTTCCCAGTCCGACGATGCCGACCTGCATATCCACGCTCCTGAACGAGTGCCCGCCTGCGAGGGTCTGAGGGTTACATGTGGCTCGATCTTCTGCAATGGCCCGCCATGGCGGTGACCGTCGTCGCGGCCTGGCTGGTCGCCTCGCGCGTAGCGCACCGGCGCGCGCTCGGCTTCTGGTGCTTCCTCGCCGGCAACGTGCTGTGGGTGGCGTGGGGCCTGCACGACAGCGCGTATGCGCTGGTAGCGCTGCAGTTCTTCCTCGCTGCCCTCAACGCGCGCGGCATCTACAAGAACGAGTGAGCGATGCGGCTCGCCAACGCGTCGGCGTCCGTGTCGACGTTCTCGACCTCGGGGAAGCTGCGCAGCCACGTGAGCTGGCGCTTGGCGAGCTGACGGGTCGCAGCGACAGCGCGCTCGGCGAGCATGCCTTCCTCGATCTCTCCCTCGAGGACCTGCCACACTTGCCGGTAGCCGACGCAGCGCATGCTCGGCATCCCGGCGCTCAGGCGGAAGCGCCGGCGCAGCCCACGCACTTCGTCGACCAGGCCCTCCTCGAGCATGGCCTGGAAGCGCGCGGCGATGCGCCGGTGCAGCTCGGCCCGCTCGCGCGGCACGAGCGCAAAGGCCTTCAGGCGGAAGGGCAGATCTCCCTTCGCCGCGCCCTGCAGCGCGGAGAGGGGCTTGCCGGTCAGGCGCCAGACCTCCAGCGCGCGCTGGATGCGCTGGGCATCGCCCGGCGCGATGCGCCGCGCGGCGCTCGGGTCGACTAGCGCGAGCTCGGCATGCAGTGCCGGCCAGCCGCGGCGGGCCGCTTCCTCATCGAGATTCCTTCGCACGGAAGGGTCGGCCTGGGGCAGCGCATCGAGGCCGCCCACCAGCGCGCGGTAGTAGAGCATCGTGCCGCCGACGAGCAGAGGAATGCGCTTGCGGCCGAGAATTTCCTGAATCTTGAAAATTGCTTCTTCTCGCCAGCGTCCGGTGGAGTAGGCCTGGTCCGGGTCGACCACGTCGATGAGGTGGTGCGGCACGCGCGCGCGCTCCGCCGGGGACGGCTTGGCGGTGCCGATGTCCATGCCGCGGTAGACCTGCGCGGAGTCCATCGAGACGATCTCGACGGGCAGGCGCGCGGCGAGCGCGGCCGCGAGCGCGGACTTGCCGCTCGCCGTCGGCCCGAGCAGGGCGAGGGCGCGCGGCAAGGCTAGCGGCCGCCGGAAACGTCGACCAGCGCGCCGCTCATGTAGGAGGCTTCTTCGGAGGCGAGCCAGAGGATGACGCGCGCCACTTCCCCGGCTTCCCCGGCGCGCCCCAGCGGCGCGTCGGCGCCGATGCGCTCGACGCGCCCGGGGTCGCCGCTCGAGACGTGGATCTCGGTGCGGATGATGCCGGGGCGCACCGCGTTCACGCGGATCCCCTCGGCGCCGACTTCCTTGGCCAGGCCGACGGTGAAGGTGTCGATGGCGCCCTTGGCGGCGGCATAGTCGACGTACTCGCCGGGGGCGCCGAGCTTGGCGGCGATGGAGGACAGGTTGACGATCGCGCCGCCCTTGCCGCCGCGGCGGCGCGACATGCGCTTCACCGCCTCGCGCGCGCACAGGAAGCTGCCGAAGACGTTGACCGCGAACATGCGCTGCAGGCGCGCGGCCGAGAGGGCCTCGACGCGCGTCCCCGTGTCGACGATGCCGGCATTGTTCACCAGCGCGCTGACCGGCCCGAGGCTGCGGTCCACGGTCTCGAAGAGGCGCAGCACGTCCGCTTCCTCGGCGACGTCGCCCGCCACGGCGATCGCGCCGCCGCCGATGTCCTTCGCGAGCTGCTCGGCGGCCGCGCGGTCGCGCCGGTAGTTGACGCACACCGCGTACCCCTGCGCCGCGGCGAGTCGCGCGGTCGCGGCGCCGATGCCGCGGCCGCCCCCCGTCACGATCATCACGCCGCTCATCAGCGCCCGCGCAGGAACAGGCGGTCGAGCTCGGCGAGGGTGAGCTGGTACCACGTCGGCCTGCCGTGGTTGCAGCTCCCGGAGCGCTCCGTCTCCTCCATCTCGCGCAGCAGCGCATCCATCTCCGCGAGGCTCAAGATCCGGTTGGCGCGCACCGCTGCGTGGCAGGCCATGCCCGCGAGCAGCTCGTTCTGCCGGCTCGCCAGCGCCTGGCTCGCGCCGTACTCGCGCATCTCGCGCAGCACGGCGCGCGCGAGGCCCGGGACGTCGCCGCCGGCGAGCAGGGCGGGCGCCGCCGCCACGGTGAGCTCGTTCGGGCCGGAGACCGTGGTCTCGAGGCCCAGGCGCAGCAGCGCCTCGCGGTTGTCCTCCGCGGTGGCGGCATCGAGTGCGTCGACCTGCAGCACCGCGGGCACCAGGAGCCGCTGGCGCGCTACGGCGCCGGCGTCGATGCCGAGCTTCAGCTTCTCCATGAGGATGCGCTCGTGCGCAGCGTGCATGTCGACGAGAACCAATCCCGCCTCGTTCTGCGCGAGGACATAGACGCCGTGCAGCTGGGCGAGGGCATTGCCGAGCGGGCGCGCCCTGTCCTCCAGCAGCGGCTGCGGCTGGTAGCCCGGTGCCGCCTGCGCGAGTGCGAAGGAACCCTGGCTCGCCGTTCCTGAAGAAATGCCTGCATAGGCCACCGGAGCCTCGGCGGCGCTCGGCGAGAGCGCGCGCCGCAGCGCGTGCAGCACGAACTGGTGCACCGCGCGCGCATCGCGAAAGCGCACCTCGGTCTTGGCCGGATGCACGTTGACGTCGACCCCGCGCGGGTCGAGCTCGAGGAAGAGCACGTAGGCGGGCTGGCGCTCCCCGTGCAGCAGCTCCGCGTAGGCCTCGCGCGCCGCGTGCGCGAGGAGGCGGTCGCGCACGAACCGCCCGTTGACGAAAAAGTACTGCGTGTCGGCGCGCGCGGTGGCCGCCTGCGGCAGCCCGGCCAGCCCGCTGAGCGCGACGTTTCCGGTTTCTGCGCGAATAGAAACAGTTCTGCTGGAAAATTCCTCGCCGAGGAGCGCCGCGGCACGCTCGGCGGCGCTCGAGGGCCGCAGGTGGCGGCTGACGCGCCCGTTGTGCTTGAGAGAGAAGGCGACCTGCGGCCGCGCCAGCGCGATGCGGCAGAACGCCTCGTCGCAATGACCGAACTCGGTCGCCTCGGTGCGCAGGAACTTGCGACGCGCCGGCGTGTTGAAGTAGAGCTCGGCCACCTCGATCGTGGTTCCGGGGGCGCGTGCGGCGGGCTCGGGCTCGCCGGCGCGGCCGCCCTCGGCGCGGATCAGGCTCGCGTGCGGCGCTTCGCGCGTGCGCGTGGCGAGGGTGAGCCGCGACACCGAGGCGATCGAGGCGAGCGCCTCGCCGCGGAAGCCCATGGTCGCCACCGCCTCGAGGTCCTCCAGGCTGCCGATCTTGCTCGTGGCATGCCGCGCGAGCGCGAGCGGCAGGTGCTCGGGCGCGATGCCCTCGCCGTCGTCCTCGACCTGGATGCGCCGCGTGCCGCCCTCCTCGAGCGCGACCGAGATCGCGCGCGCGCCGGCGTCGAGGCTGTTCTCGAGCAGCTCCTTCAGCACCGAGGCCGGGCGCTCCACCACCTCGCCCGCCGCTATCTGGCTCACGAGCAGCTCGGGAAGGACGCGAATCGCCGGCACGGGAAGAGTATATAGAATCCGGCCGATGGAGCTCCTCGCCTGGGCGTGGGACCTCGCGGTGCACCTCGACGCGCATCTCGCTGCGTTCGTCGCGCAGCACGGCGTGTGGGTGTACGCGCTGCTCTTCGCGATCGTGTTCTGCGAGACGGGGCTGGTGGTGACGCCGTTCCTGCCCGGGGACTCGCTGCTCTTCGTGGTCGGGACGCTCGCCGCCGCGGGCGGCATGGACATCGGCCTGGTGATGGCGGTGCTGGTCGCCGCCGCGCTCTGCGGCGACAACGTCAACTACTGGATCGGCCGCTGGGCGGGCCTGAAGGTCTTCGGCCGGTGGGTCAACCCGGTCTACCTGCAGCGCACCCACGACTTCTACGAGCGTCACGGCGGCAAGACGATCATCATCGCGCGCTTCATGCCGATCGTGCGCACCTACGTGCCCTTCGTGGCCGGCCTGGGCGCGATGCCCTACCCGCGCTACATCGCCTTTTGCGTCGCGGGGGCGCTGCTGTGGGTCGGATCGCTCTGCCTGGCCGGCTACTTCTTCGGCAACATCCCCGCGGTCAAGTCGAACCTCACGGTGGTGATCGTCGCCATCGTGCTGCTCTCGATCACGCCGGGCTTCGTCGCGTGGATGAAAGCAAGATCAATTCAGCGCGAGGGGTGAGGCCGGGCGCGGCGGGTGCTTGGCGATGTAGTCGCGGATGCCTTCGAGGATCGCGCGCGCGAGCCTGTCCTGGTAGGCCTCGTCATTCAGGCGCCGCTCTTCCTGCGGGTTCGAGATGAACGCCGTCTCGACCAGGATCGAGGGCACGTCGGGCGCCTTGAGCACGGCGAAGCTCGCCTGCTCGACGCGCGGCTTGTGCAGGGTGTTGACCGACTCCAGGCGCCGCAGCACCGAGCTGCCCAGGCGCAGGCTATGGTCGATGGTGGCCGTCTGGGAGAGATCGAGCAGGGTCTGCGCCAGGTAGCGGTCCTTGACGTCGAGGTTGACCCCGCCGATGAGGTCGGCCTCGTTCTCCTTCTTCGCCAGCCACTGTGCGGCCTCCGACGTGGCGCGGCGCTCCGAAAGCGCGAACACCGAAGAGCCCCGCGCGTGCGGGCGGACGAAGGCGTCGGCGTGGATGGAGACGAACAGATCGGCGCGGACCTTGCGCGCCTTCTCGACGCGCCCCTGCAGCGGCAGGTAGAAGTCGCCGTCGCGCGTGAGCAACGCGCGCATGTTCGGTTCGGCGTCGATCAGCGCCTTCAGGCGCCGGGCAATGATCAGCGTGACGTCCTTCTCGCGCGAGCCGTGGCGGCCGATCGCGCCCGGATCCTCGCCGCCGTGGCCGGGGTCGATGACGATGGTGGCGAGGCGGGCCACGGTGCCCTGGACCGTTCGCGCCTTCTTCTGCGACTCCTCGATCAGCGCCACCAGCGGGTCGACCGCGAGCGCAGGGTAGAGGTCGAGCACCAGGCGATGGCCGTATTCGCCGATCGGCTTCAGGGTGAACACCTGCGGCATGACCTCGGTCTTGAGGTCCATCACGACC
Source organism: uncultured bacterium (assembly GCA_965233125.1). Taxonomy (GTDB): domain Bacteria; phylum Pseudomonadota; class Gammaproteobacteria; order Burkholderiales; family SG8-39; genus SCGC-AG-212-J23. Next base: position 18,970 of record CBDDRQ010000204.1, read on the forward strand.
CGGATCACCCCGGGCCGGTTGTGCGCCACGCGCAGCCCCTGGATGTAAGGATCGGCCGCGGTGACCTTGGCTTGCAGCTCGGCGAGCGCCGCGGAGAGCTCGCCCGACTCCAGGTCGAGCACCAGCCGCTCCGGGTCCTTCAGCGAAAAGACGCTGTGCTTGAGCTCGCCTTTGGATTCGAGGGTGATGCGGGTGTAGTCCGGTGCGGGCCAGATGCGGCTCGCCAGGACCTGCGCCTCGGCGCTTCCTAGGAAGAAAAGCGCAGCGAGGACAGCCAGGACTCGCCAGCCGGCGTGTGCGCGACGAGGCGCGCGCGCCGTCCCTCGCCAGCGAATTCGAGCTCGAGCTCGAGATCCGGCGGCGCCAGATCGGGCGCAGCCCGCTCCGGCCACTCGACGATGCAGGCCGAGGCCGGATTGAAGTATTCGCGGAAACCTGAGCTCAGCCATTCCGATCGGTCCTTGAACCGATAGAAATCA
>CBDDRQ010000205.1:0-13961 GCA_965233125.1 uncultured bacterium
TTCTACGCGCAGGAACGCATGCTGCACCCGTGCCTGGTCGGGCAATCCGCCCCGAGGGTGCATGTGTGCGAAATCGGCGGCCGAGAACCCGCGCGCGTCCAGGAGCGCTATGGCCAACGCATCGCCAAGCGCCAACGCCGCGGTGGTGCTGGCCGTGGGCGCGAGATTGTGCGGACACGCCTCCTTTTCCACGGCGATGTCGAGCCAAACGTCGGCTTCGCGCGCCAGCACCGAGTCCTTCTTGCCGGTGATGGCGATGAGCTTGGCGCCGCGGCGCTTCACCAACGGAAGAATTTCCAGGAGCTCGCTGCTGCCGCCGGAATACGAGATGGCGATGAAGACGTCGCCCGACTCGACCATGCCCAGGTCGCCGTGGCTCGCCTCCGCGGGGTGCACGAAGTACGCGGGCGTGCCGGTGCTCGCCATGGTGGAGGCGATCTTGCGCGCGATGTGGCCGGACTTGCCGATGCCGCTCACCACCACGCGGCCGCTTCTGTTGTGGATCAGCTCGACCGCGGCGAGAAAGCGCTCGTCGATGCGCGCGGCGAGCGCGTGCACCGCTTCCGCCTCGATCTCGAGCACCTGGCGCGCCAGTTCAAGGGTGCTCTTTGAACTGCTCTGACGGGCCTTCGGTACTGCCTTTATCATCGTCGCGAGTATAGCCCATGGACCACGTCGTCATTTCCCTGCAGTCGGTGCTCGTGCTGCTCGCCGCCGCGGTGCTCGCGGTGATGGCGTGCCGGGCGCTGCGCCTGCCCGCGATGCTGGGCTACCTCGTGACCGGGCTCGCCCTCGGGCCCTACGCGCTCGGGCTCGCCGCCGACGGCGAGGAGACCCGCGTGCTGGCCGAGTTCGGCGTGGTGTTCCTCATGTTCTCGATCGGGCTGGAGTTCAGCCTGCCCAAGCTCCTCGCCATGCGCCGCCTGGTGTTCGGCCTGGGCGGCGCGCAGGTGGCGGCGACCATGGCGATCGCCGGCGGCGCCGCGTGGCTGGCGGGCGCCTCCTGGCAGGCCGGCATCGCGCTCGGCGGCGTCGCCGCGATGTCCTCGACCGCGATCGTGTCGCGCCTGCTCGCGGAGCGCGGCGAGCTCGACAGCGCGCACGGCCGCGAGGTCATCGGGGTGCTGCTGTTCCAGGACCTCGCGGTGGTGCCGCTGCTCGTGCTGGTGCCCGCGCTCGGGCAGCCCGCCGAGGCGATGGGCGTCGCGATCGCGGCGGCGCTCGCCAAGGCGGCGCTCGCGCTGGGCGTGGTGGTGGTGGGCGGCCCGCGCGTCATCCGCGCCTGGCTCGGCGCGGTGGCGCGGCGCCGCTCGAACGAGCTGTTCGTGCTGAACGTGCTGCTCATCACCCTGGGGCTCGCCTTCCTCACCGGGCTCGCCGGGCTCTCGCTCGTGCTCGGCGCCTTCGTCGCCGGCATGCTGATCTCCGAGACCGAGTACCGCTTCCAGGTGGAGCAGGACATCAAGCCCTTCCGCGACGTGCTGCTGGGGCTGTTCTTCGTCACCGTCGGGATGCAGCTCGACCTGAGGCTCGTGGCCGGGAGCTTCGCGCTGGTGGCCGCGGTGTTCGTCGTGCTCATGGCGGGCAAGCTCGCGCTGATCACGCTGCTCTCGCGCGCGTTCGGCAGCCCGAGCGGCACGGCGCTGCGCGTGGGGCTCGCGCTCGCGCAGGGCGGGGAGTTCGGCTTCGTGCTGCTGCCGCTCGCGGGCTACGCCGGCGTGGTCGACGCGGAGATCCTGCAGCCCTTCCTCGCGGCGATGATCCTGTCGATGCTCGCCACGCCGTTCGTGATCGCCGCGAGCGACCGCATCGTGCTGCGCCTGTCGCGCTCCGAGTGGATGCAGCGCTCGCTCGACCTGCACCGCATCGCCGCGCAGGCGATCGAGACCGACCGGCACGTGGTCATCCTCGGCTACGGGCGCAACGGCCAGCGCTTGGCGCGGCTGCTCGACGCCGAGGGGCTGCGCTACGTCGCGCTCGACCTCGATCCCGAGCGCGTGCGCGAGGCGGCGACGGCGGGCGACACGGTGGTGTTCGCCGACTGCGCGCGGCGCGAGGCGCTGGTCGCGGCGGGCCTGCACCGCGCCGCGGCGGTGGTGGTGACCTTCGCCGACGTGGCCGCGTGCCTGCGCGTGCTCTCGCACATCCACGCGCTCAGCCCGGCGGTACCGGTGATCGTGCGCGCGCGGGAGGAATCGGACATCGAGCGGCTCACCGCCGCCGGCGCGACCGAGGTGGTGCCCGAGGCTTTCGAGTCGGGCCTGATGCTCGCCTCGCATGCGCTGGTGGTCGCCGGCGTGCCGCTCTCGCGCGTCATGCGCCGCGTGAGCCAGGTGCGCGACGAGCAATACGGGCTATTGCGCGGCCTGTTCCAGGGCAGCGGCGACGAGCTCGCCGGCGAGGCGGCGGTGCGGCTGCACGCGGTCACGCTCGATGCCGGCGCGCGCTCGATCGGCAAGACGCTCGCCGAGCTCGACCTCGCGGCGTACGGCGTGCAGGTGCGCACCGTGCGCCGCCACGGGGCGAAGGCGAAGCTCGCGCCGGAGCAGGCGGGCGCGCTGCAGGCCGGCGACGTGGTGGTGATGCTGGGCAGCGCCGATGCGCTGTCGGCCGCGGAATACCGGCTGCAGCGCGGCTAGGGCAAAAAAAAGCCGGCCCGAAGGCCGGCCTTTACAGAGCTGCCGCGCTTACAGCGAGCGGCAGAGCGTATAGACGTTGGTGCCGGTCTCGGCGTAGTTCGCGCCCGGCGCGGCGACCGCGATCGGCGGATTCGGGCCGCCCGCGTGCAGCTGCCCGCGCACCGTGCCGGTGGCCGCGGCGCCGTCGTCCATCTGCGTGTCGACGGCGATGGCGATCTTGTCCGGCATGTTGGCCGAGCAGACGATCAGGGAGCCGAACCCGCCCATGGCGGTCGCGCCCAGCGTGCCGCCGCCGGTCTGCACGCCGAGAATGCCGGTGACGGCGTTGAACGGCTGCTGCGTGCCGGTGCCGGCCACGAAGCCGGCGCGGCGCAGGTGGTCCCACCACTGGCGCGATTCGCCGCCGGCGCCCGCGGGCGGCGCGCCCGTCAGGTTGTAATCGCCGCCGACTACGCCGTCGCCGGTGCCGCCCACAGCCGCAGGAGCGACCGCCCAGCGCTCGTCGGCGCCGGGGTCGTCGCCCGGAATGGCGCGATAGCGATCCTGGTAGCCGTGGTAGGCCGCCGAGATGCCGGAGAAGTCCGCGATCAGGTTCTTGATCTTCGCCTGCGTGATCATTTCCTGCCCCTTCAGGATGCCCCCGAGCAGCAGCCCGATGATCACCAGCACGATCGCGATCTCGACGAGTGTGAAGCCTTGCGTCTTTTTCATAGAGAGTCTCCCCTGGACCGTCCAGGAATGCCCACTGTACTGCAAGCTATATGCCAGAATTCTCGATAAATAAAAACAATGGCTTACAACAGATACCTCGACGGAATCCGTCGAAGTCTCGACAGTGTTGTCGATTATTTAACGTTTCTCCTGTAGCCGTTCCTCGAGGGCCCGCAGCCGCTGCTGCAGAAAGCGCGCCTCCGCGGGGTCGTCGATCTCCCCGCGCTCGAGCAGGCCGCCCAGCACGATCTTCGCCGCCTCGAGCTCGTTCATGTCCTCGAGGATGAAGATCTCCATCTGCCGCGCCCAGAGCGGCACGTCGCGCGAGTGCGTGTGCCGGTCGATCGCCTGCGCGTAGCGGCGCGCGAGCGGCAGGTCGCCGAGGCGGTGCTTGGCGATGAGCGCGGCGTGGGCGAGCCAGGGCCAGCGCCGGTCGGGGTCGGCGAAGAAGCGCTCGTAGACGAACTCGAGCGCGATCCGGCTGCGCGCGGCGTCGGGCACCTCGGCGTAGACGCGCGCCGCGGCGAACAGCGGATACTCGCTGCGCGGGTCGAGCTCGAGGGTCGCGCCGAGCCAATCCATGAGCCGCGGGTAGTCCAGGCCGCGCAGGTCGAAGGCCTGCAGGTAGAGCATCACCAGCCGCGCCGCGAGCGGCCGCTCGCCGAAGGCGGCGAGCTCGAGCGCCGCGGCGCTCGGCGCGGCCGGCAGTTCGGCGGCGGCGGGCGCGCCGGGTTGGCGCGCGCCCTGCCAGGCGATCTGCGCCGCCGCCGCCGCAACGAGCAGCGCCCAGACCCAGCGCGGCACCTCGCTCAGAGGCCGCTCGTCGCGCATCAGAAGTTCCTGCGGTGGAAGTCGAACAGCCCCGCCGCCGCGAGCAGCAGGCCATAGAGCGCGAGGCTGCCCAGGGCCAGGGCATAGGCGCCCGCCGAGGGCAGCCCGTAGAGCAGCCATTCGGTGCGCGTCACCGCATCGAGCCGGGGCAGCAGCAGGGCCACGCCGTCGAGCGCCAGGCCGGCAACCCGGTTCAGGGCCGAGGCCTCGGCGAGCGGACCCGCCGCGATGGCCTGGACCGCGGCGATCGAGCGCGCGAGCAGGTACAAGCCGGCGGTCGCCGCGATCGCCGGCACGAGCTGCGCCAGCGTCATGGCGAAGAAAAGCGCCGCCGCAGCCACGAGCGCCGCCTCGCAGGCGAGCGAGACACCCCACAGCGCCACCGCGCCCGGCGGCGCCCAGGGAAGCAGCGCCAGCGAGAAGAGCGCCGCGAGCGCCACCGCGCAGGCGGCAAACCCGGCCAGGCGCCCGAGGTAGTGCGTCGAGCGCGCAAGGCGCAGGGAGAGCATGAGCTCGAGGCCCTTGTCGTTCAGCTCGCGCAGGGTGCTGGCGGCGACCTGGGCAGCAATGAAGAACACGGCGCTCGCGCGCAGCACGGCCGCGAGAACCGAGAGCTGCAGCGAGCGGCTCTCGGTGATCGCGACCTCGGAAAGGAAGGCCGCGAGCGAGAGCGCGGCGGCGAGGCTCGCCGCGGCAAGCCACGGCAGGCCGCCGCGGCGCGCTTCGACGAGGCATAAACGGGCGAGAATGGCCCCTGGCATGGGTTCGTTTGTAGACTAGTCGCGGGGAGGGATCTTATGCAACAGGCGATGCCGGGCGAGGAGCTGTTCGCCAGGCTGGCCAACGCCGCGTGGGGGTTCAGCCAGCGCTACTGGCGCCTGGTGGTGGTCGCCATGCTCGCGCTGCTGCACGTGGCGGTGTTCCGCGGCGTCTCCGACCCGTGGGCGCGCGCGCTGCTGCTCGCGCACCTCGGGCTGCTCCTGCTGTGGCAGCCGTTCCTGCGCGCCGAGCAGCGCGTCTCGCCCACGCAGGGGTTCATCCTCGCGCTCATCGGCTTCGGCGTGATGCTCTACCTCGACTGGTGGCTGCTCGCGTTCTGGGTGGTGGTGCTCGCCGGCCTCGTCGGCGGCAAGGTCTACCAGCACCATGCGCGCTGGCAGCGGCGCTGCTACCTGGTGGTGTTCGTGTACCTGCTCGCGCTGCTCGCCATCGCCATCCTTCCCGAGATCGCGCCGCGGCGCGAGGTGACACCGGAGATCCGCGACTACGCCGAGTACGGTCTGCCGCTCGCCTTCGTGCTGATCGCGCTCTTCCCGGCCGAGCCCGAGCCCGCCGACACCTCGCAGGTGATCGACTTCTTCTACAGCGTGTTCCTGATGTTGCTCCTGGTGGTGGTGATCCTGGGCAGCTTCACCTTCATGACGCTCACGCGCAGCAGCTATCTCGCCGCGCTCACCTACACCGTGTTCGTCACCGCCGGGGGCGTGCTCCTGGTCGGCCTCGCCTGGAACCCGAGGAGCGGCGGCGGGCTGGGCGTGTTCTTCGCGCGCTACCTCTTCTCGATCGGGCTGCCGGTGGAGAAATGGCTGCACGTGCTCGCCGAGGTGTCGCACGTCGAGGCGCGCCCGGAGCGCTTCCTCGCCGAGGCCCTCGCCTCGCTCGAGCGGCTGCCCTCGGTGGCCGGCATCGGCTGGCGCGCGGGCGAGGCGAGCGGCGAGCGCGGGGAGAAGAGCGCGCAGGCGGTGGAATTCTCGAACAGCGAGCTCGCGCTCACCATCTGGTCGCGCTACCGGCTGAGCCCCGCGCTGCACTGGCACCTGCACCTCCTCGGCCAGCTCCTGGGCGAGTTCTACCTCGCCAAGCTGCGCGAGGAGAAGCTGCGCCAAGCGAGTTACCTGCAGGCGGTGCACGAGACCGGCGCGCGCATGACGCACGACATCAAGAACCTCCTGCAGTCCCTGAACGTGCTGTGCGCCGTGGCCGAGCGCGACGAGTACCGCGACTCGGCGCAGCTCCAGGGGCTGCTGCAGCGCCAGCTGCCGCTCGTCGCGCAGCGGCTCACCGAGACGCTGGAGCGGCTGCAGCGGCCGCAAGCGGCGGCCGAGACCGTCGTCCCCGCGGCGACCTGGTGGCAGGGGCTGCAGCGCCAGTACCACGGCGAGGGCGTCGAGTTCCAGGACGGGCCGCCACCCGCGCAGGCGCGGCTGCCGCGCTCGCTCTTCGACAGCGTCGCCGACAACCTGCTGCGCAACGCCATCGCCAAGCGCGCCGTCGATCCCGCGGTACGGGTGCGCGTCTCTCTCCAGTGCGGCGAGCAGCTCGCGCTGCGCGTCTGCGACACCGGCGCCCCGGTGCCCGCGGAGATCGCCTCGACCCTGATGCGCGCGCCGGTCAGCTCGCGCGGCGGGCTGGGCATCGGTCTTTACCAGGCGGCGCGCCAGGCCGAGGCCGCTGGTTTTCGGTTGACCCTGGAGGCCAATCGCGATGGAAACGTCTGCTTCGTCCTGAACGGGACGGTCGCCTAAGGCAGCACGCCGGCGGCGATCAGCCGTGAGTACAGCACGCCGGCCGGCACGAACACCATGAGGTCGTCGAAGGCGCCGGCGGCGGCGTCGGTGCCGCTCGGGGGGCGCAGCACGAAGACGCGGTCGCCATCGGTGTTCTCCGCGTCGTCCGGCCCGGTGGCGCCGCCGGGCACGCCGTTCTTGCCGGTGGAGAAGACGATGAAGGCCACGGTCTGCGTCGAAACCACGCGCGCGGCGGTGTTGCACGAGGTGGCGGTCGTGCCGACGCTGCTCGCGCAGATGTCGAGGTCGTTCGGCCGGCAGCTGACGCCGTTCGCCTTGAGGTTCGCCGCCGTGGTGAAGTGCGGCGCGGTGGAGGTGCCGGTGCAGCCCGTGGGACCGAGCGTGCCCGAGACCGCGTAGCGCAGTCGGTTGCCCCATACGTCGACGCCGTAGCCCGCGGCGTCGGTGGGCTGCAGGCCGATGGTGCGCGCCGGCAGGAAGCCGCCGTTCCAAGTGGTGCAAGCGCCGCCGCCGGCGGGAGACTGGTCGCCGGTGGCGCCGCCGACGGCGGGGCAGGGCAGCGCGCGGTTGACGATGGCGTAGGCGATCACCGCCTCGGCCGCAGCGTTCAGGCGGCGCTGCGTCTCCTCGTGGTTGCGCTGCTCGAGCTGCGCGGACAGCGTCATGAGCGCCCCGCCGAGCAGCAGCGCCACGATGACGAACGCGACCGCGATCTCGGCCAGCGTGAAGCCGCGCTGGCGCCGCTTCAGCATGGCTGGACCGGCGGGCCGGAGGCCGGCGTGTAGGTGAACGGACAGGCGGCGACGCGGTCGTTGAAGGTCGCGTCGACCGGACCGACTTCGTAGATGACGCCGAAGCTCGCGTTCTGCCGTTCCCAGTAGTTCGCCAGCGTGTAGCTCGGCTGGGTCGTGCCGGCGAGCGCGCGGCCCGCCAGCACGAGCACCAGGCACTTGTCGTTGGTCGGCGCGGCGAGGTTGTTGACCGTCAGGCTGCACACCGTCGCTCCCCCGGGGTCGTGCGTCGCCGCCTGCGACACGCCGTAATAGGTGAACCGGTCCCACCCGTTGTTGATGAACCAGGCGCTGCGCACGTCGGCGAGCAGCGCATCGGCGGGATGGGGGATGCGTATCCTCACGACATCCAGGATGCTGAGCAGGGGGAAGAACACCTGGAAGCTTACCGTTGCGCTGCCGTCGCTGGCCGCCACCCAGCGCACGTAGTTGCCGGTGTTTGCCGGCTGCTGCGGGCCGCCGTTTATCTGGATCGTGATCTGCGAGGTATCGATCGAGCGGAAGCTGTAGCCGATGCGCGGCGCAGTCAGGTCGAGGCGCGGCGAAACGATGCCGGGGAGGAGGACAACGAAGTCGCAGCGCATCACCGTCGCGAACGGGGTGCAGCCGCCGAACGACAGCAGGCCGCCCAGGCCCGAAGCCCCGCCCGCGTTCCAGTTGGTGTCGCATGCCCCCGGGGCCACCGTGGCGGTCGGCGGCATGCCGGCGCGCATGTTGTTGTTGCCGCACAGATTGTTCGTCTCCGGCTGACTGCCCGCGATCGCGGCGTCGATGGTGGAGGCGTTGGGCAGGAAGGCCTCGCCCCAGCTCGCCACGGAAGTCACGGTGCGGTAAGTCTCCATCGCAGGGGCCACCTGGCGCTGCAGGCGGTCGGCGACCGGGCCGGCGATGGCGTCGGCCCATTCGGCCGCGGTGATGGCGATGACGCGGTCGTTGGTCCAGCGCGGGTCGCCGGGGCTCGTCAGCGTTCCGGTGGCCGTGCCACACTCGAGGAAGTTGTCCGGATCGAGCGGCGCCGCGTTGCGCGCGGCGACCTGCTGGTTCAGCTTGTTGCATCCGGCCGGCGGGGCGCCCGGATCGGCTGCGGTGTTGAGCGGGCTGCCGGGGGCGAGAATGAGCGCGACCACCGTTGCGCCGTTGTGCGTCAGCTGTCCCGGCGTGCCGAAATTGATCGGCGGGTTGCGGAAGCCGCGCATCATGTACCAGAGGGGCTCGCCGTTGCCGTCGCGTAGCGGGTCGATGCCGAGCGTCTTCCAAGGCAGGCGGCCGACCACCAGCGCGCTCGCGCTGCAGGAGGAGGAGGCTTCGCCCGGGTTCGCGAGCGTCAACGACTCGGGGCAGGGCAGCTGGCCCGGCTCGGCGGTGTCCGGTCGCGCCGCGTACTGCGCGACATGGGCGAGCAGCGCCTGCTTGCCCGCCTGCAGCGCCTTCCCGGTGGCGTTCTCGCGCTCGACCGTGCCCACCGGCGCCTTGCCGAGCGCGCCGACCGCGAACCAGGCGATGCCGAGGATCAGCACCGTGAGCAGCAGGATGGCGACCGCGCCGGCCTGACGGCTGCGCATGGCCTACCTCGGGGCGCGGCGGATCTGGATTTCGCCGCCGCCGATGATGTCGCGCACCTCGCCGGTGCCGCGGTCGAGCACCTGCCCGGGCTTGAGCTCGACGCGCGCGCCGCCGTCGCCAACCGGCACGGCGACCGAGCGCTCCCCGGGGCGCACGTTCTCCGGGAGCTGCTCGCCGTTGACCCAGACGGTCGAGGGGCCGTGCGAGCGCCTGACGAAGCCGTCCAGGCGCGTGGTCGGCGAAGCCACCACCGGCGCCGCCGCCGGCTTGTCGGGCACGCGCGCCTTGCGCCGCGCGTCGAGCGCCGCGCGCTGGTCTTCGGTGAAGAACAGGCGGCCCAGCTGCTGGGCATGACAAACACCAGCAAAGGTCGTAACCACGAAAAGGGTCGATATCGTGAAGAGCTTTTTCATTGCTTTGCGGCTCTATCGACGATGGTGATGAGGTCGATGTCGCAGTCGGCGCGCAGCCGCGGCGTGATGGTGGTGCCGGTCGCCGCCTGGCCCGTGCGCTGGATGGCGCAGCGGCGCACCGCGTAGTAGGCATTGCCCGAATCGCGCAGGTCGGCGAGGAAGCGCAGCAGGTCCTCCTCGTGCAGCAGCGCGAGGTCCACCTTCATGGTGCTCGCGAAAAAGTCGATGTTGGCCGGCTTCCCGGCCGCGGAGTAGAGGAGCTGCTGGCGCTCGACCCGGTAGCGCAGGTCGGGCAGCTCGCGCTGGGTGCGGATGCGCGTGATGGCGTCGGCCCACTCCAGGCGCCGCTCCTCGCCGAGGATGTTGAGGCTCCTCAGGCGCTGGTAGACGTCGAGCTTCTGCTTGACCTCGCGCTCCTCCTCGGCGATGCGCGCGAGGCGCTCGGTGGCCTCGCGGCGCTCGGCCTGCGCGCCGGCGAGGGCGCGCTGCGCGGCGGCGAGGGAGGTGCCCGAAGTCTGCACGAGCGCCAGGCCGGCGCCGATCAGCACCAGCGCGACAAGCAGGGGCGCCGCGAGACGCTTTAGCTCTTCTTGAGTGAACCTCACGGCAGGCTCCGCGCGATGACGATGGTGAAGCGCGGCGCCTCGCCCGTGTCCGGGCCGGTGCCGATGTCCCCCGAGAGCGTGCCCTCGGAGGTCACGTCGAACGGAAGCTGCGTGCGCAGCAGCTGGTAGCCCGAGCCGGCGAGCGCGGCTGCGAAGCGCTGCACCTGGCCGGTGATGGCGCGGTAGTCGTTGCGCTGCGTGGCGTTGACGCGCCCGGAGATCTCGACGATCACCGCGTCCTCGAGCGCCGCCGCGGGCTTCGCGGCCTGGCCGGCGGCGGGCGCGGCCGGCGGCTTGCCGTCGCGCCGGTCGGCCGGGCGCCCGACGCTCCAGGTGAGCGCGTCGAGCTCCATCTGCGGGAACTGCCCGAGCACCTGCGAGACGTGCACCAGCGCCGCATCGGGCGTGGCGCTGCGCTCGGCGATCTTGCCGAACTCGACCACCGTGACCTTCACGTTCTCGGTGGTGGTCTGCGTCACCGGGAAGGTCGCCGTGATGCGCTCGTAGCTCTGCGCCGCCGCGCGCGCCTCGGCCTGCTGCGTCGCGGCCTGCTCGCGCACGCTCATCGCCTCGAGCCAGCGCCCGCCGCCGTAGAGCGCGCAGGCGGCGAACCCCAGCGCCCCGGCGGCGGCGATGCCGCGCTGCAGCTGCCAGATGAAGAAGCGCCGGCGCTCCTCGCGGCTCGCGAACTGCTCGGGCGGGGGCTTCTTCGCCGTGAGGTGCAGGTAGAGCGCCTCGGCGGCGGTGCCCTCGGGGACGCTGCGCAGCTTGACCGCCTTCAGTGCCTCGGCGGTGTCCACGGTGCGGAAGACCAGGCGCGCGTCCGACACCAGCACCTGCTCGAAGGCGGCGCGCTGGCCCGCCGGCGCGATCACCAGGACCTGCACCGGCGCGCCCTCGCGCGGCAGCGCGCGCAGCGTGACGAGGTACTGCAGCAGCCGCTGCGTCTCCGAGCGCACGAACATGGCGAGGGCCTGCGGCACCATCTCCACGGTGCGCTCCAGGCGCGCGAAGCGCAGGCGGCCGTGGTCGACGTAGCACTGGCGCAGCCCCGCGCGGGTCGCGGCCACGAGCAGCGAGCGCTCGGCCTTCACGCCCAGGCGCGCCGCGAGCGCCGGGGCGAGCAGCGGCACCGAGTACACCCCCGAGAGCCGCGCTCCCGCTTCCTCGAGCGCGTCGAGCCAGGGCGCTAGCTGCTGGGTATTGGTGAACGAGGTGAGCAGCAGCCGCTCGTTGCGCCGCTCGCCCGACACCGCCTGCCCGAGCGAGAGCGCCGTGGCGAGGCGCGTGTCGCGGTAGCGCTGGGCGAGGCGCCGGCGCATCACCGCGTCGCGGTCGGAGCCGCGCAGGTAGGGGATCTGCTCCTCGTGGAAGTCCTCCCCCGCGAGATCGGCGAGCACCGCGTAGAGCGCGCGGCGCTGGCCGCGCAGGTGCTCGCGGAAGGCGCCCACTCCCAGGTCGTCGCCGGAGAACTTCGCCTCCAGCTCGAGCGAGCCGCCCTGGCTCTTGTAGAGATAGTGGTCTTCGGCGGTGAAGTAGAGGATGCGCCGCATGCCTAAAACTTCATCTTCGAGATCGCGTCATAGACCGGGCCCAGAACGGAGAGCATCACCCAGCCGAGGATCGCGCCCAGCACCAGCGTCAGCGCCGGCTCGATCATCGCCTGCACCTTGCCGATCGACTCGCGCACCTCGCGGTTGTAGAAGTACGCCACGTTGAGCAGCGCCGTGTCGAGCGCGCCGGTGTTCTCGCCGATGCGCAGCATGCGGATGACCAGCGGCGGGAACAGGCCCAGGTCCTGGAACGCGGCGGTCATGTACTTGCCGTCGGCGATCTGCTGCCCGGCGCTCTTCAGCGCGTGCTCGAGGGGCTTGTTGCCGACGATCTCCTCGCAGCCGCGAATGGCGTCGAGCACCGTGATCCCCGAGCCGTACATCATGGCGAAGCTCGAGGCGAAGCGCGACAGGATGATCTTGCGCAGGATCGGCCCCACCAGCGGCATCGAGATCTTGTAGCGGTCCAGGGCGTACTCGACCGCCGGGTTGGTCTTGGCCGCCCACTTCAGGCCGAACCAGGCGACGAAGGGGAGGGCGATCACCGCCCACCAGTAGTCGACGAAGAATCCCGACACCGCCATCAGGATCACCGTCTGCAGCGGGATGTCCTGCCCCATGTTGCGGATGAAGCCGGTCATCTGCGGCACGAGGTAGATCATCAGGAAGAAGGTCACCAGCAGCACGATGCCGCCGACGAAGGCCGGGTACAGCATGAGCTTCTTGGTCTGCGCGGCGAGCTCGTCCTCCCACTTGAGCGACTCGGTGAGCGCCTTGAGCACGTCCGAGAGCTTGCCGGTCTGCTCGCCCGAGCGCACCAGGCTGACGAACACCTTGCCGAACACCTCGGGGAACTCGGCGAGGGCCTGCGACAGGTTGCGCCCGCCCTCGATGGACTCGATCAGGCCAGACACCACCTCGCGAAAGCGCGGGTTCTCCAGGCTGTCGCGCAGGTCGACCAGGCCCTCCATCACCGGCACCCCGGCCGTGGCGAGCTGCTCGAGGTGGAAGCAGAAGTTGATCAGCTCCGAACGCGGCACTTTGCCGCCGAAGAAGCGCGAGGTCTGGCTCGACTGGCCGCCGCTCACCAGGTCGAGATCCATGCGCGAGAGGCGCTGCTCGAGGTCGAAGAGGTTGACCGCTTCCACCCGGCCCATCACCGTCTTGCCGCGTGAATCTATCGCTTTATAGGTGTAAAGCATCAAGCCATGCGGTCGGTGAGATCCACGACCCGCATGAGCTCGTCCAGGCTGGTCGTGCCTGCGCGCACCAGGCGCACGCCGTCGTCGGCGAGCGTGCGGAAGCCGTTGGCCTTCGCCGCCGTGAGGATCTCGCGCGCGGTGGCGCGGCGCGCCACCATCTCGTCGATGCCGGCGTCGATCTTGAGGAGTTCCAGGATCGACTGGCGGCCCTTGTAGCCCTGGTAGTCGCACTGCTCGCAGCCGACCGAGCGCCAGGCCGCCGCGGGCTCGGTGGGGGTCATGCCGAGCAGGCGCCGCTCGCGCACGTCCGGGTCGTAGGACTGGCGGCAGGTGCGGCAGAGCTTGCGCACCAGGCGCTGCGCGAGGATGCCGATGATGTTGCCGGCGAGGATGTCGGGCACGATGCCGATGTCGAGCAGGCGCGGGAAGGCGCCCACCGCCGAGTTGGTGTGCAGCGTCGAGTACACCTGGTGGCCGGTCATCGCGGCGCGGAAGGCCATCTCGGCGGTCTCGTGGTCGCGGATCTCGCCCACCAGGATGATGTCCGGGTCCTGGCGCATCAGCGCGCGGATGCCGTTGGCGAAGTCGAGCTTCGCCGCGTCCGAGACCGAGGTCTGGCGGATCAGCGTCATCGGGTACTCGACCGGGTCTTCCAGCGTCATGATGTTCATGCCGTCGGAATTGATGTGGTTCAGGATCGAATAGAGCGTGGTGGTCTTGCCGCTGCCGGTCGGCCCGGTCACCAGGATGATGCCCTCCGGGCGCGCGATCATGCGCTTCAGCTGCTCGAGCTGCCCCTCCTCGAGGTTCAGCTTGTCGAGCGGCACGATGCCCTTCTGGCGGTCGAGGATGCGCAGCACCAGGTTCTCGCCGTGCGTGGTGGGTAGGCTCGCGACGCGGAAGTCGACCACGCGCCCCGACATGGTCGCCGAGATGCGCCCGTCCTGCGGCGCGCGCGTCTCGGCGATGTTCATCTTCGCCATGACCTTGAGGCGCACCGCCATCGCCGGCCAGTAGGTCTTGTGCAGCGAGCGGATCTGGCGCAGCACCCCGTCGATGCGGTAGCGGATGCGCAGGAAGTTCTGCTCGGGCTCGAAGTGGATGTCGGAGCCGCCGCGCTCGACC
>CBDDRQ010000206.1:0-4691 GCA_965233125.1 uncultured bacterium
GTTGCCGGCGCCGGCGCGGTCGAGCATCGAGCCGAACAGCACGAAGATGAAGATGTAGCCCGAGGACACGCCGAGCGCGACGCCGTACACGCCCTCGGTGGTGAGCCACTGGTGCGTGAGCATGCGGTCCCACGAGGCGCCTTTGTGCGCGAGCACGTCGGGCAGGTAGCGCCCGAGCATGATGTAGGCGAGGAACACCAGCGCGAGGATGGTCATCGGCAGGCCGACGGCGCGCCGCGTCGCCTCGAGCAGCAGCACCAGCCCCGCCGAGGCCACCACGATGTCCTGCAGGTTGGGCTGCCCGGGGCGAAGCGCCAGCTCGTTGTAGAAGAGCAGGAAGTAGGCGCCGGCGAAGCTCGCCACCAGGGCAAGCAGCCAGTCGTGCCAGGGGATGCGGTTTCTTTGTCTAGCTGTTAAGGGGAAACACAGAAAGGCGAGGAAGAGCGCAACCCCCAGGTGCAGCGACCTCGCCTCGGTGTCGTTCAAGATCGCCCAGCCGAACTCGAAGGGCAGCGGCGAGGCGTACCAGAGCTGGAACAGCGACCAGGCTACGGCGACCGCGAAGACGAGCTTGCCGGCGAATCCGCCGGCAGCCCGTCCCCCGGTATCGGCGTCGGCGACGAGCTGCGAGAGCTCGGCCGACGGCTTTACGGCCACGGCCGGGCTACTTCACCCAGCCTTTTTCCTTGTAGTACCTGACCGCCCCGTCGTGCAGCGGCGCCGAGAGGCCGTCCTTCACCATGTTCTCGGGCTTCAGCGCGCCGAAGGCCGGGTGCAGCTTCTTGAACTCGTCGAAGTTGTCGAACACCGCCTTCACCACCGCGTACACCGTGTTCGCCGGCACCTTGGAGGAGGACACCACCGTGGCGAGCACGCCGTAGGTTTTCGTGTCTTCCGCGTTGCCGGGATACAGGCCGCCGGGGATGGTGGCGTGCGCGTAGTAGGCGTGCTGCTTCACCAGCTTGTCCACCGCGGCGCCGGTGACGTTGACGAGCTTCGCCCCGCACACCGTGGTCGGGTCCTGGATGTTGGCCGAGGGATGGCCGACCAGGTAGAAGAAGCCGTCGATCTTGCCGTCGCACAGCGCCGGGCCGTGCTCGTCGGCCTTCAGCTCGGAGGCGAGCGAGAAGTCGGAGAGCTTCCAGCCCTTGGCGGCGAGCAGCTCCTCGAGCGAGGCGCGCGTGCCCGAGCCGGGGTTGCCGACGTTGAAGCGCTTGCCCTTGAAGTCGTCGAAGTTGCGCACGTTCGCTTCCTTGCGCGCGACGACCGTGACGGGCTCCGGGTGCAGCGCGAACACCGCGCGCAGCTCGCGGAAGGCGCCGGCGCTCTTGAAGCCGCCTTCGCCCTTGGCGGCGTTGAACTGCACGTCGGACTGGGCGACGCCCAGGTCGAGCTCGCCCGCCTTGATCGTGTTGACGTTGAACACCGAGCCGCCGGTCGACTCGACCGAGCAGCGGATGCCGTGCTTCGCGCGGTCCTTGTTCACCAGCCGGCAGATCGCGCCGCCGGCGGGGTAGTACACGCCGGTGACGCCGCCGGTGCCGATGGTGACGAACTTCTGCTGCGCCTGCGCCGCCGGCATGGCGGCGGCGAGCGCGAGCGCGGATAGGGTTGCCAGGGAAAGCTTCTTCACGTTGTTTCCTCCACCAGGGTTGTAATCGCGCGGGATAGTTTATCGACAAGTTCGTCGAGCTGGGGCTCTTCGAGGATGAAAGGCGGGGCGAGCAGCACGTGGTCGCCCTGGCGCCCGTCGAGGGTGCCGCCCATGGGGTAGCACATCAGGCCGGCGCGCAGCGCCTCGCGCTTCACCCGGGCGTGCATCCGCAGCGCCGGGTCGAAGGGCTTCTTGGTCGCGCGGTCCTCGACCAGCTCCAGCCCCCAGAACAGGCCCCGGCCGCGGATGTCCCCGACGTGGGGGTGGCCGCCGAAGGCCGCACGCAGCTTCCTTTCGAGGACGTCCCCCAGGGGAGAGACCCGGGCGAGCACGCCGCCCTCGTGCAGCCTCTTCTGGACGGCGAGCGCCCCCGCGCACGCCGCCGCGTGCCCGATGTAGGTGTGGCCGTGCTGGAAGAAGCCGCTGCCGCGCTGGATGGTTTCCGAAATCGCTCTTGAAATCAGAACAGCCCCCACCGGCTGGTAGCCGGCGCCGAGCCCCTTGGCGATGGTCACCAGGTCGGGCACCACGCCCTCCTGCTCGAACGCCCAGAGCGTGCCGCAGCGGCCCATGCCGCACATCACCTCGTCCAGGATGAGGAGGCATCCGTGCCGGTCGCAGATCTCGCGCATGCGCTTGAAATAGCCGGGGACCGGCGGCACCGCGCCCAGCGTCGCCCCCGCGACGGTCTCGGCGACGAACGCGATGACGCTTTTTCCTTCGATCGCTTTCTCGAGCTCGTTTCCCAGCCGCTCGACGTACGCCGCATCGCTCTCGCCGGGCTCCTTTCCCCGGTAGGGATAGCACGGCGAGACGTGCGTCGCGCCGACGAGCAGCGGCTCGAACTGCTTGCGCCGCCACTGGTTGCCGCCGACCGCGAGCGCGCCGAGCGTGTTGCCGTGGTAGGACTGGCGCCGGCCAACGAGGTGCGAGCGCTGCGGCTCGCCCTTCTCGACGAAGTACTGGCGCGCGAGCTTGAGCGCGGCCTCCGTCGCCTCCGAGCCGCCGGAGACGAAGTACACCTTGTCGAAGGCCTTCGGCGCGCGCGCGACGAGCGCGTCGGCGAGCGCCTCCATCGGCTCGTTGGTGAAGAACGAGGTGTGCGCGAAGGGCAGCTTCTCGAGCTGGCGCGCGATCGCGTCCGTCACCGCGCGGTCGGAATGCCCGAGGCAGGACACCGCCGCCCCGCCCGAGGCGTCCAGGTAGCGCTTGCCGCTCGCGTCGAAGAGATACGCGCCCTCGCCGCGCACCGCGACCGGATAGGAAAGGCGGGGATCGCGATGGAAGACGTGGGTCATCGAGCGATGCTACTGCGAAACCATGGCCGGTCTGGTCAAGAGCATTTCGCCGACCCGGGCGCCTGCGCGGTTTTCTTGTCTTTCGGGCAGGGCTTGAACGGGCGGCTGGTCATGAACTCGTGGGCGAGGTTCTCGCCGCCGTCCCAGAAGATCCACTCTTCCCCATGCTGCTTCACCGTCTCGTGCTTTACGCCTTTGCTCGTCAGCCAATCGGCGAATTCCTTCTGCATTGCCGGGTCCTGGAAGCGCGTCTGCCGGCCGTTCGGAAACGGGCCGTCGCGCAGTTTCCCGCTGATCGCCTCGGCAACCGCGTTGTGCTCCTGCGACCATGCCACGTACTCCTTGCCTTTCCGCGTCTCGACCTTGAAAGGAATGCCGGCTTTCGCAAGCTCTTCCTTGAGTCTTTGCTGCTTGTCGGCGTCGGAATACCAGACGCTGCTGCTGCCGACGGGGCGCGGGCCGTCAGCGGAGCGGAACGGCAGCATGGAATGCGAGAGCAGCATTGCGTTGCCCGCACCGAGCATGAGGATCGCGTAGACGACGACGAGCGCGCCGCCGATGGCGAAGACCGCGGCCGAGGCTGCGAGCGCGCCCTCCACCGGCGTGAGCGGGCCGAAGAGGCGCCGGTTGCGTGCGAGCGAGATCAGGAATACGACGCCCAGGACCACGAGCGAGAGCGCGCCGAAAGCGACCGACGCAAAGGGCGCGAGCGGCACCAAAGCGAGCGCGAGCGCCACGAGCACCGCCAGGAAGACCTTCGCCTGGCGGTCCAGCCGGAACGGCTCCATTACCGGGATTTCTTCAACGCAGGATTCAGCCGGTCGAGGTCGGCCTGCACCTGCGCGCGGCTGCGCTCGTAGACGATCTCGCGGCCGGCGATGGTGCCGGCGTAGGCCATCTCGTTGCGCGTCAGCGACAGGTCGCACTTGACGTTGTGCACGCCCTCGCCCAGCACCACGGTGATGCCGGTGGGGCGCTTGGAGAGCACCACGACCTCCATCGTCTGCCCGGTGGAGGTGACGCGCACCGTGATCTTCTCGATGTTCATTTGGAAACTTTAGGCCGCGGCCGCGTGCGTGGCGCCACGCTCGGCGTCGATCCGCTTGGCGAGCGTGCGACGGAAGTGCGCGAGCGGCGCGTCGGCGACGATGCCGCTCATCCTGAAGTCCGGATCCGCGTCGAGCACTTCCTGCTGGCCCTCGATGATGAACTTGTCCTCGAGGAAGCCCTCGATCATGCTCTTGTTGAGCGACAGCGCCACCGTCGGGTCGTCGAGGGCGTAGTCGTGCAGGTAGTCCCAGAAGAAGTGCGTCGAGCGCTTCGTCTCGGGCGTGAAGAACTGGCAGTTGCGGTACTGCTTCGCCCCCTGGAAGTTTCCCTTCTCTGCGCCCGAGCCCGCCGGCGAGAACAGCGTCTCCATGAAGAAGATGCCCGGCACGTGCATGCGCGCGATGTTGCGCCGGTCCACCTTTCCGGCATTCCTGTTTACCTTCCTGTGGAACGGCGGCGCATCCGCGTCCATGTGCCAGCGCTCGACACGGAAGCCGTCCTCCAGCCGCTCGATCGCCGTCGGCTTGGACTTGAAGGCGTACTCCTCCGAGCCGCCGAGCGTCTTGGTGTGCACGAAGGCGAGGTGCGCGAAGTCCGAAAGGTTGTCGACGATGAGCAGGTAGTTCGCGTCGTAATGCATGTAGTCGGGCCTGCCCCGCCAGGCGGGATCGCGCAGATAGGGAAAGTCG
>CBDDRQ010000207.1:0-13298 GCA_965233125.1 uncultured bacterium
GGCTTTCGCCTTCGACTTCGCCTTGATCTCGGCGAGCACGGCTTCCACGCCCAGCTTGTCGATGCGGCGCAGCCCGGCCGTCGAGACGCGCAGGCGCACCCAGCGGTTCTGGCTCTCGACCCAGAAGCGCCGGTAGTGCAGGTTGGGCTGGAAGGTGCGGATGGTCTTGTTGTTGGCGTGGGAAACGAGGTGGCCCTTCATCGGCTTTTTGCCGGTGACCTGGCAGACGCGGGACATCGGGAGCTCCGGAGATCGCGGAAAGGCGCGGATTTTACACCAATCCGCGCTCGGCGAAGGAGATCGCCTGGTTGCCGGCGACGATGAAGTGATCCAGGACCTTGATGTCGACGAGCGCCAGCGCTTCCTTGAGACTGCGTGTCAGCAGCTCGTCCGCCTGGCTCGGCTGCGCCGCGCCGGAGGGGTGGTTGTGGGCGAAGATCACCGCCGCCGCGTTCACCTCGAGGGCCGCCTTGACGATCTCCCGCGGGTAAACGCTGGTCTGCGTCAGCGTGCCGCGGAAGGGCTCGTCGAACCGGATGACCCTGTGCTGCGCGTCGAGCCAGATGCAGACGAACACCTCCTGCTGGCGCGCGCCGATGGCGAGGCGAAGATAGTCGCGCACGGCGCCTGGCGAAGTGAGCAGCGCGCCCGTCTTGAGCTCTTCGCCGATCGCGCGGCGCGCGAGCTCGAGCGCGGCCGCGAGCTGGGCACGTTTTGCCGGACCCATCCCTTTCACGCCGGCGAGCTTCGCGGCAAGCATCCCGGTGATGCCGCCGAAGGTCTCCAGCAGCTCGCGCGCCAGTTCGACCGCGTTCTTGCCGCGGATGCCCGTGCGCAGCAGCACGGCGACGAGTTCGGCGTCGGTCAGGGTTCCCGCGCCGCGCTCGAGCAGGCGCTCGCGGGGTCGCTCGGCAACGGGCCAGCTGGAAATCGCCATGGGCAGGGCTTTCCCTTACAATCGTCTTCCCTTAACGGCCGGGCGGCTGTTCGGATGACGTTGACGGGAAAGAGAATTCTCCTCGGCATCAGCGGCGGCATCGCGGCCTACAAGGCCGCCGAGCTGACGCGCCTGCTTGTGCGCAACGGCGCGGACGTGCGCGTCGTGCTGACCGAGGCTGGCAGCCGCTTCGTGACCCCGGTGACGCTGCAGGCACTGTCGGGCCAGACGGCATGGACCGACCTGTGGGACCCGCGCGTGGCCGACAACATGGGCCACATCGAGCTCTCGCGTGACCGCGATCTCATCATGGTCGCACCGGCCTCGGCCGATTTTCTCGCCAAGCTCGCGCACGGCCTGGCCGACGACCTGCTTTCCAGCCTGTGCCTCGCCCGCCGCTGCCCCCTCGTGGTCGCGCCGGCGATGAACGTGGAGATGTGGGAGAACGCGGCGACGCAACGCAACGTGGACCTGCTGCAAGCCGACGGCGTGCGCGTGGCCGGCCCGGCCGCGGGAGACCAGGCGTGCGGGGAGACCGGCATGGGCCGGATGCTCGAGCCCGCCCAGCTGCTCGCGGAGGTCGCTGCGCTCTTCGCGCCCAAGCGGCTGGCCGGGAAGCGGGTGCTCGTCACCGCCGGTCCCACCGAGGAGCCTGTGGACCCGGTCCGCGTGATCACCAACGCCAGCTCCGGCAAGATGGGCTTCGCCGTCGCGCGCGCCGCGCAGGAGGCGGGCGCCGACGTAACCCTGGTGAGCGGGCCCGTGTCCCTTGCCACCCCTGCCGGCGTGGCGCGGGTGAACGTGCGCACGGCGCAGGAAATGTTCGAGGCGGTGAAGAAAGGCGTACCTGCGTGCGACGTGTTCATCTCCGTCGCCGCGGTCTCCGACTACCGCGTCAAGAACCCCGCAGCGCAGAAGATCAAGAAAGCGGACGGCAAGGCGCTTACCCTCCAGCTTGAAGAGAACACGGACATCCTCGCGTGGGTGGCGGCTCTGCCGAAACCGCCGTTCTGCGTCGGCTTCGCCGCGGAGAGCGAGCAGCTCGAGCGGCACGCGCGCGAGAAACGCGCGAAGAAGAAGCTGCCGCTGCTGGCCGCGAACCTCGCGCGGGAGGCGATCGGCCGCGACGACAACGCCATCACGCTGTTCGACGACCAGGGCGAGCACCCGCTCGGCCACGGCGCGAAGCTCGATCTCGCCCGCAAGCTGGTGGCCCACGTCGCCGGCATGTTGCCCGCCAGGAAATGAGGCGGCTGGAGGTCAAGGTCCTCGACGAGAGGATCCGCGGCATGCTGCCTCGTTACGCGACTGCCGGCGCCGCCGGTCTCGACCTGCGCGCCTGCCTCGATTCTCCCCTCACACTGAATCCGGGAGACAGCCAGCTGGTCTCCTCCGGGGTCGCCATCCACGTGGGAGATCCGGGATACGCCGCGGTCGTCCTCCCCCGCTCGGGCCTCGGCGCGAAGAGCGGCATCGTGCTCGGCAACCTCGTCGGCCGGATCGACTCCGACTATCAGGGCCCTCTGATGATCTCGGTGTGGAACCGCGGCAAGAGCGCGTTCACCATCCAGCCGCTCGACCGCATCGCGCAGCTCGTCGTCCTGCCCGTGATGCAGGTGGAGCTCGCCGTCGTCGACGAGTTTGCCGAGAGCGCGCGCGGCGCGGGCGGTTTCGGCAGCACGGGGCGGTGAGGTTTCGATACCTCGCGCTCGCGTGGCTCGCCGCCGCCGCGCTCTTGCCGCCGGTCGCGGCTGCCGGGGACGCCGCGCTCGAGCGCGGCAGGCGGATCGTCGCCGGCCGCTGCTTCCTGTGCCATGGCATGGAGGGCGAGTCGGCGACCGAGCTGTCGCCGCGTCTCGCGGGGCAGAATGCGGCCTACATCGCGAAGCAGCTGGCCAACTTCCAGAGCGGCGAGCGTAAGTCGAGCGCGATGCGCCCGATGGTCGCCGACCTAGCGACCGACGACCTGCGCGCGGTGGCGCTGTACTACAGCAGGCAGCGCGCGGCGCCGCATCCGGTGACCGATCCGGGCCTCGTCGCTCGCGGCAAGTCGATCTATGAGAAGGGCGGCGAGGCTACCGAAGTGGCGGCCTGCATCGGCTGCCATGGCGAGCGCGGCCATGGCTCCGACGCCTTGCCGCGCCTGGCCGGTCAGATCCCGGCCTATATCGCGATGCAGCTCCGACAGTTCGGCACGCGCGCACGCACCAACGACAATGCGGTCATGCACACGATCGCCGCGCGCATGGTCCCGGGCGAGATCGACGCGGTCGCCGCCTATCTCGCCACGCTCGACTGATCAGGCGAGCATGTCGGCCCAGATGTTCTGCGCCCAGGCCCAGCCGTACTTGCCTTCCAGCTCGCTGCGCGCTGCCGAGACGCCGCCGGCGCCCTTGACCGGGATGATGGTCCCCTGCGCGGCGTTCCACTGGTGCACCGAGGCGACGTGGATGACCTCGGTGTCGGACACGAAGCTGTAGCAGGTATTGGTCATCACCGGCTGCGGGTTCGGCTCGCGGCCGCCGAGGAGCGCGATCACGGCCGCGGCGCAGATCTTGGCCTGCTGGTTGGTCATGTGGCCGGACTTCGGCATGCCCGGCGCCGACAGCGTCGCATCGCCAAGGACATGGATTCCCTTCACCGCCTTCGACTCGCAGCTGCGCCAGTCGACGTCGCACCAGCGGTTGTTGTGCGTGATCAACCCCGCCTTCACCGCGATGTCGCCTGCCCGCTGCGGCGGCACCACGTTCAGGACGTCCCCCTTGACGGTGTCGAAGTCGGTGCGGACCGCCAGTGCATTACCGTCGACGGCGACCACCTTCGAGTTGCCGCGATACTCGATCATGCCCGGATAGAGCTCCTGCCAGGCGCGCTTGAACAGCGGGCCCTTCGAAGTCACGTCCGGATTCGCGTCGAGCACCAGCACCTTGGAGCGCGGCTTGGCGCGCTTGAAGTAGTGCGCCACCTGCGAGACGCGCTCGTAGGGCCCCGGTGGGCAGCGATAGGGGGCGAGCGGAATGGCGAGCACGTACACGCCGCCGTCCTTCATCGCCTCGAGCTGCCAGCGCAGGGCGAGGGTCTGGGGGCCGGCCTTCCAGGCATGCAGCACGCGGTCCCGCGCGTCCTCGTAGCCCGCGATCTCGGCGAAGTTGAAATCGATCCCCGGCGAGATGATCGCGCGATCGTAGGCGAGTGTGCCGCCGCGCGCGAGCGTGACGGTTTTCTTCGCGCCGTCGAGGGCGATCACCTCGTCGTTCACCACGCGCACGCCGTGGCGCTGCAGCCCTTCGTAGCCGCGGCGGATGTCGTTGATCGAGCGATTGCCGCCGATGACGAGGTTCGACATCGGGCAGGAGGTGAAGACGCTCTCGCGCTCCACCATCACCACTTCGATTGTCGGGTCCCACAGGCGCAGATACTTGGCGGCGGTTGCCCCGCCGTAGCCGCCGCCGACCACGACCACGCGCGCCTTGGGCGCGCCGCCCATGCCGGCGCAACCCGCGAGCGAAAGCGCGCCCGCGGCGCCTGCAAACTTCAGAAGCTCCCGTCTGTTGCGGTCCATGGTCACCTCTTCTGCGCGGCGAAGTAGCCGGCGATCAGGTCGATCTGCTGCTCGGTGTAGCCCTTGGCGAGCTGATGCATCACCGTCGCCGGCTTTGCCCCGCTGCGGAACTCCCCGAGCTTGCGCACCATCTCGGATTTCGGCATGCCAGCGAGCGGCTCCATGCCGCCGACGCTGCGACCGTTCGTGCCATGACAGTTGGCGCAGGTCGCCGCCAGGCTGCGCGCGGCAACCATGTCTTGCGCCGCTGCGGTCAACGGAAGCGCAGCGAGCGCCACGCTCGCGATGATCGTGAACTTCATTAGGAAGCCTCCCCTCTTGTGATCGCTGCAGGGAAAGTCTCCGCTGCGCTGCACGCGACGTCAAGCAGGGGTGCTGAGAATTACTTCATCCGCTGCCGCCATAAAAAAAGCCGCGCGAGGCGGCTTCCTTCACGGCGATACTCGGGGGAGTTCTAGGCCACCGGTGCGGCCTCTTCCTCGAACTTGAGCCGGATCTTCTCTTCCTCGCCGACGTCGATCGTTACTTTGCCGCCGTGCTGCAGCTTGCCGAAGAGCAGCTCGTCCGCGAGCGCCCGGCGGATGGTGTCCTGGATCAGGCGCGCCATCGGGCGGGCGCCCATGAGCGGATCGAAGCCCTTCTTCGCCAGGTGCTCCTTGAGTGCGGCGGTGAACAGTGCCTCGACCTTCTTCTCGTGCAGCTGCTCCTCGAGCTGCATCAGGAACTTCTCGACCACGCGCATGATGATCTCGTGGTCCAGCGCGCGGAACGAGATGATCGCGTCGAGGCGGTTCCTGAACTCGGGCGAGAACATCCGCTTGATCGCCTCCATTTCGTCGCCCATCTTCGCGGAGGGCGTAAAGCCCATCTGCGTGCGGGCGAGCGACTCGGCGCCGGCATTGGTGGTCATGACGACCACCACGTTGCGGAAGTCGGCCTTGCGCCCGTTGTTGTCCGTCAGCGTGCCGTGGTCCATCACCTGCAGCAGCACGTTGAAGATGTCAGGGTGCGCCTTCTCGATCTCGTCGAGCAGCAGCACCGAGTACGGTTTCTTGGTAACGCCTTCGGTGAGCAGGCCTCCCTGCTCGAAGCCGACGTACCCGGGCGGCGCGCCGATGAGCCGCGACACCGCGTGGCGCTCCATGTACTCCGACATGTCGAAGCGCAGCAGCTCGATGCCCATGCAGTAGGCGAGCTGGCGCGCCACCTCGGTCTTGCCCACGCCGGTGGGCCCGGAGAAGAGGAAGCAGCCGATCGGCTTCTGCGGATTGCCCAGGCCCGAGCGCGCCATCTTGATCGCCGAGGCGAGGGCGTCGATCGCCTGATCCTGGCCGAAGACAACCGCTTTCAAATCCCTGTCCAGATTGGCGAGGGCGCTGCGGTCATCCGTCGAGACGCTGCGCGGCGGGATGCGCGCGATCTTGGCGATGATCTCCTCGATCTCGGTCTTGCCGATGACCTTCTTCTGCTTCGCCTTGGGCGCGATGCGCTGCGCCGCGCCCGCCTCGTCGATCACGTCGATCGCCTTGTCCGGCAGGTGCCGGTCGTTGATGTAGCGGGCCGAGAGCTCGGCGGCCGTGGTGAGCGCGTTGGCGGTGTACTTGACGCTGTGGTGCGCCTCGAAGCGCGTCTTCAGGCCCTTCAGGATCTCCACGGTCTCGTCCACCGAGGGCTCGATCACGTCGATCTTCTGGAAGCGCCGCGACAGCGCGTGATCTTTCTCGAACACGCCGCGGTACTCGTTGTAGGTGGTCGCGCCGATGCACTTGAGTTGCCCGGTCGAGAGCACGGGCTTGAGCAGGTTCGACGCATCGAGCGTTCCGCCCGAGGCCGCGCCCGCCCCGATCACGGTGTGGATCTCGTCGATGAACAGGATCGCATTGGGATTGTCGACCAGCTGCTTCAGCACCGCCTTGAGGCGCTGCTCGAAGTCGCCGCGATACTTCGTGCCGGCGAGAAGCGCTCCCATGTCGAGTGCGTAGACCGTGCACTTGGCGAGCAGGTCCGGGACGCTGCCCTCGACGATGCGGCGCGCAAGCCCCTCCGCGATCGCGGTCTTGCCCACGCCGGCCTCGCCGACCAGCAGCGGGTTGTTCTTGCGCCTGCGGCAGAGCGTCTGCACGACGCGCTCGAGCTCGCGATCGCGCCCGATCAGGGGGTCGATCTTGCCGGCGAGCGCAAGTGCGTTAAGGTTCTGGGTGTAGTTGTCGAGCGGACTGTTCGAGGTCTCGGCCTGGCCCTCCTGGTCAGCCTCCTGGTCGCTCTTGCCCTGGTGGGCCTGCGGCGTCTTGGTGATGCCGTGCGAGATGTAGTTCACCACGTCCAGCCGCGCGATGCCCTGCTGCTGCAGGAAATACACGGCGTGGGAGTCTTTCTCGCCGAAGATCGCGACCAGCACGTTGGCGCCGGTGACCTCTTTCTTCCCCGAGGACTGGACGTGCAGGATGGCGCGCTGGATCACGCGCTGGAAGCCGAGCGTCGGCTGGGTGTCGACCTCGCGGTCGGCGGCGATGCGCGGAGTCTGCTCGGCGATGTGCTGCGTCAGGCTCTTGCGCAGCTCGTCCATGTTCGCGCCGCAGGCGCGCAGTACCTCGGCGGCCGTAGGGTTGTCCAGCAGCGCGAGGAGCAGGTGCTCGACCGTGATGAACTCATGGCGTTTCTGGCGCGCTTCGACAAACGCCATGTGCAGACTGACTTCGAGTTCCTGCGCGATCACTACGTTTCCTCCTGCCGTTACGTCTCTTCCATCACGCACTGCAGCGGGTGCTGGTGCTTCCGAGAGTATGCCGCGACTTGCTGCACCTTGGTAGCCGCCACATCGCGCGGGTAGACGCCGCACACGCCGATTCCCTCACGGTGCACCTTCAGCATCACCTGGGTAGCCCTTTCCCGGGTCATGCCGAAGAATTTCTGTAGCACGACCACGACGAACTCCATGGGCGTGTAGTCGTCATTGAGCAGCATGACCTTGAACATCGGCGGGGGCTTCAGCTTCGCCCGCTGCGCCTCCAGTAAGGTGTCGTCCTTGAACTGCGCCATGCTGCCCGGTACGCGCCCTTGCCCCCCGCAAAAATCTGACCCGGTCCCGCTCGGCCGGTTCCCGAAGCTATCGTAATCAATGTGGGGGGGCGGCGCAACGCGACGGCGGCACCCTCGGAACCGGATTTCAGTGCTTTATCACGGTCTTGCGCGCACGCAACAGCCGCGGGCACGGCCCTTGACGGGGCCCGGGCGGGCGCGTAAAAGGGCGCCTGTGTTTGGATTCAGGCTGTCTGTTTCGCCATGGGGCGGCGGGGTCGTGGAGTTCAGGCATGGCTCCGGTCACAAAGCCCGGTAGCTCGATCAACAACCAAGGCAACAAGGGAGAGCGCATGGCAACAGGCACCGTGAAGTGGTTCAACGACGCGAAAGGCTACGGCTTCATCACGCCCGACGACGGCAGCGAGGACTTGTTCGCCCACTTCTCGGCGATCAACATGTCCGGCTTCAAGACGCTGAAGGAAGGCCAGAAAGTCAGCTTCGACGTCGTGCAGGGGCCCAAGGGGAAGCAGGCCTCGAACATCCAGAAAGTCTGACGCAGGGCCCCCAAAAAGAAGAAAAAGGCCGCCCGCAGGCGGCCTTTTTTTCGGCTACATCCGCTCGATCATCGCCTGGCCGAAGCCGGAGCACGACACCTGCTTCGCGCCCTCCATTTGCCGGGCGAAATCGTAGGTGACGATCCTGTCCGCGATGGCCCGCTCCATCGAACTGAGGATGGCGTCGGCGGCCTCGACCCAGCCCATGTGGCGCAGCATCATCTCCGCCGAAAGGATCTCCGAGCCGGGGTTCACGTAGTCCTTGCCGGCGTACTTCGGCGCCGTGCCATGGGTGGCCTCGAACATCGCCACCGTGTCGCTCAGGTTGGCGCCCGGCGCGATGCCGATGCCGCCGACCTCGGCGGCCAGGGCGTCCGAGATGTAGTCGCCGTTAAGGTTGGTGGTGGCGAGCACGTCGTACTCGGCCGGCCGCAGCAGGATCTGCTGCAGCATGGCGTCGGTGATCACGTCCTTGACGACGATGTCCGGGCCGCCTTTGGGGTTGCGGAAGCTGTGCCAGGGGCCGCCGTCGACCGGTTTGGCGCCGAATTCCTTCACCGCCAGGGCATAGCCCCAGTCGCGGAACCCGCCTTCGGTGAACTTCTGGATGTTGCCCTTGTGCACGAGCGTCACCGACTTGCGCTTGTTGTCGATCGCGTACTGGTAGGCGCGGCGGATGAGGCGCTCCGAGCCCTCGATGGAGACCGGCTTGATGCCGATGGCCGAGGTGTTGGGGAAGCGGATCTTCTTGACCTTCATCTCCTTGATCAGGAAGTCGATCACCTTTTTCGCCTCGGCCGACTGCGCGGGCCACTCGATGCCGGCATAGATGTCCTCGGCGTTCTCGCGGAAGATCACCATGTCGACCTTGGCAGGATCCTTCAGGGGCGAGGGCACGCCCTTGAACCAGCGCACCGGACGCAGGCAGACGTAGAGGTCGAGCTCCTGGCGCAGCGCCACGTTGATCGACCGGATGCCGCCCCCCACCGGCGTGGTCAGCGGGCCCTTGATCGAGACCACGTATTCCTTGGATGCCGCGAGCGTCTCTTCGGGCAGCCACACGTTCTCGCCGTAGATGCGGCAGGACTTCTCGCCGGCGTACATCTCCATCCAGACGATCCTGCGCTTGCCGCCGTAGGCCTTCTTGACGGCGGCATCCACCACCTTGAGCATGACCGGCGTGATGTCGACCCCGGTGCCGTCGCCTTCGATGTAGGGGATGATCGGATTGTCGGGCACGGCAAGCGAGAAATCCTTGTTGACGCGGATCTTTTCGCCGCCGGAGGGCACCTTGATGTGCTGATAGGCCATGGAAATGGAAGCTCCTGCGGGATGGGTCGGTAGGGTGGAAGTGGCTGCCGGAAAAGGCTGCGATTATATTTTATTTCAATCGTTTAGGGCGATGATGGTCAACCGGGCGGCGGCGGGTGCGTTAAGGGTGGGAGACCGGGAAGCAGGCCGGTCTTACCCAAACCACTCTAGAGAAGGGGATTTCGATGAAGCAGCTGCTCGCAGTGCTGTTCGCCGCCATGTTTGCGGCGGCCAGCGTGTCCGCCGTCGCGCAGGACACGAAGAAGCCGGACGAGAAGAAGTCGATGAAGTCCGACAAGAAGGCGAAAGCCAAGGCCGGCAAGAAGAAGATGGACGACAAGAAGTAAGGGTCGTCGCGATGAAGAGAAGGCAGGGTTGGTCCCTGCCTTTTTTATTGGCGGCGCTGCTCTACAGTGCCGCGGCGCTCGCGCAGCTCCCGACCGTGCAGCTGAACGCCGGCATGTACCTGATCCGGGCGGAGGTCGCGGCCGATTTTGCCCAGAGATCGCGAGGGCTGATGCATCGCCGCGAACTGGCCCCGAACGCCGGCATGCTGTTCCTGTTCGACGAGCCCGGCGCACACTGCATGTGGATGAAGAACACGCTCATCCCGCTTTCGGTCGCGTTCCTCGACGACGGTGGCGAGATCATCAACATCGCCGACATGACCCCGCACAGCGAGCAGGCGCACTGCGCCGCGCGGCCGGCGCGTTACGCGCTCGAGATGAACCGCGGCTGGTTTGCCGCGCGGGGGATCAAGCCGGGGACGCGCCTGGGCGGCATCCCCGGGCGGTAGACGGGCCCTAGAGCCCGCCGTTCTGCTGCGCCACCATCAGATAGAGCATCGGGATCGAGAGCATGGTGTTGAAGCGCGAGGTCATCCCGGCCATGCGGGCCGCCGCGGCCTTCTCTTCCGGCGAAGCCTGCACGATGCCGAGCGCCCTCTTCTGCTTCGGCCAGATGATGAACCAGACGTTGAACCACATGATGATGCCGAAGTACATGCCCCAGCCGATCGCCGTGAAAGGCGGCTTCAGGCTGAGCGCGGCGCCGATGTAGCCGTTCATCCAGGCGAGCAGCAGCCCGGTGACGATGGTCGACATCGCGGCCCAGCGGAACCAGAAGAGCGCCGCGGGGGCGATCACCTTGCTCACCGCGGGCTTCTGCTCGTCCGGGATCTTGGGCATGGAAGGGGTCTGCACGAAGTTGAAGTACCAGAGCAGGCCGATCCACATCACGCCCGAGAGCACGTGCAGCCAGCGCATGAAGAAGCGCCACCAGTCCATGTCGCCGGTCTTGGCGAAGCTGCCGGCGATGGCCATGATGACGAGGAGGATGACGACGCCCGCGACGATCGTGCGCCCGAGGGACTGGAAGATCGCACCCATGGCTTTCTCCTTTTAGTAATGATGGGTTCGAAGCCGGAAAAGTCTAGCACGCGTCAATGGCCGCCCGCCAACAGCCCGGAGGCGGCCAGGAGCAGCACCAGCACCTGCGCGGCGACGATGGCGGCCTGCAGCCGCTCCCGGCGCGCCAGCAGCAAAGGCAGTACGCGCAGATAACAAACGACGGTGACCAAGCCGAGCAGCGCCACCCCGACCAGGTTCTGGTACTCGCCCTTGTCGAGCATCGCAACCCATCCCCAGCCGGTGGGCGAGCCGCTGAGGGCGAGATAGCGCTCGAGCGGCAGCCTCCAGAAGCGCGGCATTTGGTCGAGCGGCAGCGCTGCCGGCGTCAGACCGAAGACGTAGGCGAGGAAGGCGGCGACGAGAACCGCGAGCGACAGGCGCGTGCCCCAGTCCAGCCAGCGTGCGTAGACCTGCGGATCGTTCATCGGCTCAGTTCCACCAACCCAGGCCCTTGAGGAGGGCACGGGCGCCGGCTGCGAGGAGCAGCACGATGACGATGCGCCGCACGGTCGCCGCCGGCGCGACGCGCAGCAGCCGTGCGCCGATCCTGGCCCCGAGCATGACGCCGATGATGGACGGGGCGACGATGATCGGCAGCACCGCGCCGCGGTTGATGTAAATCCAGGCCGCGGAAGTGTCGATCACCGAGAGCAGGAACCCGGAGGTGCCGACCGACAGCTTGAGCGGCACGCCCATCAGCAGGTTGAACACCGGCACGTTCGCCCAGCCTGCGCCGAGGCCGAACATGCCGGCGAGCACGCCGATGCCGGCGAAAGCGAAGAACCCGGCGGCGGTGCGGTGCGCGCGCCAGTCGACGTCGCGCCCGCTCGCCGGGTCGTGATAGACGCCGTGCATGTGCAGCGCCTCGCCGAGGGCGTCGGGCCGCACGCCCTCGGGCTGCTCCGTTTTCCTCGACCCCCACATCAGCGTGGCGATGGCGAGGATGGTGACGCCCACCGCCGCCTGCACGAACGACGTGGGCAGCGCGAGGCCGAGCAGCGCGCCGCCGATCGAGGTGATCGAGCCCACCACCGCCAGCGGCATGGCGAGGCGCAGGCTGGCGAGGCCCCCGCGCAGCAGCGCCGGCCCGGCGGACAGGGCGCCCGAGAGGGCGAGCAGCAGGCCCGCGCCGCGCACGAAGTCGAGATGGAAGGGGAAGAAGCCGCCGACGATGGGCACGAAGAGCACGCCGCCGCCGACGCCGGCCAGCACGGCGACGATGCCGAGCAGGAAGGTCACCGCGAACAGCGCGAGCGGCCAGATCCACCAGGGGAATGCGGCGGCTTCCATCATTCTTTCAAGTTATGCTCGCATTATGCCGAAGCTCGCGGCGAACGTTTCCATGCTCTTTCCCCAGCTCGAGTTCCTCGATCGCTTTGCCGCCGCGGGGCGCGCCGGCTTTCGCTTCGTCGAATACCAGTTTCCCTACGCATGGCCGGCCGAGGAGGTGGCGCGGCGCGCGCGCGAGGCAGGCGTCGAGGTGGTGCTGCACAACCTGCCCGCCGGCGACATGGCGAAGGGCGCGCGCGGCATCGCCTGCCTGCCGGGCCGCACGCACGAGTTCCGCGAGGGCGTCGAGCGCGCCATCGAATACGCCAAAGCGGCGTCCTGCCCGCGGCTGAACTGCATCGCCGGCCTCGCGCCGCAGGATGCGGCGCACTTCGCCGAGCTCGTCGAGAACGTGCGCTACGCCGCCCGGCGCCTCGGCGAAGTCGGCATGCAGCTGCTCATCGAGCCCATCAATACGCGCACCGTGCCCGGCTTCTTCCTCACCGGCTCGCGCCAGGCGATCGACGTCCTCAACGCCGCCGGCGAGGGCAATGCCTTCGTGCAGTACGACGTCTTCCACATGCAGATCATGGAAGGCGATCTCGCGCAGACGATCGAGCGGCTGCTGCCGCGCATCGGCCACATGCAGCTCGCCGACGTGCCGGGGCGGCACGAGCCCGGCACTGGCGAGATCAACTTCGAGTTCCTGCTCGCGCACCTCGACGCCCTCGGGTACGCCGGCTGGATGGGTTGCGAATACAATCCGCGGGGTGACACCGTCGAGGGACTGAAGTGGGCTCGCGCCTATCTGTCGTGAGCGCGCTGCGCGCCTTTCTCCCTGCGCGCGCGGTGCTGTACGAAGAGGAAGACACCCGCCCGTACGAGTGCGACGGACTGACGGCCTACCGGCAGCTGCCGATGGTGGTCGCGCTTCCCGAGACCGAAGAGCAGGTACGGCGCGTGCTCGAGTCATGTTTTTCCATGAAGATTCCCGTGGTACCGCGCGGCGCGGGAACGGGCCTTTCCGGCGGCGCCCTGCCGCCCGGCGATGGCGTGCTGCTGTCGATGGCGAAGTTCATGCGCGTGCTGCGGCTCGACCCGCGCGCGGGCATCGCCGTCGTGCAGCCGGGGGTGCGCAACGCCGCGATCTCGGAGGCGGCGGCGCCGTTCGGCCTTTTCTACGCCCCGGATCCTTCCAGCCAGATCGCCTGCACCATCGGCGGCAACGTGTCCGA
>CBDDRQ010000208.1:0-5681 GCA_965233125.1 uncultured bacterium
GCTCACCGCGAGGTTGTCGATCTGGATGTCGTTGTGGGGCTTGCGGCCGATGGTGGTGCGCTCCTTCGTCAAGGGGATCTCCTTGAGCACCAGCCCATCCATGCTGAGTATCAGTTTAGCCATAGCTCGCCCCTGGGGGAGGTTATTTTAACCACGCGAACACCTTGGCCATGACGCCGCGGGCGCCGGGGTACTCCCGGAGGACGCGCACGAGTATAACCGAAACGTTGTCGCGCCCCCCGTTGTCGTTGGCCATCTGCACCAACTGCTGCGCGGCGAGCTTCAGGTTGCCCCCGAGCGCCTGGAGGGTCATGCCGATGTCTTCGTCCTCCACCATGTCGCACAGCCCGTCGGAGCAAAGCAGATAGACGTCGCCGGGCCTGGTGCCGTATTCGTGGATCTCCGGCTCCACGGTCGGGTCGATGCCGAGCGCCTTGGTCACCAGGTTCTTGTGCGCCGCCTTCTTCGCCTGCTCGGCGGTGATGATCCCGGAGTCGATCTGCTCCTGCAGCAGGGAGTGGTCGCGCGTCACCTGCTTGAACTTGCCGTCCCTCAGCATATAGAGGCGCGAGTCGCCGAGGTGCGCCACCAGTACGCGGTTGTCGTAGAACAGGCACACCACCAGCGTCGTGCCCATCCCGGCGTACTGCGGCTGGCTCTGCGCCGCCTGGTAGATCGAGGTATTGGCCTTGAGCACCTGCTCGCGCACCAGGCGCGCCGCGATCTCCTCGCTCGAGCCCTTGTCGACGTCGTGGGGCTTCACGCCGGTGAGGAGCTGGCGCATCTCGGTGATGATCACCGTGGTGGCCATGCCGCTCGCGACCTCGCCGGCGTTGTAGCCGCCCATGCCGTCGGCGAGCACCACCAGGCCGTTGGCGGCGTCAGCCGCGATCGAGTCCTCGTTATGCGAGCGCACCATCCCCGGGTCGGTGGAGGTGGCGATCTCGAGGGCCTGGGTCAGGTCCATTCGCGTCTCAGAGCTCGATGTCGACGCTGCCGCCGACCTTCACCGCGGCCGTGGCGCGCAGCGCGCCCCCGAACTCCTCGCCGGTCTGGAAGCGCTCGTCGGGGTTCTTGGCTAGCGCGCGGTCGAGGAACGCGACCAGCGCGTCGGGGATGGCGGGGTTGACGGCCTTGATGTCGGCGGGCTGCTCGTTGGCGATCTTGAACATGAGCTGGGCCATCGACTCGCCCTCGAAGGGCAGGCGGCCGGTGAGCATCTGGTAGAGCGCCACGGCGAGCGAGAAGAGGTCGGAGCGGCCGTCGATCCGCTTGCCGGCGAGCTGCTCGGGCGACATGAAGGAGGGCGTGCCCAGCACCATGCCGGTCTTGGTCTTCGAGCTCGCGGTGAGCCGCGCGATGCCGAAGTCGGTGACCTTCAGCGAGTCGGTCTCCTTGTGCCACATCAGGTTGGCGGGCTTCACGTCGCGGTGCACCACGCCCTCGCGGTGCGCGTAGCCGAGCGCGTCGGCGGCGCGCGCCGCGATCGACACCACCGTGTCCATGGGCAGCAGGTTGCCCGGCTTGGTGAACGCGGTCAGGTCGCCGCCTTTCAGAAGCTCCATGGCGATGTAGCAGAAGTCGTGCTCCTCGCCGGTGTCGTAGATGGTGACGATGTTCGGGTGCGACAGGCGCCCGGCGGTCTGCGCCTCGCGGAAGAAGCGCTCCTTCGCGCCGGCGAGCTCCTCGGGCTCGAACTCCTGCGCGAGCGCCATGGTCTTGATCGCCACCTCGCGGCCGATCTTCGGGTCCTTGCCCAGGTACACCACGCCCATCGCGCCCTTGCCGAGCTCCTTCTCCACCTCGAAGCGGCCGAACTTTGGCTTCGCGCCGACGCCCAGCACCAGCGTGCCGCCGGGATGGCTCGAGGCGCCGCCGAGGATCACCGTCTCGGAGAGCTGCTTCGCGCGCGTCACCTTCTCCGCGACGTCCTTGAACTTCGGATCGAACTCGTACAGGCTGCGGAAGACGCTCTCCGCCTTGTTGAACTGGCGCTTCCGCTCGAAGTCGAGCGCGAGGTTGTAGAGCGTGTCGGCGAGCGCCGCGGACATCGGCACCTGGCGGAACTTGTCCCAGGCGAGGTCGAGCTGCCCCTGCCCCTGATAGGCAAGGCCGAGCATGCGGTTCGACTCCGCCGAGTTCTCGTCGGACTTCTGCTTCGCCGCCTCGGTGACGATGAAGCGCTTGGAGACGAGCGCGGCGTGACCCAGGAGGAGCAGCGTCGCCGGCAGCATCAGCTGCAGCCACATGCCGGCGCCGACCATCAGCGCGAAGTGCGCGACGATGAACGTCGCGAACATCGCGCCGGAAACCACCAGCGCCGGGCCCGCCTGAAGGCGCGGCAGCACGACGATGATGTAGAGCGCGATCACCAGGGCGGCGGCGAGCTCGGCGAGCCCCGCCCACACCGGGATGGTGAAGAAATGCTCCTGCAGGATCGAGGAGACGGTGTGGGCGACGACCAGCACCGGCGCCATGGCGCGCGCGACCGGCGTGGCGGGCGCGTCGCCCAGGCCCGCCGCCGTCGAGCCGATCAGCACGATGCGGTCGCGGTACTTCTCGAGCGGAATCTTGCCGCTGTAGACGTCGAAGAAGGAGTCCACCGCGAAGGGCTCCCGCCCGCCCTCCTTGCCGTAGAAATAGGTGTACATCAGCAGGCCGGGGTCGGTGCCGATGCGCAGGTTCTGCAGCTGCACGCCCTCTCCGAGCCTGACCTGGATGTCGCCGGGCCCGAGGTTGAGGTAGCGAGCCGCGATCGTGAGCGCGAGCGACGGGTAGAGCTGGTCGTAGTAGCGCACGGCGAGCGCTTCGCTTCGCACCGAGCCGTCCACGTCGCGCCACTGGTTGAGGTGGCCGATGCCCGCGGCGCTGCGCCCGATCGACTCGATGGGCAGCACCACTTCGCGCACCGGCACCGGCGACTCGCCGCCGCTCACCTGCTTCAGCGCGTTGCGCGTGACGTGCTCGGGCAGCGCCTGATCGGGCTTGCCGAGCGCGTCGCCGATCGTGAAGAGCATCGGCTGCACGACGTTGCCGGCCGCGGCGAAGCTCTGGGCGAGCCTGCGGTCGGTGTTGAGCCTGGCTTCCGCCTCCTGCAGCAGGTCCAGGAACGGAGAACCCTCGGCGCTTTGCGAGAGCGCAAGCAGCTTCGTGATGTACAGGTAGCCGGGATC
Organism: uncultured bacterium; assembly: GCA_965233125.1. GTDB lineage: Bacteria > Pseudomonadota > Gammaproteobacteria > Burkholderiales > SG8-39 > SCGC-AG-212-J23. The sequence continues at coordinate 3,174 of CBDDRQ010000208.1, forward strand.
GATCTGCGGCTCGCTGTAGAGCACGGTGTTGCCGATCACCTTGACCTTGGCCGCGGCGAGCCGCTCGGTCATGGTCGCCATCACGTCGCGCGACCAGGGCCAGCGGCCGATGTTCGCCAGGGAAGCCTCGTCGACGGCGATGACCGCGATGCGGTCCGAAGGCGTGCGGGTGGTGGCCCCGACCCCGAGGTCGTAGGCCTTGCGCTCGAGGCTGGGGATCAGGTCGGAGCTGCGGCTGAAGATGGCGAACAGCACCACCACCCCGACCCCGAGAAACCAGTCCGACCTCCAGAAACCGGATTTCATGCCGCGCTGCGCCTCCCCTTTTGCTTTTTCCGCGCCTTGCGCAAGCGCGCCCCGAAAAATTTTACGCTACGGCCTCGGGATATAGGGAATTGTTGCGCTGCAGCAGCCGGCCGGCGTCTAGGCGAGGATCATGCCCGGCTTGACAGCGCCGGCGGACAGCAGGTCGGCGGACGCGACTTTTTTCCCATCGCCGAGCTTGGCGCGCAGCACCTCGATGCGCCCGCCCTGCGCGCTGACCTGGAAGCTCTGGCCGCTCGCCTCGACCACCTCGCCGATCTTGCCCTTGACCGCGCCGAAGGTGCGCACCGGGTGCTTGCGCGCGTCGAAGATTTGTAATTCCTTCCCCTCGAGGGTAGTCCAGGCGCCCGGGGCCGGGTTGCAGCCGCGGATCGCGTCGTAGACGAAGTCGACGTGGTTCGCCCAGTTGAGGCGCGCCTCGGCCTTGCGGCACCAGCCCTCGTAGGTGGCCTGCGACTCGTCCTGCGGCATTTCCTTGTGTTTTGCGGAAACCACCAGATCCGCCGCTTCCAGCATCGCCTTCACGCCCATCGGGAAGAGGCGGTCGAAGTAGACCGTGCCGAGCGTGTCGTCCGGCCCGATCGGCGTTTCCTTCTGCAGGATCACCGGACCTTCGTCCAGGCCGTCGGTCGGCCGGAAGATGGTGAGGCCGGTTTTCGTGTCGCCGCGGATGAGCGGCCAGTTGATCGACGAGGGCCCGCGGTACTTCGGCAGCAGCGACGGGTGGTACTGGATGGTGCCGTGCTTCGGAATGCGCACGAAGTCCTGCGGCGCGAACTGCAGCACGAAGGCCATGATGCCGAGCTCGACGTCGAGGGCCGTCATGGCCTTTCTCGCCTCTTCGCTCTTCAGCGAGGGGAACTGCAGGACCTGGATGCCTTTTTCCTGGGCGGCGACCTTCAGCGCGTCGGGGCGCGCGCCGGGCTTCTCGGGCGCGCAGAACACGCCCGCCACCTGGTCACCGCGCCCGAGGAACGCCTCGAGGACCGCTTTTCCGAAGTCCTGCTGTCCGACGATGGCGACTTTCATCATGCCGCCTTCTTCGGCGGGACCGAGAACGCGCCCGCGGCTTTCAAGGAATTGATTTTCGCATCCTCATAGCCGAGAACCTCTTTCAGGATTTCCTCGGTATGCTCGCCCAGCGTGGGCGAGCGCTCGATCTTCGCCGGCGAGTCGGAAAGCTTGATCGGCATGCCGACGTTCCACCACTTGCCGCGCTGCGGGTGGTCGAGCTCCACCCACATGTCGCGCCCGCGCACGTGCTCGTCGTTCGCGAGGTCGTCGGTGCTCATGATCGGCCCGCAGGGCACGTCGATCGGGTTGAGCAGCGCCATGAACTCGCGCTTCGTGTGGTTGGCTGCGAAGTCGGTGATCAACTGCCACATCGCGTTCTGGTTCTTCCGCCGGTCGGCGATCTTCGCGAAGCGCGGATCGCCCGCCAGCGCCTCGCCGCCGATGAGCTTCGCCAGGTCCTCCCACACGGCTTCCTGCACCACCACGTAGAGCCAGTCGTTGGGCCCGTGCGGCTTGCAGTGGATGGCGTTGCCGAGCTGGCCGCCGCCCGAGTCGTTGCCGGCGCGCGGCACGGCGCCCATGCCTTGACGGGTTTCTACCGAAAACTCACTTAATGGACCACGAGTAAGACGTTGATGATCCCGGAATTTGACGCGGCAGAGGTTCATCACGCCGTCCATCATCGCCACTTCCACGTACTGGCCCTTCCCCGTCTTTTCCGCCTGCCTCAGGGCTGCCAGGAGGCCGATCGCAAGATGCAGCCCGGTGCCCGAGTCGCCGATCTGCGCGCCGGTGACGAAGGGCGGGCCTTCGGGCACGCCGGTGGTGCTCATCGCGCCGCCCATCGCCTGCGCCACGTTCTCGTAGGCCTTGAAATCGGCATAGGGGCCGCTCGAGCCGAAGCCCTTGATCGAGCCCATGACGATCTTCGGGTTGATCCGGCGGATCTTCTCCCAGGGGAAGCCGAAGCGCTCGAGCACGCCAGGGCCGAAGTTCTCCATGATGATGTGGCACTTCGCGAGCAGCTCCACGAACACCTGCTTGCCCTGCTCGGTCTTCATGTTGACCGTGATCGAGCGCTTGTTGCAGTTGAGCATCGTGAAGTACAGGCTGTCGGCGTTGGGCACGTCGCGCAGCTGGCCGCGGGTGGCGTCGCCCTGCGGGTTCTCG
>CBDDRQ010000209.1:0-7205 GCA_965233125.1 uncultured bacterium
CTGCCGCCGGGCTGCATGAGCACCGTGTGGGGCGACGACGAGCGCTTCGTGAGCACCTATTTCAAGGGGTTCAAGGGGCAGCTCATGTACTCGACCTTCGACTGGGGCATCCGCGACAAGGACGGGTACTACTTCATCCTCGGGCGAACGGACGACGTGATCAATGTCGCCGGGCACCGCCTGGGCACGCGGGAGATCGAGGAGGCGGTGAGCGCGCACCCGAACGTCGCCGAGTGCGCGGTGGTCGGCATCGTCGATCCCATCAAGGGGCAGATGCCGCTCGCGTTCGCCGTCCTGAAGGACGCCTCGAAGAAGACCACGCCGCAGGAGGTCATGGAGACGGTGGACAGGCAGCTCGGCGCCATCGCGCGGCCGAAGGCGGTGCATTTCGTGACGATGCTGCCGAAGACCAGGTCCGGCAAGACGCTGCGGCGCTCGATCCAGGCGCTCGCCGAAGGCCGCGACCCGGGCGACCTCACCACCATCGAGGATCCGAGCGCGCTGGAGCAGATCAAACAAAGCCTAAGGAGCCCATGAAGACCCGACCGATGCTGACCCTCGAGGACTGCCGCAGGATCTCGGCGGCCGCCGAGGCCGAAGCGAAGAAGAACAACTGGAACGTCTGCATCGCCATCCTCGACGACGGCGGGCACCTCCTGCACCTGGTGCGCATGGACGGCGCGACGCCGGCGAACGCGCGCATCGCGGTGGGCAAGGGGCGCACTGCCGCGGAGACGCGTCGCTCCACCGCGAACTGGCAGGAGCGGGTGAAAACCCGCCCGGAGCTCCTGCGGATGCCCGGCGTGACGCCGGTCCAGGGCGGCCTGCCGATCACGGTCGAGGGAAGCTGCATCGGCGGCGTCGGCGTCTCGGGCGTGCAGTCGCACGAGGACGAGCAGATCGCCAAGGCCGGCATCGACGCGCTGGGCAGCTAGCCTGCCCGCCTAGGCCGGAAAGGCGACGACCCGCAGGGCAAGCAAGGCATCGATCTCCTGCGGTGAACAGCCGAGTCCGACGAGCAGCTCACGACCATGCTCGCCGATGCGCGGCGGGTCGCTGCGCTTGCCCAGCCGCCTACCGCCGAGCTCGAGGGGCAGCGCCGGTACGCGAATGGTTTTCTCGCCGGCCCTGGTTTCCAGCAGCCCGTGCGATGCGATCAGATGCGGATCATCGAGCAAGTCCCAGGGCTTGGCGATCGGCGCGAACGGCAGCCCGATCGCCTCGAGCTTCTTCGTTAGCTCCGCCTGGCCGTGGCGCAGGAACACCTCGCCCAGCCGGGGGATCAGCCACTCGCGCGCCTTGACCCGCTTGCTGTTGGAGGCCAGCCGCTCGTCCCGCGCCAGATCGGAGAGCGAGAAATCGCGGCAGAACACCTCCCATTGGGTGTCCGTGACCACGCCGATGAACAGGCGCCCGCCGCCGGCCGTGGCGAAGATGTCGTAGACGCCCCAGGCTGGGCGCTTGACCGACATCGGCGGCGGCGCCTCGCCGGTGATCTCGTACTGCGCCATGTGCTGGGCGACGAGATAGGCGGTGCTCTCGAAGAGCGCGCTGGTGACCTCCTGTCCCCGGCCGGTGCGCTCGCGCTCGCGCAGCGCCGCGAGGATGCCCAGCGCCGCGAACGTGCCGCCCATGATGTCGACCACGGAGGAGCCGGCGCGCAGCGGCCGCTCGGGCAGCCCCGTCATATAGGCGAGGCCGCCCATCATCTGCGTGACCTCGTCGAGCGCCGGGCGATGGTCGTAGGGGCCCTTGAGGAAGCCCTTCATCGAGCAATAGATGAGCCGCGGATTCCTTTCGCTGAGGCTCCCGTAGGAAAAGCCGAGCTTGTCCAGCGCACCCGGGCGGAAGTTCTCGGTCAGCACGTCGGCGCTCTCGAGCAGCCTCAGGACGATCTTCCTTCCCTCGGCGTGCTGGAGGTCGATCGCCAGGCTCTTCTTGTTGCGGTTGAACACCGGGAAGAAGCCGGCGCCCGCCGCCTCGAGGCGGCGCGTGTTGTCGCCGGCGAGCGGCTCGACCTTGATCACTTCCGCGCCGAGGTCGGCGAGCGCAAGCCCGCAGGAGGGGCCCATGACCATGTGCGCGAACTCGACGACTCGCACACCCTCAAGCGGCAGCACGGAACCCCTTGGGCAGCCCCGCGAGCGCCATGTGGCCGTAGAGCGGCTCGTCAGGCACGCCCGCGTGCATGATTTCGCGGGCTTTCAGGAGCTTCTCGAAGTCGATGCCCGTCTGGATGCCCATGCTCTCGAACATGAACACCAGATCTTCGGTGATCACGTTGCCGCTGGCGCCGGGCGCGAACGGGCAGCCGCCGAGACCGCCCATCGAGGAATCGAACGAGCGCACGCCTTCTTCCCAGGCGGCGAGCGCGTTGGCGAGGCCCAGGCCGCGCGTGTTGTGGAAGTGCGCGCCTTCGAGCTTGACGCCGATCTCCTGCTTCACGCGCTTGAACACGCGCCTGACCTGCGCGGGGTTGGCGTAGCCGACGGTGTCGGCGAGCGCCACGCCGTCGCAGAATTCCGCCAGGGCGACCGCGATGCGTACCACCTCGTCCTCGGGGACGTTGCCCTGCATCGTGCAGCCGAAGGCAGTGGACACCGCGCCTTCGATCTCGGGGCTGTTGCCGTCGCGCATCGAGGCGGCCTTCCTCACTTCCTCGACCATCTGGTCGGGCGTCATGCGCACGTTGGAGACGCTGTGCTGGTGAGAAGCCGAGACCGGGAAGGTGATCTTGTGCGCGCCGGCTTCGCGCGCCCGCTCGAAGCCTTTGACGTTCGGGGCGAGTGCGACGACCTTGAGGCCCTTGATCGACAGTGCGTGCGTGACGACCTCGGCCGTGTCGGCCATCGCCGGGATGAGCTTAGGGGGGACGAAGGAGCCGACCTCGATCTCGTTCAGGCCCGCCGCGGCGAGGGCACTGATCCAGCGCTTCTTCGTCTCGGTGGGCATGAGTTGCTTGGCGTTCTGCAGCCCGTCGCGGGGGCCGACCTCGCAGATCTGGACTTGTGTCATGAGCGGATTCTATTCTCGATGGCGCCGATGGCGACACCGCAGAGCGCCGCTCCGGCGGCGAACGCGAGCATGGCCCACAGGGCGGCGCCCCAGCCGCCGAAGCTCGAGGCGAGCCAGGCGAGCAGCAGCGGGCCGAGGAACTGCCCGGCCTGGGAAGCCTGGTTGACGATGCCGTTGCCGGTGCCGATGTGCTGCGGCGTCTTCGCGTGCACCGGCAGGCCGGCGAAGATCGATGCCGGGATGACGCCGATGCAAAGCGAGAATACGAGCACCGACGCGTAGCGCAGCGCCGGGGAGAGCACGTCGGTCAGCATGGCGAGCTCGCAGGCGGCCGCGACCAGCGAGGCGGCGACGACGAGCGTGGCGCGCCGCACGCCGCGCGAGAGCAGCCAGCCGCCGGCGATGTTGCCGGGGGCGTTGATCAGCACCATCAGCGCCGTGGCGATCGCCGCGGTGCGCGTGGAGACGCCGTGCTCGTCGACCAGGAAGGTCGGCAGCCAGATCATCACCGAGGTCCACTGCGCGACGTAGAAGGCGAACAGCGCCGCCATCGCCAGGTTTCCCTTCTGCGCGAGCGATTCGACCACGAGCGAGAGGGAGCTCACGCCGCCGTAGCGCGACGCGGGCACGCGCGCGATCACCACGGCCGCGGCGACGGTGGCGAGCGCGAGGCCGATCCAGAGGCCGCGCCAGCCCCACGCGGCGATGAGAACCGGCGCGGCGAGGAGGGCGATGGTCCCGCCGGTGGGCATGTAGGCGCTCCACAGGCCGAGCGCGCGCGAGCGGTCGCGCACGTCCTCGGCGGCCGTGGTGAGGAGCGCCGGCGCCGAAACCACGAACACGATGAAGCCGATGCCTTCGAGGAAGCGCGACAGGAGCAGGGTGCGGAATCCCGGCGCGGCGGCGCCGAGCGCGCCGCCCGCCGCCATCACCGCCAGCCCGATCAGCGCCAGCCGCTTGTGCCCCAGGCGGTCGCACAGCACGCCGGCGAGCATGCCCACCGTCATGCCCATCACGTTGAACATGGTGGCGATGAAGCCGGACTCGACGAGCGTAAGGCCGAGCTCCTCGCGCAGCAGCGGCAGCGCCGGCGGCACCTTGCCCAGGTGCGCTCCGGCGGCGAGCCCGGCGGCGAACACCGCCCAGACGGCCCGCCAGTTCGTCAAGCGGCGGTAACCGGGATTTTCAGTTCGACGATCTTCTTCGACCACTCGGCCGGGCCGGTGCCGTGCACCGATTCCCCGTTCGAGTCGACCGCCACCGTCACTGGCATGTCCTGCACTTCGAACTCGTAGATCGCTTCCATGCCCAGGTCCTCGAAGGCGAGCACGCGCGACTTGCGGATCGCCTTGGCCACCAGGTACGCCGCGCCGCCGACCGCCATCAGGTAGGCGGCCTTGTGCTTGCGGATGGATTCGACCGCCGCCGGCCCGCGCTCGCCCTTTCCCACCATCGCGATGAGCCCGGTGCGCCCGAGCATGGTGTCGGTGAACTTGTCCATGCGTGTCGCCGTGGTCGGGCCCGCCGGGCCGACCACCTCGTCGCGCACCGGGTCGACCGGGCCGACGTAGTAGATCACCCGGTTGGTGAAGTCCACCGGAAGGGGTTTCTTCGCATCGAGGAATTCCTGGATGCGCTTGTGCGCGGCGTCGCGGCCGGTGAGCAGCCTGCCGTTCAGAAGCAAGCGCTGGCCGGGCTTCCACGATGCAACTTCTTCCTTGCTCAACTTATCCAGATCAACGCGCTTGGAATTCGCGTCCGGTCGCCACGTCACCGCCGGCCAGTCGGAGAGCTTCGGCGCCTCGAACTCGGCGGGGCCGGAGCCGTCGAGCACGAAGTGCACGTGGCGCGTGGCGGCGCAGTTGGGAATCATCGCCACCGGCTGGTTGGCGGCGTGCGTGGGGTAGGTGCGGATCTTCACGTCGAGCACCGTGGAGAGGCCGCCCAGGCCCTGCGCGCCGATGCCCAGCGCGTTCACCTTGTCGTAGAGCTCGACGCGCATCGCCTCGAGCCCGTCGCGCGCGCCGCGCGCCTTGAGCTCGGCCATGTCGATCGGCTCCATCAGCGATTCCTTGGCCATCAGCATCGCCTTCTCGGCGGTGCCGCCGATGCCGATGCCGAGCATGCCCGGCGGGCACCATCCCGCGCCCATGGTCGGCACGGTCTTCAGCACCCAGTCGACGATCGAGTCGGAGGGGTTGAGCATCACGAACTTCGATTTCGCTTCCGAGCCGCCGCCCTTCGCCGCGACGTCCACTTCCAGCTTGTCTCCCGGAACCATCTGCACGTGGATGACGGCCGGCGTGTTGTCCTTCGTATTGGCTCTCTCGAATCCCGCCAGAACGGATGCGCGAAGCTTGTTGTCGGGGTCGAGATAGGCGCGGCGCACGCCCTCGTTTATCGCATTCTCGAAATCCGGAAAATCGAATCGCACGCCCATTCCGACCTTCACGAACACGTTGACGATGCCGGTGTCCTGGCAGATCGGACGGCGGCCTTCGGCGCACATGCGCGAGTTGGTGAGGATCTGGGCGATCGCGTCCTTCGCGGCAGCGGATTGCTCGCGCTCGTAGGCGCGGCCGAGCGCGCGGATGTAGTCGGCCGGGTGGTAGTAGGAGATGAACTGCAGCGCGTCGGCGACGCTCTGCACGAGGTCGGCCCTGCGGATGGTCGTCATGCCTGCTCCCCGTGCCTCGCCGGCGCCGCCGGCATGATGCGGTCGGCGGCGGCGATCGCCATGGCGGAGAGGAGGAAGGTGATGTGGATGCCGGTCTGCGCGATGATCGTCTTTTCGTCGTAGGCCGCGGCGTTGATGAAGGTCTTGAGCAGGTGGATCGACGAGATGCCGATGATCGCGGTGGCGAGCTTGACCTTCAGCACCGAGGCGTTCACGTGCGAGAGCCATTCGGGCTGGTCGGGATGCCTCTCCAGGCCCAGGCGCGAGACGAAGGTCTCGTAGCCGCCGACGATCACCATGATGAGGAGGTTGGAGATCATCACCACGTCGATCAGGCCGAGCACGACCAGCATGATGACGGTCTCGTTGAGCTTGGTCGGGCGCGCGACGCCCTCCACCGTTACGGCGTCGAGGACGTGCTCGAGCGCGGGCGCGTTGCCGACGGCGGCGAGCAGCAGGTAGTAAAGCTCCTGCCAGAACAACCACACGTAGACCGCTTGCGCGACGATCAGGCCGAGATAAAGAGGCAGCTGCAGCCAGCGGCTGGCGAAGATCAGGCTCGGCAGCGGCCGCAGCGCGCCGGCTTCCGGGGGAGCTTTCATTCTTCCTGAGCGTGGCAAAGCGGGGGGCAAAATGTAACATACGCCAAGGCTGCAATCTCCGAGGAGGAAGCATGGGCTCGAACATCGAAACCGTATTGCAGGAAAAGCGCGTCTTCCCGCCCTCGCCGGCGTTCGTTGCGAAGGCGAACATCTCCGGGATGGAGGCCTACCGCAAGCTGGTGGCCGAGGCCGAGCGCGATTTCACCGGCTTCTGGGGCCGGCTCGCGCGCGAGAACCTGCAGTGGTCGAAGCCCTTCACGCAGGTGCTGGACGAGTCGAAGGCGCCGTTCTTCCGCTGGTTCCACGACGGCGAGCTGAACGCCTCTGCGAACTGCCTCGACCGGCATCTCAAGACCCAGCCCGACAAGGTGGCGATCATCTTCGAGGCCGACGACGGGAAGGTGACGAGGATCACCTACCGGGAGCTCTATCACCAGGTGTGCAGGCTCGCCAATGCGCTCAAGGCGCACGGCGTGAAGACCGGCGACCGCGTGCTCATCTACATGCCGATGTCGATCCAGGTGGTGGCGGCGATGCAGGCGTGCGCGCGCATCGGCGCCACGCACTCGGTGGTGTTCGGCGGCTTCTCGGCGAAGAGCCTGCAGGAGCGCATCATCGACGCCGGCGCGACCGAGGTGATCACCGCGGACGGGCAGTTCCGCGGCGGGCGCGAGATCCCGCTCAAGCCGGTGGTCGACGAGGCCTTCGCCATGGGCGGCTGCGAGAAGGTGCGCAACGTCATCGTCTACAAGCGCACCGGCAGCGCGGTGCCGATGCAGGCGCCGCGCGACAAGTGGTGGGACGACGTGGTGAAAGGCCAGCCCGATACCTGCGAGCCCACGAACGTCAACGCCGAGCATCCGCTGTTCATCCTCTACACCTCGGGCTCGACGGGCAAGCCCAAGGGCATC
>CBDDRQ010000210.1:0-4820 GCA_965233125.1 uncultured bacterium
ATGGAGCGCTACAAGGCGGCGCTCGAGCGCGCGCTGCCGCAGATGCCGAAGGACGAGCTGGTCTGGCGCATGCACTTCATGTTCGGCACGCTTGCCTACACCCTCGCCGCCACCGACACCGTGCAGCTCATCGCCGGGTGCAAGCCCGAGGACCGCTACGACGCGCGGCTGCTCGAGGATCGCCTCACCGCCTTCCTCCTCGCCGGGCTGCTCGCGCCCTTGAAAACCACCATGCGCAAGGCCGCCTGAGGGGAATCGCATGATCACCTATTACATCGCCGGCGCCATCGCCCTATTCTTCGCCTGCGCCTACCTGCGCCTGCCGCTCTGGGCCTGGACCCTCGCTTTCGGCGTCCTGGCGGTTTCCACACAGAACGTTCCGCTCATAGGGGTCTTCGCGGTCCTGGCGCTGATCCTCAACGTGCCGCTCATCCGAAGAGCGTTGATCTCGAACCGCATCCTCGCGGTCTATCGACGCATCCTCCCCGACATGTCGCAGACCGAGAAGGAAGCGATCGACGCCGGCACGGTGTGGTGGGACGCGGACCTTTTCTCCGGCAAGCCCGACTGGGACAAGCTGCTCGCGGTCAAGGAGCCGAAGCTCACGGCAGAGGAGCAGGCCTTCCTCGACGGCCCGGTGGAGGAGCTGTGCCGGATGTGCGACGACTGGGAGATCTCGCACGAGCGCCAGGACCTGCCGCCCCGCGTCTGGCAGTTCATCAAGGACAAGGGCTTCCTCGGCATGATCATCCCGAAGAAGTACGGCGGCCTGGGCTTCAGCGCGCTAGCGCATTCGGCGGTGGTGATGAAGCTCTCGACGCGCTCGAGCGCCGCGGCGATCACGGTGATGGTGCCCAACTCGCTCGGGCCGGGCGAGCTGCTGCTGCACTACGGCACCGAGGCGCAGAAGGACCATTACCTGCCGCGCCTCGCGAAAGGCCAGGAGATTCCCTGCTTCGCGCTCACCAACCCGGAAGCGGGCTCGGACGCGGCGTCGATCCCGGACTTCGGCGTCGTCTGCAAGGGCAGCTTCCAGGGCAAGGAAGTCCTCGGCATGCGCGTCACCTGGGACAAGCGCTACATCACGCTCGGACCGGTGGCCACCCTGCTGGGGCTGGCGTTCCGGCTCTACGATCCAGAGAGATTGCTTTCAAGAGAAGAAGATCTGGGCATCACCTGCGCGCTCGTCCCCACCGGCACCCCAGGGGTCAACATCGGCCGGCGCCACCTGCCGCTGAACGCGGTGTTCCAGAACGGCCCGAACTCCGGCAAGGACGTCTTCATGCCGCTCGACTGGATCATCGGCGGCCCGGACTACGCGGGCAAGGGCTGGATGATGCTGATGGGCTGCCTCGCGGCGGGGCGCGCCATCTCGCTGCCGACCTCGTCGGTGGGCGGGGTCAAGGCGCTAACGCGCTTCACCGGCGCCTACGCACGCGTGCGCAGCCAGTTCCGCACGCCGATCGGCAAGCTCGAAGGCGTCGAGGAAGCGCTCGGGCGCATCGCCGCGCACTGCTACATGATGGACGCGACGCGCGTCATGACCGCGGGCGCGGTGGACCTCGGCGAGAAGCCCGCCGTGCTCTCGGCCATCGCCAAGTACCACATGACCGAGCGCGCGCGCGCCTGCGTCAACGACGCGATGGACATCCACGGCGGCAAGGGCATCTGCCTCGGGCCGAACAACTGGGTCGGGCGCGGCTACCAGATGACGCCGATCGCGATCACCGTCGAGGGCGCCAACATCCTCACGCGCACCCTCATCATCTTCGGCCAGGGCGCGATCCGCGCGCACCCCTACGTGCTGCGCGAGATGCGCGCCGCGAAGGAGATGCAGGGCGCCGAGGCGGCGCGCGAGTTCGACGACGCGCTGATGTCGCACATCGGCCACGTCATCTCGAACGGCGTGCGCGCTTTCGTCTACGGCGTGACGCATGCGAGTTTCGCTCCTGTCCCAAGAAGTTCTTCTTCAGAAACCAGACACTATTACCGGCACATCTCCCGCCTCTCGGCCGCCTTCGCCTTCCTCGCCGACATGTCGATGCTCGCCATGGGCGGGGCGCTCAAGCGCAAGGAGAAGATCTCCGGGCGCCTGGGCGACGTGCTGTCGATGATGTACCTCGTCTCGGCGACGCTGAAGCGCTACGAGGACCAGGGGCGCCTGCGCGAGGACCTGCCGCTCGTGCGCTGGTCGGTGCGCGACGCGCTCTACCACGCGCAGCAGGCGATCGACCAGGTGCTGTCCAACTTCCCGGTCAAGGCGCTGGCGACGCTGCTGCGCTGGACGGTGTTCCCGCTGGGCATGCCGTGGCGCCCGCCGCTCGACTCGCGCAACCACGAGTGCGCGCGCATCGCGCTCGAGCCCGGCGCGGCGAGAGACCGCCTCACGGCGGGCATGTTCATCTCGAAGGACGAATCCGAGGCCACGGGGCAGCTGGAGGCGGCGCTGCTCGCCGCCATCGCCTGCGAGCCGATCGAGAAGAAGCTGCGCGAGGCGGTGAAGAATGGCTCCTTGAGAACGAGATCCGGCGTCGACACGGCCGCGGCAGCCCACGAACAGGGCGTTCTCAGTAGCGACGAGCTGTCGGCCTGGCAGCGCAAGGAAGCGCTGCGCAAGAACGTGATCAAGGTCGACGACTTTCCGCAGGACTTCGGGCGCGCCGAGATCGTGCGCTCCCTGGAGGACGAGCTGCGGGAGAAGCCGGCGCCGGCCCGGGCGGCCTGATGCAGAAGCCGGTCTACATCGTCGACGGCGCGCGCACGCCGTTCCTCAAGTCGAAGAACCGGCCCGGCCCCTTCGCCGCGGCCGACCTCGCCACCCAGGCCGGGCGCGCGCTGCTCGCGCGCCAGCGCTTCGCGCCGGAGGAGCTGGATGAAGTCATCCTCGGCTGCGCCGCGCCCTCGGTCGACGAAGTGAACATCGGCCGCGTCGCGGCGCTGCGCATGGGCTGCGGCCAGAAAGTCCCCGGCTGGACCGTGATGCGCAACTGCGCTTCCGGCATGCAGTCGGTCGACTCCGGCATCAACAACATCCTCGCCGGCCGCTCGCGCCTGGTGCTCGCCGGCGGCGTCGACGCGCTCTCGCGCGCGCCGCTGCTCTACGGCGACAAGATGGTGCTGTGGTTCTCGAACATGGCCGCCGCCAGGACAGCGGGCCAGCGCGCCGGGCTTTTCCTGAAATTGCCCTTGAAAAGTCTGCTGGCACCCGTGATCGGCATCATGAAGGGGCTCACGGACCCTATGGTGGGCCTGCTCATGGGCCAGACCGCCGAGAACGTGGCCCATCGCTTCGGGATCACCCGGGAGCAGATGGACGCTTTTTCTGTTCGTTCTCACCAACGTGTTTCCAAGGCGCAGGATGAAGGTCACCTGGCCGCCGGCGGCGGGGAGGTGGAGGCGCTCTACGACGCCAGGGGCAACACCTACACGCTCGACGACGGCGTGCGGCACGACGCGTCGATCGAAGGGCTGAAGAAGTTGAAGCCCTTCTTCGACCGCAAGTACGGCAACGTCACTCCGGGCAACAGCTCGCAAATCACCGACGGCGCCGCCTGGCTTCTCCTTGCTTCTGAACAAGAAGTCCAACGTCGGGGGCTCGAACCCATCGGCCGCATCGTCGACACGGAATGGGCGGGGCTCGACCCGGCGCAGATGGGCCTCGGCCCGGTGCACGCGGCGACCCCGATCCTCAAGCGCCACGGCCTGGGCCTGAACGACCTCGACTACTGGGAGATCAACGAGGCCTTCGCCGCGCAGGTGCTCGGCTGCCTCGCCGCCTGGAAGGACGACAGCTACTGCAGGGAGCAACTCGGTCTCGACCACGCATTAGGTTCTCTTGATGAGAGCAGATTGAACGTCGACGGCGGCGCCATCGCCCTCGGCCACCCCGTCGGCGCCTCCGGCACCCGCATCGTCCTGCACCTGCTGAAGACACTGAAACGCAACAACGGGAGGCGCGGCATCGCCTCCATCTGCATCGGCGGCGGCCTGGGCGGCGCGATGCTCATCGAGGCTCTCTAGTGGAGCGCGCCGACTCGAGAAGCGTGCTGACGCACTGGCGCTGGGAGAAAGACCGCGACGGGCTCGCCTGGCTCACCTTCGACAAGCAGGGAGAGTCGGCCAACACCTTCTCGCGCCAGGCGCTCGAGGAGCTCGGCGCGGCGCTGAGCGCCATCCGCCTGGACGCGCCGAAGGGCCTGGTGGTCCGCTCGGCGAAGGACAGCTTCATCGCCGGCGCCGACGTGAACGAGTTCGTGCGCTTCAAGTCGCCCGAGGAGGCGATGTCGTTCGTGCGCCTGGGCTGGGACGTTCTCCAGGAGCTGCGCAACCTGCCCTTCCCCACCACCGCGATGATCAACGGCTATTGCATGGGCGGCGGCCTCGAGCTCGCGCTCGCCTGCCGCTACCGCGTCGCGCTCGACGACCCGAAGACGCGCCTCGCCTTCCCCGAGGTGATGCTCGGCATCGTGCCGGCGTGGCACGGCGTGCAATGGCTGCCGAAGCTGATAGGCCCTTCGGAAGCGTTTAGTCTTTTGTTGACTGGAAAAACCGTGGACGCGAAGCGTGCCAGGCGCGTGGGCCTCGTCGACCAGGCGGTGCCGATGCGCATCCTCGAGAACACGGCGCGGATGGTCACGCTCGAGGCGCCCTCCCCGGGGAAGCCCCGCCTTGCGGAAAGAATCCTGCTGCACATGCGCGGCTTCGTCGTCTCGCAGGCGCGCAAGCAGGTGGCGAAGCGCGCGCGGCGCGAGCACTACCCCGCGCCTTACGCGATCCTCGAGCTCTGGCGCAAGTACGACGGCAACCCCTTCCTCGCCGCC
>CBDDRQ010000211.1:0-2513 GCA_965233125.1 uncultured bacterium
CCGACCAGATCATCCAGCGCATCATGCAGAACGTGCGCGCGCCGGAGAAGCCCATGCAGGCGAGCCCGAGTGCAGCCGCGTAACCCCGAAGCGGTCCTGCGCCGCCTCGAATGGACGGTGATCCGCCGTCTCGACGGGCTGCTGCAGGGCGACTACCGCACGCTCTTCCGGGGCTTCGGGCTGGACCTCGCCGACCTGCGCGAGTACCAGTACGGCGACGACGTGCGCCACATCGACTGGAACGTGACGGCGCGGCTGCAGGCGCCCTACGTGCGCGAGTTCCACGAGGACCGCGAGGTGACCGCGTGGTTCCTGCTCGACCTTTCCCAGTCGATCGCCTTCGGCTCGCACGAGAAGCGCAAGAGCGCGGTGTCGGAGGACTTCGTCGCGGTGCTCGCGCGCGTGCTCACGCGCCACGGCAACCGCGTCGGCGCGCTCTACTACGGCAGCCGCGTGAGCGGCATGATCCCCGCGCGCAACGGCCGCCGGCAGGTGCTCACCATCCTGCAGGGCATGCAGCGCCACGCCGGCGTGAAAGGCGAGGGGAGCGGCACCGACCTCGCCCAGCTCCTGGGCTACTCGCTCAACGTCCTCAAGCGCCGCTCGCTCGTATTCGTGGTGTCCGACTTCATCAGCGCCCCGGGCTGGGCGGAGCGCCTCGCGCACCTCTCGCAGCGCCACGAGGTGCTCGCGGTGAGGCTCTACGACCCGCTGGAATCGGAGCTGCCCGACCTGGGCCTGCTCACCTTCCAGGACGCCGAGACCGGCGAGCAGATGCTGGTCGACACGCACGATGCGGGATTCCGCAAGCGCTTCGCCCAGGCCGCCGAGCGGCGCGAGAACGCCCTGCGCGCCGCTTTCCGCGATTCCGGCGTCGACGCGCTCGAGCTCTCCACCGACGAGAACCTGGTCGACTCGCTGATGCGCTTCGCCGGGCTGAGAAAACGCCGCAGCCGGATCAAGGCGAATGCGCAGGTGAGCTTATGACGCGCGTGGTTGCCGTTGGATGGGTCAAATTTGACCCATTGCGGCCTTTTCGCTTCCTGTTTCCACGGCCGGTAAACCAACCCCCCGCTCGCCTGCCGCTGCGCGGCAGGCTCACGACCCCCTTGTCAGGGGATCGGCAGAGGCAACGCCATGACCTTCCAGTGGCCTGAGCTGCTCTGGCTCATGCTCGCCGTGCCGGCGCTCGTCGCCGCGTACGTGCTGCTGCTGCGCAAGCGCCGGAAACTTGCGCTCCAGTACGCAAGCCTTTCTCTCGTAAGAGAGGCCAACAGGATACAAAGCATAAGACGGCATGTCCCGCCGGTGCTGCTGCTGCTCGCGCTCGCGCTGATGATCGCGGCGACCGCGCGCCCGAGCGCGGTGCTGACGCTGCCCTCGCAGCACGAGACGGTGATCCTCGCCATGGACGTCTCGGGCAGCATGCGCGCGACCGACGTGCAGCCCACGCGCCTCGCGGCGGCGCAGGCGGCGGCGAAGGCCTTCGTCGCCGAGCAGTCGGAGAACGTGCGCATCGGCGTGGTCGCCTTCGCCGGCACCGCGACGGTGGCGCAGGCGCCCACCCGCAACCGCGAGGACGTGCTCGCCGCGATCGAGCGCTTCCAGCTGCAGCGCGCCACCGCCATCGGCAGCGCCATCGTGGTCTCGCTCGCGACGCTCTTCCCGGACGCGGGCATCGACCTCGCCGCGCTGACCTACGGCGGCGAGGGGAGGAAGCCCCTGAGGCCGCCGCCGCCGCCGTTCAAGCCGGTGCCGCCGGGCTCGTACACCTCGGGGGTGATCGTGCTGCTCACCGACGGGCAGCGCACCACCGGGCCGGACTCGATCCAGATGGCGCGCCTGGCGGCCGAGCGGGGCGTGCGCATCTTCACGGTGGGCGTGGGCACGCCCAAGGGCACCATCGTCGGCATCGAGGGCTGGTCGATGCGCGTCGGCCTCGACGAGGAGACGCTGAAGGCGGTCGCCGACATCACGCGCGGGGAGTACTTCTACGCCGGGACGGCGGTGGATCTGAAGACGATCTACGAGTCGCTGCGCTCGCGCCTGGTGCTCGAGAGGAAGCGCACCGAGGTCACGGCGCTCTTCGCCGCCGCCGCGGCGCTGCTGGTGGTCGTGTCGGCAGCGCTGTCGCTCGCCTGGTTCAACAGAATTCTCTGAAAGAACGCAGCCAATTCAGGCTGCTGGCGGAGCGGCGCTTCGGGCCGTTCTTCGGCGTGCAGTTCCTCGGCGCCATGAACGACAACGTCTTCAAGCAGGCGCTGGTGATCCTGCTCGCCTACCAGACGGCGAGCTTTACCTCGATGTCCTCGGACACGCTACAGAACCTGGCGCAGGCGCTGTTCATCCTGCCGTTCTTCCTCTTCTCGGCGACCGCCGGGCAGCTCGCCGACAAGTACGAGAAGTCGCGCCTCATCACCATCACCGTGGCGATCGAGCTGGCGGTGATGCTGCTCGGCGCGGTCGGGCTGCTCTCGCACAGCCTCGCGCTGCTGCTCGGGGCGCTTTTCCTG
>CBDDRQ010000212.1:0-28388 GCA_965233125.1 uncultured bacterium
ATCGAGGATGCCTACATCCTCCTGCACGACAAGAAGATCTCCTCGATCCGCGAGCTGCTGCCGATCCTGGAGCAGGTGGCCAAGGCCGGCAAGCCGCTCTTGATCATCGCCGAGGAAGTCGAAGGCGAGGCGCTCGCCACCCTGGTGGTGAACAACATCCGCGGCATCCTGAAGACCGTCGCGGTCAAGGCGCCGGGCTTCGGCGACCGCCGCAAGGCGATGCTGGAGGACATGGCGATCCTGACGGGCGGCACGGTCATCAGCGAAGAGTTGGGCCTGAAGCTCGAGAACGCGACGCTGAAGGACCTCGGCCGCGCGAAGAAGGTGGAGTCCGCCAAGGAGAACACCACCATCATCGACGGCGGCGGCGACAAGAAGCAGATCGAGGGCCGGGTCAAGCAGATCCGCGTCCAGATCGACGAGGCGACCAGCGACTACGACAAAGAGAAGCTGCAGGAGCGCGTGGCGAAGCTCGCCGGCGGCGTGGCGGTGATCAAGGTCGGCGCCGCGACCGAAGTCGAGATGAAGGAGAAGAAGGCCCGCGTGGAAGACGCGCTGCACGCGACCCGCGCTGCGGTCGAGGAAGGCATCGTCCCGGGCGGCGGCGTGGCGTTCATCCGCGCCAAGCAGGTGCTCGACGGCAAGGTCAAGGCCGACAACCACGACCAGGAAGCGGGCGTGAAGATCGTGATGCGGGCTCTGGAAGAGCCGCTGCGCATCATCGTCGACAACGCCGGCGCCGAGCCTTCGGTGGTGCTGAACAAGGTGCTCGAGAACAAGGGCAACTACGGCTTCAACGCCCAGACCGAGGAGTACGGCGACATGGTGCAGCAGGGCGTCATCGACCCCACCAAGGTCACGCGCACGGCGCTGCAGAACGCCGCGTCGGTCGCGGGCCTCATGCTCACCACCGACGCGATGGTCGCGGAGCTGGTGGAAGAGAAGAAGGGCGGCGGCGGCCACTCCCATGGCGGCATGCCCGACATGGGCGGCATGGGCGGCATGGACATGTAAGTCCGGTCGTACGCAGTACGAGAAGGGCGCCTCCGGGCGCCCTTTTCATTTATCCTCCCCGGGCCGGGGAGGGCAATCGGTAGATGCGACGCAGGAAGTTCCTGATCGCCTCGGGCGCGGCGCTCGCCTCGCCCTTCGCGAGCGCTCAACGCCAGCCCCGCGTCGTGCGGCTGGGATTCCTCGCGCCTTTCCCCTTCTCCCCCCGATCGACCAAATTCTGGCAGCCTCTCCTTGCGGCCATGCGCCAGCGCGGCTGGAGCGAAGGCGTCGACTACGTGGTGGAATCGAGAGACACGCGTGGCGACCCCGCGCGCGCTCTTGAGCTGGCCAAGGAGCTAGTCGCACAGCGTGTCGATCTCGTGTTGGCCATTACAACTGCGCCGGCCGTCGCGTTCATCCAGGTGTCCGACAGGATTCCGGTTGTGACTTGGTGCGGGTATCCAGTGGAAGCGGGTCTCGCGAGAAGCCTTGCGCGACCAGGCGGAAACGTGACCGGCGTGGCGAATTACGCGAGCGGCGACGTGTGGGGAAAATTCGTCGAGCTGCTGCACGAGTTGAAGCCGGGGCTGCGCGAGCTGGGCGTACTCTGGGACTACGTGCCGCCGGCGTTTCCGGACGGCCTGGTGCCGCTGCCGGCGATCAAGCGCGGCGCAGAGACCCTGCGTATCAGGAGCCGCACATGGATGGTTCAGGACCAAGGGGACCTCGTGCAGGCCCTACTGGCAGCCGGCGTGGACGCGGTCGACGCGCTGATCATCACGACTGGAAGCGTTCACCACCAGCCGCAGGCCCTCGAGAAGATCGGTGAATTTCTCGCCCGGCGGCGGGTGCCCGCTATCACCGATGTAGCATCGGACGTTTTCGCTCGAGGTTGCGTGCTCGCCTACTCGCCGAACATCTCGGACACCCAGGTTCGGCTCGCCGACTTCGTCGACCGCATCCTTCGCGGAGCCGACCCCGCCGAGCTGCCCTTCGAGCGGCCTTCGCGGTTCGACCTGGCGGTCAACCTGAAATCCGCCCGCGAGATCGGGTTGGTGATTCCTCAAAGCTTGCTGCTCCGCGCCGACCGGGTCATCGAATGAGCGCGGTTTTTCCTTATAATCCGCCCCTTCCTGCAGTGACGGCCAAGTAGCTCAGTTGGTAGAGCAGCGGACTGAAAATCCGTGTGTCGCTGGTTCGATTCCGGCCTTGGCCACCATCAACGCCTCTCAAAGCCTCAACTTAATATAATCGCCCCCGTGGGGGGTGATAAGAAGATCAGGGGGTGGCTCGCCGCTGCGCTTGCGCTTGCGCTGTGCGCGGGCGCGCTGGCGCAGGAGCGCACGCTGCGCATCGAGCCGAAGAAGCCCCCGGCGGGCGAGCGGCGCACGGCGCTCGTGATCGGCAACGGCGCCTACAGGGACGCGCCGCTGCGCAACCCCGTGAACGACGCGCGCGCGGTGGCGAAGGCGCTCGAGGAGACGGGCTTCCGCGTGCGGCTGGTCGAGAACGCCAGGCGCTCGACCATGCGGGCGGCGATCCGCGAGTGGGGCGACGAGCTCGCCGAGGGCGGGGTGGCGCTCTTCTACTTCGCCGGGCACGGCATGCAGATCCGCGGGCGCAACTACCTGATTCCGGTCGGCGCCGACATCCAGCGCGAGAACGAGGTCGAGGACGAGTCGGTCGACGCCAACACCGTGCTCTCGAAGCTCGACAGCGTGAAGAACTCGCTCAACCTGGTGATCCTCGACGCCTGCCGCAACAACCCGTTCGCGCGCAGCTTCCGCTCCGCGCAGCAGGGCCTCGCCCAGATGGACGCGCCCTCGGGCACGCTCGTCGCCTTCGCCACCGCGCCGGGCTCCGTGGCGGCCGACGGCGAAGGCGCGAACGGCCTGTACACGCAGCACCTGCTGCACCAGATCCGCGTCCCGGGGCTGTCGGTCGAGGAGCTTTTCAAGCGGGTGCGCATCGCCGTGACGAAGGAGACCGCGGACAAGCAGGTCCCGTGGGAGTCGAGCTCGCTCAAGGGCGACTTCTTCTTCATCCCGCCGGATCTCGAGGCGGAGCGGCGCGCCCAGCGCGAGGAGATCGACCGCGCGGTGCGCGAGGCGGAGGAGCGCGGCAAGAAGGAGCGCGACCAGCTCGAGGCGAAGCTGCGCGACGTGATGGAGCAGCTGCTAGCCGCGCAGCGCGTCGAGGTCGAGCTCGCCCAGCAGACGCTGCGCCGCCAGCGCGAGGAGCTGGAAGCCGAGCGCAAGAAGGGGTTGCGCGCCGAAGCGCCCCCGCCCGAGCCGGTGGCGGTCGCCGCTCCTCCACCGCCTGCGCCGCCCGTCGCGGATGTCGTCCCTGAAAAGGCTGCGGAAGAAAAGCCCTCGGACGAGGAGCCGCTGCAGGTCGCCAGCCTGCCCCCCGATCCGCCGAGCGCGGCGGTGCTCGCCTCGCCGCTGCCGAAGGTCGGCGACTGGTGGACCTACAAGGCGCGCGACATCAACCGCGACGACCGCCGCCAGGTGCAGGACATCGTCGAAGTGCGCGGCGTGACGCCCGGGGGGATCCTCGAGGCCGCGCAGCGCGGCCTCACCGAGCCGGGGCAGTGGGTGCACGGCTCAGGCCCATACCTGATCGGCAGCGTCCCGGGATCGCTGCTCTTCTCGCCGCATATCGGCGCCTTCCAGAAGCTCAAGCCCGGCGACCGCTGGGAGGACGTGAAGTTTTCGCGCCTGAAATTCTGCGAGGCCGGAAACGTCTGCCGGTTCACCGCCACCGTGAAGGGCGAGGAGCGCGTCAGCGTCCCGGCCGGGGATTTCGACGCTTGGCGCATCGACATCGAGCTCTTCTGGGAAACGGCCGCGGGCCGCGGCTACCGCGGCGGCCAGCGCGGCGTGCGGCACTACACGGTGTGGTATGCCGCGGCGGCGAAGCGCGCGGTCAAGGTCTCCAGCCGCGAGGGCCGCGGCGAGGCGTCCTTCGAGCCCGAGGTCGACCTCGAGCTCATCGCGTACGAGCTGCGCTGAGCTCCTCGGGAAGGTCCTCGAAGCGGGGATCGACGGTGGTGGCGTCGTAGTAATAGGTGTTCTTCGCGCCCTTGGACCCGCGCAGCTTCGCGCGGTCGAGCTCGCAGATGTAGAGCGGGGTGCGGATGCCGCCGATGTCGATCCAGCTGAGCAGGGCTTTCGGACGGCCGTCGACGAACACCAGCTCGGAGACGCGCCGGGCGACCCGGTTGCCGATGCGGTGGCGGTGGATCACCTTGAGGCCCATGCGGACTTTGCGGCGGTCGGGCATGCCGGCTGCGCCGCAAGATTCGTTCCCGCCGTCAGCCTCCGCGCGCGCTGCGGCGCATCAGGATGCCCAGGGTGAGGACCACGGCGGTGAAGCCGAGGATCCACAGGCACACCGGCCGCTCGAGGAAGATCGTGAGCGAGCCGCGCGAGATGGTGAGCGACTGGCGCAGCGACTGCTCGGCGAGCGGGCCGAGCACCAATGCGAGAACCAGCGCCGCCGGCGAGAAGCCGTGGAGCTTCATGAAGAAGCCGGCGAGGCCGGCGACGAACATGAGCCAGGTCTCGATCGGGCTCGCGTTCACGCTGTAGGTACCCACGGTGCACACCAGGATCACGGCCGGGGCGAGGATGCGGTAGGGCAACTTCACCATCTGCACGAACAGCGGGATGGCGAAGATATTGAGCGCGAGCAGCGCGACGTTGCCGAGGTACATGCTCGCGATCAGGCCCCAGGCGAACTCGGGCTTCTGGGCCATGAGCAGCGGGCCCGGCGTGAGGCCCCACAGCACGAACGCCGCGAGCAGCACCGCCGTCGCCGCCGAGCCCGGGATGCCCAGGGTCAGCAGCGGCACCATCGCCCCCGAGGAGGCGGCGTTGTTCGCCGCCTCGGGGCCGACCAGGCCGGCCATCGCGCCCTTGCCGAACTTCTCCGGCGTGCGCGACACGGACTTCTCGAGGGAGTAGGACATCAGGGATGCGATGGTGGCGCCGGCGCCGGGGATCACGCCGACGACGAAGCCGAGCACGGAGCCGCGCAGCAGGGCGAACCTGGTCTCGACGTAGTCGCGCAGCTCCGGCCAGAAGCGCTTCTCCTTCTGGTACTGCACGATGCCGCCCGAGCCCGTGAGGTGCATGCCGGTATAGAAGGCGTAGTAGAGCTCGCCCAGGCCGAACAGGCCGATGGCGATCGGGATGAAGTCGATGCCGCCGATGAGCTCGGCCGAGCGGAAGGTGAAGCGCGTCTGGCCGGTCTCGAGGTCGACCCCGACCGTGCCCAATGCGAAGCCGACGAGCGCCGAGATCAGGCCGTAGCGCCAGTTTCCTCCCACCATCACGATGAGCGTCGAGAGACCCATCATCACCAGGAGGAAGAACTCGGGGGGGCCGAAGCTGCGCGTGAGCTGGGTGAAAGCGGGCGCGAGCACCGTGATGAGGATCACGCCGAGCGTGCCGCCGACGAACGACGCGACGGCCTGCATCACCAGCGCGGGTCCGGCGCGGCCCTGCTGCGCGAGCGGGTAGCCGTCGAAGGTGCTTGCCACCGAGGAAGATTCGCCGGGGGTGTTGAGCAGAATGGAGGTAATGGTGCCGCCGTACTGCGACCCGTAGTAGATGGCCGCGAGCATGATCACCGCGCCTTCGGGCTTCATGCCGAAGGTGATCGGCAGCAGGATCGCGAGCGCGGCGGCCGGGCCGAAGCCCGGGATGATGCCCACGACCATGCCGATCACCACGCCGGCGAACAGGTAGGCGAGGTTGACCGGCGAGACCGCGACCGACAGGCCGAGCAGCAGGTTGGCGAAGATGTCCACTACAGCGGGAGGATGCCGCGCGGCAGCGCCGCGTTCAGCCAGACCTTGAACAGCAGGTACACGCAGATGGGGAGCAGCAGCGCGAGCGCCGCGTTCTGCAGCGGGCGGGCGCGGTTGAGGTACGCGAGCGTGACGCCGAGAAACAGGATCATCGACAACAGGGCGCCCAGGGGCTCGAGAGCCGCGATGAATGCCGCGGACAGCGCGGCGACGGCGATGGTGGTGCCCCAGTGCTCCGAGAGCCCTTCCCGGGAGGCTCTCAGCTCCAGCCAGAGGCTATGGGCGCAAAGCGCCACCAGCGCGACGCCGATGATGCGCGGGAAGAAGCCCGGCCCGAGCCGCCCCGCCGAGGAGAGGTAGTCGAGCTCGGCGAAGGCGAGCCAGGTGTAGCCGCCGGCCACGAGCAGGATCGCGGCGAGGAATCCCGCCCGCATGCGCGCCGCCGGCCCTACTTCTTGATGGCGCCCGACTTCCTCAGGATGTCGGCGAAGACGCCCTGCGTCTTCCCGAGGAAGGCGCGGAAGTCCTCACCGTAGAGCAGGTTCTCGGCGAGCAGGTTCTTGTCGATGTACGCCTTCCACTCGGGGGTCTGCACGACCTTCTTCATGGTGTCGATCCACCACTGCTGCGCCTCCTTCGGCACGTCGGGCGGCAGCACCAGCCCGCGCGGCAGCGAGATGCCGATGTCGTAGCCGAGCTCGGCGAAGGTCGGCACGTTGCCGAGCGCCTTCGGCGTGCTCTTCCCGCTGAAGGCGAGGGCGCGCATGTCGCCCGACTGCAGCAGGCCCAGCACCTCTCCCGGGTTCGACATCGCCGCGTCGAGCGCGCCGGAGAGCAGCGCGGTGATGAGCTCGCCCTGCTTGTTGAAGGACACGTACTCGAACTGGAAGCCGGCCTTCTCGGAGACCAGCTTGGGCACGATGAAATCGATGTTGACCGTGCCGATGCCGCCGATGGAAGGCGGCTTCGCCTTCGCCGCGGCGATGAACTCCTTCAGGCTCGTCGCCTTGGAGCCCTTGTTCACGAGCATCAGCATGTCGTCGGTCGCGAGCAGCGCAATCGGGGTGAAGCTGCCCGGCTGCCAGGGCGTGTTCGCCTGCAGCGGCGTGGTGATGAAGCTGCCGCTGGTCGTCGAGATATGGTAGGGGTCGCCCTTCTGGGCGAAGAGGAAGCCCCAGCCCTTGGCGCCGCTGCCGCCGGGGCGGTTCTCGGCGACGATGCCCTCGGGATAGAGCTTGTACTTCTCCAGGATCGAGATCAGGTTGCGCGACATGATGTCGTTGCCGCCGCCCGGCCCGAAGGCGATGGTCCAGTTGAGGCGCTTGCTCGGATAGCGCTCCTGCGCCGCCGCGGGGGCGGCCAGCAGCACTGCGGCGACCAGGGCCGCAAGGGATCTTGCCAGGGTCATGGGGTCCTCCTCGTTAAGATAGTCTCCCACATTTCCTGGCAACCCCGGAGAACCGCATGGCCGTGACCGAAGCAGGGCAGGACCTTCTCTACGAGGTGCGCGATGGCATCGCCCATGTGACCTTCAACCGGCCGCAGGCCCGCAACGCGCTCACGTTCGCGATGTACGAGCGGCTGGCCGAGGTCTGCGCGCTCGCCAACGAGGACCGCTCGATCCGGGCCATGCTCCTCACCGGCGCGGGGGACAAGGCTTTCGCCGCCGGCACCGACATCTCGCAGTTCCGCGCCTTCGACAAGCCGCAGGACGCGCTCGACTACGAGGCGCGCATCGACCGGGTGCTCGGGGCGCTGGAGCGCTGTCGCGTGCCGACCATCGCCGCCATCCAGGGCGCCTGCACCGGCGGCGGCGCCGGCATCGCGGTGTGCTGCGACCTGCGCATCGCCGCGGGCAACGCGCGCTTCGGCTTCCCGGTCGCCCGCACGCTCGGCAACTGCCTCTCGAGCGGCAACTATGCGCGCCTCGCGGCGCTCCTCGGGCCGGCGCGCGTAAAGGACATGATCTTCCGCGCGCGCCTGATCGAGGCGCCCGAGGCGCTCGCGATCGGCCTCGTCGGCGAGGTGGTCGCCGACCCGGCCGCGCTCATGCCGCGCGCGCTGGAGCTCACCCGGCTCGTCGCCGGCCACGCGCCCCTCACCCTGCAGGCCACGAAAGAGGCGCTGCTGCGCCTGCGCCCGGCACTGCCCGCCGGCGCGGGGGACGACCTGATCCTGATGTGCTACATGAGCCAGGATTTCCGAGAAGGCATGGAGGCGTTCCTCGGCAAGCGCGCGCCGCGCTGGACGGGCATGTAGTCGAAACCACGACGAGCCAAGGCGCAGCTTTGGCGGCTATAGTCGCGCCGGATGCGCAACAAAGGATTCTTTCCCGAGCTCGGCATCGAGGACCCGTTCCGCCAGCTGGTCGAGACCACGCGGGACTACGCGATCTTCCTGCTCGATCGCGGCGGCCGTATCGTGAGCTGGAATGCCGGCGCCGAGCGCATCAAGGGCTACGCGGCGCACGAGATCGTCGGCCAGCATTTCTCGCGCTTCTACACCGACGACGCGGTGGCGAGGCGCTGGCCCGAGCACGAGCTCGCGCTCGCCCGGACGCAGGGCCGGTTCGAGGACGAGGGCTGGCGCCTGCGCAAGGACGGCACCCGCTTCTGGGCGAACGTGGTCATCACCGCGCTGCGCGATGCCACCGGCGAGGTCAGCGGCTTCGCCAAGATCACGCGCGACCTGAGCGAGCGCCGGCGCGCCGAGGAGGGCCTGCGCCAGAGCGAGGAGCGCTTCCGCCTGCTGGTGGAGGCGGTCAAGGACTACGCCATCTTCATGCTCGACGCCGACGGGCACGTGATGAGCTGGAACGCCGGCGCCGAGCGCATCAAGGGCTACGCCGCGCACGAGATCATCGGCCAGCACTTCTCGGTGTTCTACCCGGAGGACGCGCGGCGCAAGAAGTGGCCCGCGCAGGAGCTCGCGCTCGCGCGCGAGCACGGGCGCTTCGAGGACGAGGGGCCGCGGCTGCGCAAGGACGGCACCACCTTCTGGGCCAACGTCGTGATCGCCGCGATGTTCGAGCGCGACGGCGGGCTGCGCGGCTTCGCGAAGGTGACGCGCGACCTCACCGACCAGCGCCGGGTCGAGGCGCTCGAGGACGCGAGCCGCAAGACCAACGAGTTCCTGGCGATGCTGGCCCACGAGCTGCGCAACCCGCTCGCGCCCATGGCCAACGCGCTGAAGCTCCTCGCGCGCGCGCCGACCAGCGATCCGACGCAGCTCTGGGTGCGCGAGGTGCTCGAGCGCCAGACCGGCCAGATGTCGCGCCTGGTCGACGATCTCCTCGACGTCAGCCGCGTCACGCGCGCGGCGATGGTCCTCGACCGCAAGCCGCTCGACGCGCGCGCGAGCCTGCGCAACGCGCTCGACGCCGCGCGCCAGTGGATCGAGGAAGGCAGGCACCGGCTCACGCTGGCGATCGCCGAGGAGCGCCTGGAGGTCGACGGCGACGAGGTGCGGCTCAACCAGGTGTTCCAGAACCTGCTGCACAACGCCGCCCGGTACACCCCGGCAGGCGGCGAGATCCGTGTCGGCGCCCGCCGCGAGGGCGACGAGGCCGTGATCAGCGTGCGCGACAACGGCGTGGGCATGGCCCCGGAGCTGGTCGAGTCCGCCTTCGAGATGTTCAAGCAGGGCAGCCAGAGCCTCGACCGGCCGCACGGCGGGCTCGGCGTCGGCCTCACCCTGGTGCAGCGGCTGGTCTACCTGCACGGCGGCAGCGTCGAAGCGCACAGCGAAGGTCCCGGCCGCGGCAGCGAGTTCGTCGTGCGGCTGCCCTTGCGCGCCGAGCCGGCGATCATCGACGCCGCCAGCCTGTCGAGCGAGGAAGCGGAGCTCACCGCCGCCCCGCGGCGCGTGCTCGTGGTCGACGACAACCAGGACGCCGCGCACGCGCTGCGCCTGCTGCTCGAGACCGACGGCCACCGCGTCATGGTCGCCGCCGACGGGGCCGCGGGCCTCGCGCTCGCGCGCGAGCACCGGCCGGACGTGGTGCTGCTCGACATCGGCCTGCCGACGCTGAACGGCTACGAGGTCGCGACGCGCATCCGCGGCGACGCGGCGCTGAAGGGCACCATGCTGATCGCGGTCACCGGCTACGGCCAGATGCACGACCGCGCGCGCGCTTCGGCCAGCGGCTTCGACCACCACCTGGTGAAGCCGGTGGAGTTTCGCGCGCTGCAGGAACTCCTGCGCCAAACGCAGTAGGATCGTTCTCATGCAGCTCGCGCAGTACCCGGAGCAGGAAGCGTCCGCGAGGCTCTATCGCCTGATCGCGGAAACCATCCCGCACATCGTCTGGACCGCGCGCGCCGACGGCAGCCTCGATTTCTTCAACCGCCGCTGCTACGAGTACACCGGCCTGGACGCGAGCGGCCTCTCCGGCTGGGCCTGGAAGTCGGTGATCCACCCGGAGGACTGCGAGCGCACGCTCTCGTTGTGGACGCGCGCGCTGCAGAGCGGCGAGCGCTTCGAGATCGAGTACCGGCTGCGCCGCGCCGACGGCGCCTACCGCTGGCACCAGGGCGTGGCGATGCCGCTGCGCGATGCAGACGGGCGCGTGGCGCGCTGGTTCGGCACCTGCACCGACATCGAGCTGCAGATCCAGAGCGCGCGCATCCTCGAGTCGATGGTCGAGGAGCGCACCCGCGCGCTGCGCGAGGCGCAGCAGCGGCTGGGCGCGATCATCGAGACCGAGCCGGAGTGCGTGAAGCTCCTCGACGCCGAGGGCCGGCTGCTCGAGATGAACGGCGCCGGGCTGCGCATGATCGAGGCCGGCGGCTTCGCCGAGGTAGCGAACTGCTGCGTGTACGACCTGATCGCGGCGGAGCACCGCGAGGCCTTCCGCGGCCTGACCGAGCGCGTCTGCCGCGGCGAGCGCGGCAGCCTGGAATTCGAGCTGATCGGCCTGCGCGGCGCCCGGCGGTGGATGGAAACGCACGCGGTGCCCTTCGTCGACGAGGCGAGCGGCAGCACGCGCCTGCTCGCCATCACGCGCGACGTCAGCGAGCGCAAGCGCGCCGAGCACGCCCTGCGCGAGAACGAGCGCCGCTTCCAGCTCTTCATGGACAACGTGCCGGCGCTCGCCTGGATCCGTGACGCCGGGCTGCGTTACACCTACGTGAACCGCCGCTATGCCGCCGCGCACGGCGTGCAGCCGGCCGATTTCATCGGCGCGCCGGCCTCGCGCTTCTACCCGCCGGAGGCCGCGCAGCGCTTCACCGAGCGCGACCGCGAGGTGCAGGCGAGCGGCGTGCCGATGCAGTACATCGATCGCTTCCCGCCGCGGCACTGGCTGAAGATCAAGTTCCCGGTTCCCGACCCGGCGGGCGGGGTCGGCGTCGCCGGCATCGCCCTGGACCTGACCGAGCGGGTGCGGCTCGAGGAAGCCCTTGCCGAGAGCGAAAGCCGCACCCGCGCGCTCATCGGCCGGCTGATCGCCGCGCGCGAGTCCGAGCGGCGCCAGCTCGCCGACGAGCTGCACGATCTCATCGGCCAGAACCTCACCGCCCTGGGCATCGACCTGATGGGGCTCAAGCCCCGCCTGCAGGCGGCGGGCGACGCGGCGGGCGCCGCGCGTTTGGAGGCGATGCGCGCGCTCGTGAAGGGGACCATCAACTCGATCCGCGGCGTCATGACGGCGCTGCGGCCGCCCGCGCTGGAGGAGTTCGGCCTGGTCCCGGCGCTGCGCGCCCATGCGGCGGAGTTCGCCGAGCGCACCCGGATCGAGGTCGCCTTCACGGTGACCGGCGCGGAGCGCCGCGCGTCGCAGGAGGCCGAGCTCGCGCTGTTTCGCATCGTGCAGGAGGCGCTCACCAATGCCGCGAAGCACAGCGGCGCGGCCGCAGTGCGGGTGGAGATCGAAGCGCTTCCCGGAGGCGTGCGCGTCAGCGTCGCCGACAACGGCCAGGGCTTCGCCGACTTGCCGGGCGCGCGCGGCGCCCGCGGCGGGTGGGGCGTCCCGGAGATGCGCGAGCGCGCGGAGGCGCACGGCGGCACGCTGCGGGTCGTCTCCTCCTCCGGCGGCACGCGCGTCACGGCCGAAATTCCACTGATCAAGCTTTCCTGACAGACCGCCGCCGCGCGCTTCCATAGGCTGGCTTGCCGGGCAGGGGCCCGGCATTCCCATCCACAGGAGAAGCCATGACCCAGCCAAGCAAGCCCGTTGCGCACACCGTCGCCGCCATCCAGGCCCTCGACCTCGACCCGATCAAGCTGAAACTCATGGACGCGGAGGAGGGCCAGGGCTGGTCGCGCGAGTACGCCGACCGGATGGAAGTCGCCTACAAGCGCTTCCTCACCCTGCTCGTGAAGTTCCCCGACGAGACCATCGCGCCGACCAAGGACGTCGACAAGTTCTGGCACGGCCACATCCTCGACACCCTGAAGTACGCCGAGGACTGCGAGAACCTGTTCGGCTACTTCCTGCATCACTTCCCGTACTTCGGCATGCGCGGCGAGCAGGATGCGGCCGCGCTGCGCGCCGCCTCGGAGAGGATGCACGAGATGTACGAGCGCGAGTTCGGTGAAACGATGCCCAACGATGCGGCGTTCTGCGTCAAGGCGCAAAGCGCGTTTTGCGTGAGATCAGACAGTGCATTCTGCGTAAAGGCCAAGAGCGCGGCGTTTTGCGTCAAGGCGCAACCCGCTTTCTGCGTCAAGGCCAAGCCTGCGTTCTGCGTCAAAGCCGGTGCGGGCCAATGGGCCCGTCCGACGAGCGCGAGTTGAGCTAGCGGAGCATGCGAGTAGGATGTAAAGGCCGGTTGTTCCGGCCTTTACATAGGGCGGATGGAAAAGAGTTCTCCAAGAGCCACGATCAGAAGGATCATCGGCCCGCTGCTGATTCTGGGTTGCGGCATCGCTGTCGCACTCGCCCTATTTGCCTACGTCAAAGGCGATATCCAGCGGGACGCTCAGTCGCAGTTCGAGCGCCAGGCGGCCGACGCCAAGCACATCATCGAAAGGCGGCTTCGCGCCTATGTCGGGGTCACCTACGGCTTACGCGCGCTGTTCGCCGCCAACGATTCGCTTACCCGAGCCGAGTTCCATCGCTACGTCGCTTCCCTCGATCTGAGCAGGAACTACCCGGGATTCGTACAGCTCAACTATGCGCGGCATATCACGGCGAGCGAGAAGCCGCGATTTGAAGAGACCGTTCGCGCCGACACTAGCCTGGAGCCGCGTGGCTATCCCAAGTTCGCGATCAAGCCGCCTGCGGACCACGCGGCGTATCACGTTCTCGTGTACATCGAACCGATGCAGGGGAACGAGTTTGCCTTTGGCCTCGACATCGGGACCACGGGCGTCCCCGGCAAGGCGATCAACCGTCTCCGCGACACCGGAGAGCTCGTATCTTCCGGGCGGCTTCTGCGCGCGGGCAAGGACGGCTTCGTCGGGCTTGCCATGCGCCTGAGCGTCTATCGCAACGGCGCGCCGCTCGACACTGCGGAGCAGCGGCGCCAGGCCTTCATCGGAACGGTCGGGGCGGGCTACAACGTTCGCAAGTTGATGGCTGGGGTGCTCGACGATACGACTATGGTCGCCATGCGCTACCGCCTCTACGACGCGGGACCGGTGGGCATGGCGCCAGGCGCGAAATTGGGGACTGGTTTGCTATTCGACAGCGCACAAACGGCTTCCGGCGCGCCGCAGGACGATTACGTCATCGCCGGCGGCAGGGCGACGTTCGAGGCCGTATTGCCGCTCGAGCTCGCAGGGCGCAACTGGGAGCTGCACTTCGCCGCACCCAGAAGCGCGTTCATCGAGCGCAGCGATGCATGGCTGCCCGGCGTGGTGCTGGGCGGGGGCTTGCTCGCCAGCCTGCTGCTCTTCGCGGTGCTCTATGCCTTCGCGTCGTCGCGCGAGCGGGCGGTGGTGCTCGCGAGGGAGATCACGCGCGAGCTGCGCGAGAGCGAGGCGAGCCTCGCGCACGCGCAGGCGCTCGCGCGCCTGGGGAGCTGGACGCTCGATACGGGCAGCAACGCCATGACCTGGTCGGCGGAGACGTATCGCATCCTCGGGCTCGCTCCGCGCGGGCCGGCGCCGCGGCTGGAGGCGTTCCTTGCCTGGTTCGCCGAACCGGAGCGCGCGCAGTTCCGCGAGGCGCTGGAGCGCTGCATGCGCAGCGCGGCGCCGTGCAGCCTGGAGCTGCCGCTGCAGGCGGGCGGCGCGGCCCAGCAGTGGGCGCACCTCGTGCTGCACCCGGAAGCGGGGCAGGTCCGCGGCACCATCATGGACGTCACCGAAAGGAAGCGCGCGCTCGAGACGCAGCGCGCCAATGCCGCGCAGATCCGCGACCTGCTGCGGCGCCTGGTGTCGGTGCAGGAGGCCGAGCGGCGCCGCTTCTCTGCCAACCTGCACGACCTCGTCGGCCAGAGCCTGAGCGTGATCGGCATCGGCCTGGAGACGATCCGCGGCCTGCTGCCCGGGACTTCGCCGCAGAAGGCGGAAGCGGCGATCGGCGAGATGGGCCGCGTGGTCAAGGAGACGATGGGCGCGGTGCGCGAGGTGATGTCCGACCTCAGGCCGCCGCTGCTCGACGACTACGGGGTCGCCGCGGCCCTCGAGTGGCATGCGCGGCAGCTCGAGTCCCGCACCGGCCTGCGCATCGCCGTCGAGAGCGAAGCGCTCGAGCCGCGGCCGGCCTCCGAGGTGGAGATGGCGCTGTTTCGCATCGCCCAGGAGGCGCTCACCAACGTGGCGAAGCACGCCGGCGCCTCGCGCGCGAGGGTGGCGCTCTCGGCCGGCGCGGGGCGCATCACGCTGGTCGTCGAGGACGACGGCCGCGGCATCGATGCCACCGCGGCGGCGAACGATCCGGGCGCGAGGACCTGGGGCATGGCGGTGATGCGCGAGCGCGCGGTCGCGGTGGGCGGCGCGATGCGCGTCGAATCCCCGGGCCAGGGCACGCGGATCGTGGTGGACGTGGCGACGTGATCCGCATCCTGCTGGTCGACGACCATGCCCTGGTGCGCGAGGGCGTGAGCCGCCTGCTCGAGGCGCAGACCGACATGCGCGTGATCGGGTCCTTCGGCGAGCCCGACGCGGCGCTCGCGTTCGCCGCGCGCGAGGAGCCCGACGTGGCGGTCGTCGACATCGCCATGCCGCAGGCGAGCGGCATCGAGCTCGCGCGCCGGCTGCGCGCGGCGTCGCCGGACACGCAGCTGCTGGTGCTCACCATGCACTCCAACCCGGAGTACGTGCACCAGGCGCTGCTCGCAGGCGCGCTCGGCTACGTGGCCAAGGAGTCCGCCGGGCCGGTGCTGGTGGAGGCGGTGCGCGCCGTGCAGGCGGGCCGGCGCTACCTGAGCGAGTCCCTGGGCACCGAGGCGCTCAGGCGGTATCTGCAGCGCGGGGAGGACAGCGACCCGCTCGGGCGCCTGAGCGCGCGCGAGCGCGAGGTGCTGCGGCACACCGTCGAGGGGCGCACCATCGCCGAGACGGCGCAGCGGCTCGGCCTTTCCCCCAAGAGCGTCGAGACCTACCGCAGCCGCCTCATGACCAAGCTCGGCATCGAGGATCTTCCGGCGCTGGTCAAGTTCGCCATCCGCCACGGCGTGACCACGGTGTGAGACGGGGCTAAAGAGTCAGGATTTCCTTACAGACAGGGCCCGCTATCGCGATTAGGTTCCCTTAGATAAAACAGGGGAGTAGCGAAGTGTCTTCAGGCTTGTCGGAAATGTCTCTGACCGGCAGCGAACGGATCGGCCGCGCGACGCGACTGCTTTTCCCCAAGGCGGCCTATGCGCTGATCGCGCTCATCCTCCTCGGGCTCGGGGTCCTGGCCGCCCGCTACCACGCTTCGGTGCACTCGGAGGCCAGCGAAGCGGTGCTGGGCAGGCGTCTTGCCACCGCGCAGCTCGCCGCCGCGACGCTCTCGGAGCGCCTGGACCGGGTGGCGGATCTGGCGGTTTCGCTCGCGACGCGCGTGCGCTTCGCCGAGCGGGTCGGGGCCGGCGACTGGAACGCGGCGATCGCGATCCTGAGCCAGGTGCCGGCGGAGTTTCCTCACGTCGAGCGGCTGTTCCTCTCGGATGTGCACGGGACCCTCATGGCCGACGCTCCGCCGCTCGGCAACGTGCGGGGGAAGAACTTCGCCCATCGTGACTGGTACCAGGGCGTGAGCCGCGAATGGGCGGTCCATATCTCGGCGCTGTACCGGCGTGCGGCCGAGCCCCGGCACAACGTCGTAGCCGTCTCGGCCCCGGTGCGCGCGGGGGGCCGAGTGGCGGGGATCCTGGTCCTGCAGCTGTCGCTCGACGCGCTCTTCGACTGGGCGGAGGCCATCGAACTCCCCGAGGCCGTGAGACTGCTGGTGCTCGATCGCGGCGACCAGGCGGCCTACGCGACGGGCGCCTCCAGCCAGGCGCCCGTCGCCGACCTGTCCGCCAACCCGGCAGTGCGGCGCCTGCGCGAGGGCCGCGCCGGTGTCGAGGTGGCCGGGGATCTGCTCTCCGCGGCCTTGCCGGCAAAACACGGCTGGAGCGTGGTCCTCGAACAACCCGCAGCCGTGGCGTTTGCCGGCCGCGATGCGCATCTGCAGCTGGTCTGGATCGCCTACGGCCTGATGGCGCTGTTCCTCGCGACCGTCAGCTGGCTCGGCATGAGGATCGCGGGCGAGCGCCGCGAGGACCTCGCGCGCGCCGGGCGCACCGTCGCCCGGCACGCAGAACGGCTGCGCATCCTGCACGAGATCGACCGCGCCATCGTCGCGCAACAGAGCCCGGAGGCGATTGCCGCCGCCGTGATCCGGCCGCTGCGCGAGCTGCTGGGCGTGCCGCGCGCCATCGTCAACCGGTTCGACCTCGAGGCGGGCGAGGTCGAGTGGATCGCGGCCGCCGGGCGCCGCCGCATGCACGTGGGGCCGGGGGTGCGCTACTCGATCCGGCTGATGGGCGACGTCGATGCGCTGCGCCGCGGCGAGCGGCAGCGCATCGACGTGCACGCGCTGGCGCAGGGCCCCGAGCGGGAAGCATTGCTCGCCTCCGATGTTCACGTCTACCTGGTGGTGCCCATGATCGCCGGGGGAGAGCTGACCGGCGCGCTCAGCTTCGGTGCGCGCGACGAGGATTTCCCGCCCGAGCAGCTCAACATCGCGCAGGAGGTGGCGACGCAGCTCGCGATCGCCATCGCGCAGGCGCGGCTGCACGACAAGGTCAAGCGGCACGCGCAGGAGCTCGAGCAGCGGGTCGCCGAGCGCACCGCCGAGCTCGAGGACCTCTACAACAATGCGCCGTGCGGCTATCACTCCGTGGACGCGCAGGGCCTGATCGTGCGCATGAACGATACGTGGCTCGCGTGGCTGGGCTACTCGCGCGAGGAAGTGGTGGGGAAGATGCAGCACGCGGAGCTGATGACGCCGGCGAGCGCCGAGCGCTTCGGCCAGGAGGCCTTCCCGCTGTTCAAGCAGCAGGGATGGCTCAAGGAGGTCGAGTTCGAGTACCGGCGCAAGGACGGCAGCACCTTCGCGGCCGCCCTCAACGCCACCACGATCTATGACGCGGAGGGCCGCTACCTGACCAGTCGCTCCACCGTGTTCGACATCAGCGCGCGCAGGCGGGCCGAGGACGCGGTGCGCGAGGTCAACAAGGAGCTCGAGAGCTTCAGCTACTCCGTCTCGCACGATCTGCGGGCGCCGCTGCGCGCAGTCGACGGCTACGCGCGCATGCTGGAGGAGGACTACGGGCCGCGGCTCGACGAGGAGGGGCGGCGCCTGCTCGGCGTGGTGCGCGCGAGCAGCCGCAGGATGGGCCAGCTGATCGACGACCTGCTCGATTTCTCCCGGCTCGGGCGCCAGGCGCTCGCCCGGCGCCCGGTCGATATGACGGCGCTCGCGCGCGAGGTCGCCGCGACGCTCACGCACGGCACGTCCCGGAGCGTCGAGATCGCGCCGCTGCCGCGCGCCGAAGCCGACCCGGCGCTGCTGCGCCAGGTGTGGGCGAACCTCGTCGGCAACGCGCTCAAGTACAGCGGCAAGCAGGCGGCGCCGCGCGTCGAGATCGGCGCCCGCGAGGAGGCCGGCGGCAGCGTCTACTGGGTGCGCGACAACGGCGTGGGCTTCGACATGCGCTACGCGGAGAAGCTCTTCGGGGTGTTCCAGCGCCTGCACGGCGCCGACGAGTTTCCCGGCACCGGCGTGGGGCTCGCGATCGTGCAGCGCGTGGTGGCGCGCCACGGCGGTCGCGTCTGGGCCGAGAGCAAGCCGGGCGAGGGCGCCTGCTTCTACTTCTCGCTGCCGGGGGCGGCCTGATGGACGGGCAGATCGATATCCTGCTGGTCGAGGACAATCCAGAGGACGCCGAGATGACCATGCGGGCGCTGCGCCGGCACAATCTCGTCAACCGCCTGCACTGGGTGAAGGACGGCGCCGAGGCGCTCGAGTACCTGCTCGCCAAGGACCGGCAGAAGCCAAAGCTCGTGCTGCTCGACCTGAAGATGCCGAAGGTAGACGGCATCGAGGTCCTGCGCCGCATCAAGGCGGACGCCGCCGCGCGCAGCATCCCCATCGTCGTCATGACCTCCTCCAACGAGGAGCGCGACGTGGTCGAGACCTACCGGCTCGGCGCCAACAGCTACATCGTCAAGCCGGTCGAGTTCGAGGTCTTCCTCGAGACCGTGGCCAAGATCGGCCTGTACTGGGTGCTCACCAACCGGGTGCCGCAGTGAGGAGCGAGCCCTGAGCGCGCCCACGATCCGCTTGCTGCTCACCGAGGACGTCGCCGCCGACGCCGAGCTCGAGGTGCGCGAGCTGAAGCGCGCCGGCCTGCGCTTTACGCACCGGGTGGTCGACCGCGAGGACTCCTTCGAGCTGGCGCTGCGCGAGTTCTCGCCCGACGTGATCCTGTCGGATTTCTCGATGCCGGGCTTCGACGGCATGGCCGCGCTCGCCATGGCGCGCGAGCTCGCGCCCGACACGCCGTTCGTCTTCGTCTCCGGCACCATCGGCGAGGAGTACGCGATCCGCGCGCTCAAGAACGGCGCCACCGACTACGTGCTGAAGAACAACCTGGTGCGCCTGCCGGCGGCGGTGGAGCGGGCCCTCGCGGATTCGCGCGCGCGGCGCGAGCGGCGCCGCGCCGAGGCCGAGCTCGAGATCGCGCGCGAGCGCCTCACCAGCATTTTCGAGTCGCTGCCCGACATGCTGTGGTCGGTCGACGCGCAGAGCGGGAAGATCATCTACGTCAGCCCGGCGGCGCAGGACCTGTACGGGCATACGGCCGATGCATTCCTGCACGACGAGAGCCTGCGTCTCGACGTCGTGCACACCGAGGACCGCGCGAGAGTGCTCGCCGCCTGGGCGGAGCTGAAGCAGGGCGGCTCATTCGAGATAGAGTACCGGGCGCTGCGCCCGGATGGCACGGTGTGCTGGATCAACAACCGCGGCCGGCGCATCCTCGGGCCCGACGGCAAGGCCGAGCGCTTCGACGGGCTCGCGCGCGACGTCACCGCCCGGGTCGAGGGCCGCCGGCGCATCGAGCGGCTGAGCCGCATCCGCGAGCTTCTGGGCGAGCTGAACGCCGCGATCGTGCGCACGCGGGAGCGCGGGCCGCTCTTCCAGGAATTCTGTCGCATCGCGGTCTCGCGCGGCGGATTCGTCCTGGCGCGCGTCGTCGAGCTCGACGCCGGAGGTGCGGCGCGCGTCGCCGCCACGACGGAGGCCGACCCGGCGATCTTCCAGGGGATGGTGGACGAGTTCAATCGCGATCCGCAGGGCGCGAGCTCGCTGTTCGCGAGGGCGCTGCGCGAGGCGCGCAGCGTCGTTTCCAACGACGTCGCCGGTGACCTGCGCGTGTCGAACCGCGATGTCCTCGTGCGCGAGGGCAACTATGCGCTCGCGCTGCTGCCGCTGATGGTGGAGAACCGCGTCGCGGGCGTGATCTCGCTGCGCGCGCGAGAGCGGGGCTTCTTCGATCAGGAGGAGCTCGGGCTGCTCTCGGAAATGATCTCGAACATGTCCTTCGCCCTGGAGCTGATCGCCAAGCAGGACCGCATCGCCTACCTCGCGCTGTACGACCCCCTGACCGGCCTGCCCAACCGGACGCTCTTCCACGAGCGCCTGACGCAGGCCACTTCGGCGGCGCGGCGCTCCGGGTCGCTGCTTGCGCTTACCCTCATCGACATCGAGCGCTTCAAGGGCATCAACGACACCTTCGGCCGCCAGGTCGGCGACCAGGTCCTGCAGGACGTGGCGCAGCGGCTGCGCGAGGGCGCCGGCGATGTGAACCGCCTCGCCCGGCTCGGCAGCAACGTCTTCGCCCTCATGTTCCCCAGCATCGCGGATGCGGAGGAAGTCGCACGCCGGCTCGAGCAGGCGGCGGCGACCTTCTTCGGCCGCGCGTTCGAGATCGGCGGCCGCGAGCTGCGCCTGGCGGCGAACGTCGGCATCGCCGTGCACCCGGACGACGGCGGCGACGCCGACAGCCTGTTCCGCAACGCGGAAGCCGCGCTCAAGCGCGCCAAGGAGACGGGCGAGCGCTATGTGTTCTACGCGCCGCAGATCAACGCGCGCGTCTTCGAGCAGGTCGACCTCGAGCACCGGCTGCGCCGGGCGGTCGAGCACGGCGAGCTCTACCTCCACTACCAGCCCAAGCTCGATCTGGCCGGGCGGCGCATCGTCGGCGTCGAGGCGCTGATGCGCTGGGACGCCCCCGAAGGGGCCGGGCCGGTCCCGCCGGCGAAATTCGTCCCGATCCTCGAGCAGACCGGCCTCATCCTGGAGGCGGGACGCCAGGCGATCGCCGCGGCGAGCGCGCTGTACCGCGAATGGCGAGAGAAGGGGCTGGCGGCCCCGCGCATCGCCGTCAACCTTTCCGCCCTGCAGCTGCGCCGCGCGAGCTTCGTCGCCGACCTGCGCGCCGCGCTCGGCGGCGCGACCCGCGATGGCGGCGGGATCGACCTCGAGATCACCGAGAGCCTGCTGATGACCGAGGTCTCCGACAGCATCCGCAAGCTGCGCGAGGTGCGCGAGATGGGCATGCACATCTCGCTGGACGACTTCGGCACCGGCTACTCCTCGCTCGCCTATCTCAGCAGGCTGCCGGTCGACACCGTGAAGATCGACCGCGGCTTCGTGCGCGGCATGTCGGAGGACACGGGCGATGCGGCCATCGTCGCGGCGATCATCTCGCTCGCGCACAGCCTGCGCCTCAAGGTGGTCGCCGAGGGCGTCGAAGCCGAGGCGCAGGCGCAGCTGCTCGCGCAGCTCGGCTGCGACCAGGCGCAGGGCTATCTCTTCAGCCCGCCGGTGCCGGCGGCGCGCATCGAGGGGCTGCTAAAGACCTTATAATCTGGGGGCTTAGCGCATGGCGCTCTATACCCTCGGGCTGAACCACCAGACGGCGCCGCTCGCGATCCGCGAGCGCGTGGTGTTCCATGTCGAGCGGCTGCGCGAGGCGCTGGCGGAGCTCAGGCGCAGCCTGGCGCAGGAAGCGGCGATCCTGTCCACCTGCAACCGCACCGAGCTGTACGTGTCGGGCGAGGAGCCGGCGGCGCTCGCGCAGTGGCTGGCCCGCTACCACGGCATGCCCGCCGCCGAGCTGCAGCGCTACCTCTACACCCTGCCGAGCGAGCAGGCGGTGCGCCATGCCTTCCGCGTCGCCTCCGGGCTCGACTCGATGGTCGTGGGCGAGCCGCAGATCCTCGGCCAGATGAAGGACGCGGCGCGCGCGGCGGAGTCGGCCGGCACGCTGGGCACGCTGCTGCACCGGCTCTTCCAGCGCTCCTTCGCCGTGGCGAAGGAAGTGCGCTCGACGACCCACATCGGCGCGGCCAGCGTCTCGATGGCGGCAGCCGCAGTGCGGCTCGCGGCGCGCATCTTTCCGAGCCTCAAGGACCAGAGCGTGCTGCTGATCGGCGCGGGCGAGATGATCGAGCTCGTCGCCACGCATTTCGCGGCCCAGGCGCCGGCGCGCATGGCCGTGGCCAACCGCACCCTCGAGCGCGGGCAGCGCCTGGGCTCACGCTTCAACGCGCAGGCCATCGAGCTGCGCGCCCTGGCCGAGCAGCTGCACGAATACGACATCGTCGTGTCCTGCACCGCCTCCTCGCTGCCCATCCTCGGCAAGGGGCTGGTCGAGCGCGCGCTGCGCGCCCGGCGGCGCCGGCCGATCT
The DNA here is from genome assembly GCA_965233125.1 of uncultured bacterium. Classification (GTDB taxonomy): domain Bacteria; phylum Pseudomonadota; class Gammaproteobacteria; order Burkholderiales; family SG8-39; genus SCGC-AG-212-J23. The sequence goes on from CBDDRQ010000212.1 coordinate 21,926, forward strand.
TCATGGTGGACCTCGCGGTGCCGCGCGACATCGAGCCCGAGGTCGCGGAGCTCGACGACGTGTTCCTCTACACCGTGGACGACCTCGCCGCGGTCGTGAGCGCGAACCTCGACCACCGGCGCTCGGCCGTGGTGCAGGCCGAGGTGATCATCGAGGCCCAGGTCGGGCAGTTCATGCACTGGATGCAGGCGCGCGAGAGCGTGCCGGCGATCGTCGCGCTGCGCAACCAGGCGGAAGAAGCGCGCCGCGCGGAGCTCGAGCGCGCGCTGCGGCTGGTCGAGCGCGGCGAGGCCCCGGCGCAGGTGATGGAGCGGCTCTCGCAGGCGCTCACCAACAAGCTGCTGCACGCCCCCACCGAGGCGCTGAAGAAGCCCGCCAAGTGAAGCCCGCGCTGCGCGCCAAGCTCGACTCGATGGTCGGGCGGCTGGAGGAGCTCAACCACCTGCTCGCGAGCCCCGAGGCGGCGAGGGACCTCGATCGCTTGCGCAGCCTCTCGCGCGAGCACGCGGAGCTCTCCGCGGTCGCGGCGCTGTTCCGGGATTTCGTGCAGGCGGAGCGCGACGCCGGCGAGGCGCGCGACCTGGCCGCCGACGCGGCCATGAAGTCCTACGCCGACGAGGAGCTGAAGAAGGCGCGCGCGGCCATGGAGCGGCTCGAGGCCGAGCTGCAGAAGGCGCTGCTGCCGAAGGATCCGAACGACGAGCGCAACGTCTTCCTCGAAGTGCGCGCGGGCACCGGCGGCGACGAGTCGGGCCTGTTCGCAGGCGACCTGGTGCGCATGTACACGCGCTACGCCGAGCGCCAGGGCTGGCAGGTCGAGATCATCTCCGAGAGCCCCTCGGAGCTCGGCGGCTACAAGGAGTTCGTCGCGCGCATCGTCGGGCAGGGCGTCTACGCGAAGCTGAAGTTCGAGTCGGGCGGGCACCGCGTGCAGCGGGTGCCGCAGACCGAGGCGCAAGGGCGCATCCACACCTCGGCCTGCACGGTCGCGGTGCTGCCCGAGGCGGACGCGGTGCACGAGGTGGCGCTCAATCCGGCGGAGCTGCGCATCGACACCTACCGCGCCTCGGGCGCGGGCGGGCAGCACGTCAACAAGACCGAGTCGGCGATCCGCGTCACCCACCTGCCCACCGGCATCGTGGTCGAATGCCAGGACTCGCGCTCGCAGCACAAGAACCGCGAGAAGGCACTCGGCGTGCTCGCGGCGCGCATCCGCGACAAGCAGCTGCGCGAGCAGCAGGCGAAGACCGCCTCGACCCGGAAAAGCCTGATCGGCTCGGGCGACCGCTCCGAGCGCATCCGCACCTACAACTTCCCGCAGGGGCGGGTCACCGATCACCGCATCAACCTCACGCTCTACAAGATCGACCGCATCATGGACGGCGAGCTCGACGAGCTGACCGGCGCCCTCGCCGCCGAGCACCAGACCGAGCAGCTCAGCGCGCTCGCCGAAGAACCGGCTTGACCGTCGACGAGGCCTTGCGTTCGGGCGGTATCGATGCGCGCGAAGCGCGCCTGCTGCTCGCCGCGGCCACCGGATTTTCCGAGGCCTCGGTCCTCGCTTTTCCCGAGAAGGAGCTTGCGGTGGCGAGCGCCGAGCGCTTTCTCTCCTTTGCTTCGAGAAGGGCCAGGGGCGAGCCGGTGGCTTACATCCTCGGGCGCAAGGAGTTCTACGGCCTGGAGCTCACCGTGACCCCCGCGGTGCTCATCCCGCGCCCCGAGACCGAGCTGCTCGTCGACCTCGCGCTCGCGCGCGCACCGGCCTCGGTGCTCGACCTGGGCACCGGCTCGGGCGCGATCGCGCTGGCGCTCAAGCGCCACCTGCCCGGGGCGCGCGTGGTCGCGGCCGATGCGAGCGCCGCCGCCCTGGAGGTCGCCCGGCGCAATGCCACGAACCTCGGCCTGGACATCGAGCTGCGCCACGGCCGCTGGCTGGAGGCCGTGCAAGGGGAGCGCTTCGACGGCATCGTCTGCAATCCCCCTTACGTCACCGTGGATGATCCGCACCTTGCCGCCCTGCCTTTCGAGCCGCGGCTGGCGCTGCTTGGCGGCGCCGACGGGCTCGACGCGATCCGCATGGTCGCGCGCGAGGCCCCCGCGCACCTCGCGCCGGGCGGCTGGCTGCTGCTCGAGCATGGCGCCGGGCAGCACGAGGCGGTGCGCTCGCTGCTCGAGGCGGCGGGGCTTGAAACCGCGCTGGGCTGGCCCGATCTGGCCGGCATACCCCGCGTCGCGGGCGGAAGGGTAAAATCGTGAGCATGGATACCCAACAACGCATCAAGGAGCAGGTGACGGGCCATCCCGTCGTGCTCTTCATGAAAGGCACGCCGCAGCTTCCGCAGTGCGGCTTCTCGGCGCTCGCCTGCCAGGTGCTCAACGCCTGCGGCGTGAGCGAGTTCCACACCGTGAACGTGCTCGCCGACGCGGAGATCCGCCAGGGCATCAAGGAGTACGCCAACTGGCCGACCATCCCGCAGCTCTACGTGAACGGCGAGTTCGTCGGCGGCTCGGACATCCTGCGCGAGATGTACCAGTCCGGCGAGCTGCAGAAACTCCTACAGGGACTGACGCAGAAGGCTTAGCGTCTGTTGCACCTGCCCGAGGTACCCGGCCCCGAAAAGGTTGAGGTGATTGAGCAGGTGGTAGAGGTTGTAGAGGTGCTTCCGCCGCCCGTACCCCGCATCTAGCGGGTACGTTTTCTCGTACGCCTCGTAGAACTCGCGCGGAAAGCCGCCGAAGAGCTCGGTCATCGCGAGGTCCGCCTCGCGGTCGCCGTAGTACACCGCCGGGTCGAACACGACCGGGCCTTCCGCCGTGAAGCCTGCGTTCCCGCCCCAGAGATCGCCGTGGAGGAGGGACGGTTGCGGCTGATGGCCTTCCAGAAGATCGAAGACGTTCAGGACAGGCAGGTCGAATCCGTTCCTCTTCGCCAATTCGATTTGCGGCTTCAGGCGCCGCTCGCGCCAGAACTCGGCCCAGTCCTCGCACCAGCCGTTGGCCTGCGCCGTCGCGCCGATGTAGTTGTCGCGGCTCCAGCCGAAGCGCGGCCCGGGCTTGCGGTGCGCGTCGGCGAGCATGCGGGCGAGCGCAGCAAAATCGCCTTTTCCCCGAAGGGAAAGGAATTCAAGAAGCAGATAGGCGGCGCCGCCGGCGGTCCCGTGCGCGATCGGCTCGGGGGCAGGCAAGCCGGCGTTCCTGAGCGCGGTGAGGCCATCGGCCTCGGTGGCGAAGTTGTCGGCCTGGCTCAGGTCGTTCGCCTTCAGGAAAAACGCTCGGCCGCTGATTTCCACCTTGTAGCAGTCGTGGATGCAGCCGCCGCCCACGGGCTCGGCGGAGTCGACCCGGAGGTGCTGGCGCAGCGTGCGATCCATGCCGCCGACTCTACCGCTTGATCTCCGCCTGTACCCCGATCGGGGTACAAACCCCGTTCCGCACCGCTAGTTCCAAGCCCTCACGCCGAGGTGAGGCGTGTGTTCGCCAGGTTCAGGCGCTCCACCAGGATGCCGATGAAGGCGCGGTCGAACTTGCTGCGGCAGGCCACCGTCGCCTGCTCGAGGTCGGCGATGCGCACGCGCATCGTGCGCGAGTCCTTGCTCGCGGCGACCGTGGCGCCGCGCTCGTGCCCGTTTGCCGAGAGGTAGGCCATCTCGCCGAAGCACTCCCCCGGCCCGAGCACGGTGAGGAGCTTCTTGTTCTTGGTCACGCGCATCTCGCCCTCGACCAGCAGGCAGAAGAAGTCCCCCGGCTCGCCCTCGCGCACCAGCGCCGAGCCCGCCGGCACGCGCTCCCAGATGCCCTTCTCCACGACTTCCCACAGCTCGGGGTCGGCAAAGGACGCGAAGAAGCGCATGCCGCGCAGCGCGGCGAACTTGTCGGCGTCGCCGAAGGTCTCGCGGTGCGCCTCCCCCAGGCCCGAGCGCAGCGCCTCGACCAGCTCCTCGGCGAACTCGTCGCCGCTGTGGTAGCGCGTGGCGGCGTCCTTGTGCATGGCGCGGCGCACGATGCGGTCGAGCGAGGCCGGCACCTCGCGCCGGATCGAGGAGGGCGGGGCCGGGTCGTACTGCGTGATCTGGTAGATCATGCTGAACTTGTTGGTGCCCTTGAAGGGCAGCTGGCCGGTGAGCATCTGGTACATCACCACGCCCAGCGAATAGAGATCCGTGCGGTGGTCGACCAGCTCCTCGCGGATCTGCTCCGGCGACATGTAGGCGGGCGAGCCCACGCCGGTGATCTGCGTCGTCTCGGCGCCGACGTTGAGCGCCAGGCCGAAGTCGCCGATGCGCACGTCGGCGGGGTCGACGGCGTACAGGATGTTTCCCGGCTTGATGTCGCGGTGGGTGACCCCGAGCATGTGCGCGTAGGCGAGCGCGCGCGTGCACTTGAAGACGATGTTCACCACCTCGTCGATGGGCAGCAGGTTCTCCGGCGCGCAGAAGCGCTCCATCGTGCCCCCCGGCACGTACTCCATGACGATGTAGCCCGAGTCCTCGCCGATGCCGGCATCGTAGATCTGGGCGATGTGGGGGTGGTCGAGCTTCCCGGCGAGGGACGCTTCGGTGAAGAAGAGCTTGCGGAACAGGCGCCCGCGCACCGGGTCGCGCAGCGCCTCGGGGAAGATGCGCTTCACCGCCACCTCGCGGTTGCGGAAGGGATCCTGGCACAGGAAGACTTCGGAAGTCGCGCCCTCGCCGAGCTTGCGGATCACCGGGTAGTTGGCGACGTGGTCCATCGCCCCTAGACCCCGGAGATGCGCAGGTTGGCCGCGGCGAGGCGCTCGACCAGCATCCCCATGAAGGCGCGGTCGAACTGGTGACGGCAGGCGTCGGAGGCCTGTTCGAGCCGTGCCGTGGGCACCGAGATGATGTTGGCGTCCTCGAGCACGGTCACGTCGGCGCCGCGCTTCGCCTGCTTCTTCGAGAGGTAGGCCATCTCGCCGAAGGGCTCGCCCGCCTGCAGCACGCCGAGGAGCTGGCCGCGCCGGGTGACTTTCACCTGCCCCTGCGCCAGCACGCAGAAGAAGTCTCCCTCGTCGCCCTCGCGCATCAGCACTTCGCCGGCGCCGGCATGGCGCCAGGTCGACACGCGCGCCACCTCCCAGAGCTCCGCGTCGGCGAACTGGTCGAAGAAGGCGAGGCTGCGCAGCGTCTCGAAGCGCTCGGAGTCGGCGAAGAACTGCTGCGTCTGCTCTGCCCGCAGGCGCTCCGAGGTGGCGGCGAGCTCGAGGGAGAACTCCTCCCAGTGGCGATAGCGCGCCGCGCGGTCCTTCGCCATGGCGCGCAGGACGATCGCGTCGAGCGCGGCCGGCACTTCCGGGCGCAGGGCCGAGGGCGGCCGGGGCTCGACGCTGGTGATCTGGTAGATCAGGCTGTAGTTGTTGGCCGCCTCGAAAGGCAGGCGGCCGGTGAGCAGGTGGTACATCACCACGCCGAGCGAGTAGATGTCGGTGCGGTGGTCGAGCGGCTGCTCCTTCACCTGCTCGGGCGACATGTAGGCCGGCGAGCCCACCGTCGCCACCTGCGTGGTGTCGCGCGAGTCGATCAGCGCCGCGCCGAAGTCGCTAACCTTCACCTCGGTGCCGCCGGCATGCAGGATGTTCGCCGGCTTGAGATCCCGGTGCGTGACGCCCAGCTTGTGCGCGAACTCGAGCGCGCGCGTGCACTTGAAAGCCATCTCGACGATACGCTCCACCGGCAGCAGCTCCTCGCTGCGACAGTACTTCTCCAGGGTGCCGCCGGCGACGTATTCCATCACGATGTAGTGCAGCTTCTCGTCGGCGACCGCGTCGTAGATCTGGCAGATGTGCGGGTGCTCGAGCTTGCCGGCAAGGGAGGCCTCGGTGACGAAGAGCTTGCGGTAGCGCCTGCCCTTTTCCGGGTCGTCGAACGATCCGGAGAAAGCCACCTTGACCGCGACGTCGCGCGCGTTGAAGGGGTCGTTGCACAGATACACCTCCGACGTCGCCCCTTCCCCCAGCTTGCGGAGCACGGGGTACTTCCCGACCTGCTTCATCGCGGCAGGCGCTTGCGGGCGCGGGCGATCGCGCGTCGCACCTCGGCCGGTGCGGTGCCGCCGCGGTGGCTGCGGGCCGCCACCGAGCCCTCGGGCGTCAAGATCTTCTTGATGTCGGAGGCGATGAGAGAAGAGAAACCCTTCAGCTTGGCAAGCGGCAAGGCAGACAGATCCACGCCCGCGCGCTCGGCCTCGCGCACGACGCGCGCGACGAGCTCGTGCGCATCGCGGAATGCCATGCCCTTGCGCACCAGGTAGTCGGCAAGGTCGGTCGCCGTGGCATGGCCCTCGAGCGTCGCGGCGCGCATCGCCGCGGGCACCGGGGCGAGGCCGGCGACGAGCGGCGCGAACACCGCCAGGCAGTCCTTCAGCGTGTCCACCGTGTCGAAGAGCGGCTCCTTGTCCTCCTGGTTGTCCTTGTTGTAGGCGAGCGGCTGGCCCTTCATGAGGGTGA
>CBDDRQ010000213.1:0-11418 GCA_965233125.1 uncultured bacterium
CCTCGCCCTGCGCTTCGACCTCGCGCGCCAGCGGGAGGCTGGCCGTTCCTTCGACTACGGCTCCCTCTCCCTCATGGTGTACCACTGACATGCGCGCCCTTCTTGCTCTGTCTCTTGTTATTCTCCTGGGGGCTTGCACCCAGGCGTTCTTCCAGCCGCACCGCGCCATCGTGAGCACGCCCGGCCAGTACGGCGTGGAATACCACCCGGTGGAGTTCAAGGCGGCCGATGGAACCGCCCTTTTCGCCTGGTTCCTGCCGGCGCGGGGAGAGCCGCGCGCGAGCGTGCTCTACCTGCACGGCAACGCGGAGAACATCAGCACGCACTTCGCCAACGTCGCCTGGATGCCGGCGGCGGGATTCAACGTGCTGGCGTTCGACTATCGCGGATACGGCGGCTCGCAGGGCTCCCCGACGCTCGAAGGCGTCCAGCTCGACGTCGACGCCGCGATGCGCACGCTGCTCGCGCGGCCCGACGTCGACCCCGAGCGCATCATCATCTTCGGCCAGAGCCTGGGCGGGGCGCTCGCGATCCACTACGCCGCGCACAGCGACTACCGCGCCAACGTGCGCGCCATCGTCGTGGACAGCGCCTTCTCGGATTACCGGCGCATCGTGAAGGACAAGGCGGCGAGCTTCTTTCTCACCTGGCCGTTCCAGTGGCTGCTGCCGCAGACGGTCGACAACGACTTCTCGCCCGTCGCCTCGGTGCGCGCGGTGAGCCCGATCCCGCTGCTCTTCATCCACGGCGAGCGCGACTCGATCGTGCCCGTCGCGCACTCGCAGCGGCTCTACGCGCGCGCCGCCGAGCCCAAAGAAATCTGGCTGGTGCCCGACGCCGGCCACATCCAGGCGGTGAAGCAGAAAGACATCCGCAAGCGCCTCGCCGAGTTCCTGCGCCGACACGCCGGGGGCGGGACGGACCTAGCCCTTCGCTAGCGCTTTCAGGGCGGCGCGGATCGCCTCGGCCACGGGCAGGCCGGGCGTGAGTCCCTTCACCGCGGCCGCGGCTTCCTTCTCGCTGTAGCCCAGGCCGAGTAGCGCATTCACGACATCGGAGGGGCGCTCCTGCGCCGGCCCGGGAAGCGCCTCGGCGAGCTTGCCCTTCAGCTCGAGCAGCAGCCGCTCGGCGGTCTTCTTGCCGATGCCGGGGACCTTCACCAGCCGCGAGCCGTCCTGCAGCGCGACGGCCTGCGCGAGGTCGCCGACCGAAAGTCCCGAGAGCACGGAAAGCGCGGTGCGCGCGCCCACGCCCGAGATGCGGATCAGCTGCCGGAAGGCGCTGCGCTCCTCGAGCGTGGCGAAGCCGTACAGGACATGCGCGTCCTCGCGCACCACGAGGTGGGTGAACAGGCTCACCGCCTCGCCGGTCGCCGGCAGGCCGTAGAAGGTGCTCATCGGCACGTCGATCTCGTAGGCGACGCCGTTCACGTCGACCAGGAGCTGCGGTGGGTGCTTCGCCGCGAGGCGCCCGGTAAGCTTCCCGATCACACCAGCCTCCCGCGCCTCACCCGGAAACTCCTTGTTTCCAGCGTCCCCAGTCTGCGTCCATGTGCATGGCAGATGGCGCAGGCAAGCGCATCCGCGGCATCGGCGGCGGGGTCCCCGGGCAGCGCGAGCAGGCGCCGCACCATGTGACCCACCTGGTCCTTGGCCGCGTGGCCGTTGCCCACCACGGACTGCTTCACCTGCAGCGCCGTGTACTCGGCAACCGGCAGGCCGGCGATCACCGCGGCGCAGATCGCGGTGCCGCGCGCCTGTCCGAGGGCGAGCGTCGACTGCGGGTTGGCGTTGACGAAGACTTTCTCGACCGCGACCTCGAGCGGCGCGTGCGCGGCGATCACCTCGTGCAGCCCCTCGAGGATGATCTTCAGCCGCGCCGCGAGGTCGCCGGCGCCGGACTTCACGCACCCGCTCGCTACATAGAGGAGCTTGCCGTCGATGGAATCGATGACGCCGAACCCCGTCACCTGCAGGCCCGGATCGATGCCGAGGATTCTCAGTCGATCACCGCGGTGGTGTAGACGTCCTGCACGTCGTCGAGGCTCTCCAGCGCCTCGAGGAGGCGCCGCAGGCGCGTGCCATCCTCGTCCTTCAGCGGGTTCTCGAGGGTGGGCTTCATCGTCACCTCGGCGAGCTCCGCCTTGAGCCCCGCCTTGGCCAGCGCTTCCCTGACCGCGACGAAATCCGCCGGCGCGCAGAGGAGCTCGACCGAATCGTCGTCATTCTTGAACACGTCCTCGGCGCCGGCGTCGAGCGCCGCCTCCATGACCTTGTCCTCGCTCGTGCCGGGCGCGAACACGAACTGGCCACAGTGCTTGAACAGATAGGCGACCGAGCCGTCGGAGCCGAGGTTGCCGCCGTTCTTGGTGAAGGCGTGGCGCACCTCGGCCACGGTGCGCGTGCGGTTGTCGGTGAGGCAGTCGAGCATGACGGCGGCGCCGCCGGGGCCGTAGCCCTCGTAGCGGATCTCGTCGTAGGCGACGCCTTCGGCATCGCCGGAGCCGCGCTGGATGGCGCGCTGGATGTTGTCGCCCGGGAGGTTCTGCTCCTTCGCCTTGTCGATCGCGAGGCGCAGCCGCGGGTTTCCCGCCGGGTCACCGCCGCCCAGGCGCGCCGCGACGCTGATCTCCTTGATGAGCCGCGTAAAGATCTTGCCGCGCTTCGCGTCGGCGCGCTCCTTGCGGTGCTTGACGTTCGCCCATCGGCTGTGACCGGCCATAGCCCTATAATTTTACGCATGGCGTCGCCGCTTCTCATAGCGAAGAAAGGAAGCGCGGCACTGTGCCTCCTCCCCGCCCTCGCCAACCGGCACGGCCTGATCACCGGCGCCACCGGCACCGGCAAGACCGTGACGCTGCAAACCCTCGCCGAGCAGTTCTCGCGCATCGGCGTGCCGGTCTTCCTCTCCGACGTGAAGGGCGACCTCTCGGGCATGGCCAAGGCCGGCGGCGGCAACAGCAGGATTCTCGAGAGATTTAAAGACTTGAAAGTGCAGCCGGCCTTTGCGCCCTGCCCGGTCGTCTTCTGGGACGTGTTCGGCGTCTCCGGCCATCCGGTGCGCGCCACGGTCTCGGACATGGGCCCGCTGCTGCTCTCGCGGCTGCTCGGACTGAACGATACCCAGGAGGGCGTGCTCGGCCTGGCGTTCAAGATCGCCGACGACGCCGGGCTGCTGCTCCTCGATGCCAAGGACCTGCGCGCCATGCTGCAGCACGTGGGCGAGAACGCGGCGCAGTTCACCACGGCCTACGGCAACGTATCCGCCGCCTCGATCGGCGCGATCCAGCGCGGCCTGCTCGCCCTCGAGAGCCAGGGCGCGGGCAAGTTCTTCGGCGAGCCGATGCTGAACATCGCCGACCTGATGCAGGTCGAAGGCGCGCATCACAGCCCACGGGGCGTGGTCAGCATCCTCGCCGCGGACAAGCTCATGCATTCGCCGCGCCTTTACTCGACCTTCCTGCTGTGGCTGCTGGCGGAGCTCTTCGAGCAGCTGCCCGAGGTGGGCGACGCGGACCAGCCCAGGCTCGTCTTCTTCTTCGACGAGGCGCATCTGCTCTTCGACGAGGCGCCGAAGGCGCTGCTCGAGAAGATCGAGCAGGTGGTGCGCCTCATCCGCTCCAAGGGCGTCGGCGTGTACTTCGTGACGCAGAACCCGCTCGACATTCCCGAGTCGGTGCTCGGGCAGCTCGGCAACCGCGTGCAGCACGCGCTGCGCGCGTTCACGCCGAAGGACCAGAAGGCGGTGAAGGCGGCCGCCGAGACCATGCGGCCCAATCCCAGGCTCAAGATCGCCGCGGCGATCACCGAGCTCGGCGTGGGCGAGGCGCTGGTGAGCCTGCTCGACGAGAAGGGCCGTCCGGGCGTCACCGAGCGCGCCCTCATCGTGCCCCCCGCGAGCCAGCTCGGCCCCATCACGGACGCGGAGCGTTCGAACCTGGTGAGAAATTCGAGATTCTTCGGAAGATACGAAAACGCCGTGGACCGCGAATCGGCCTACGAGAAGCTCAAGCAGCGCACCGCGGAAGCGCTTCCCGAGAAGGCGAAACCGCCGGGCAGGCAGCCGCAGAGCGTCCTCGACGCGATGACGAAAAGTGCGGCGCGCGCCATCGGCTCGGAGCTCGGGCGGCGGATCCTGCGCGGCGTGCTCGGCTCCATCCTCGGCACTACACGGAGGTAATCGCAATGGATCTCGGCATCCGCGGCAGAACCGCGCTCGTTTGCGCGGCATCGAAGGGCCTGGGAAAGGGCTGCGCGCTCTCGCTCGCGCGCGAGGGGGTGAACCTCGTCATCACGGCGCGCGGCGCCGAGGCGCTGGAAAGCACCGCAAAGGAGATTCGCTCTCTCTTCAAAGTCGACGTCAAAACCGTGGCAGGCGACATCACCACCCCCGAAGGCCGGGAGGCTGCGCTCAAGGCCTGCCCGTCGCCGGATGTCCTGGTGAACAACGCCGGCGGCCCGCCGCCGGGGGACTTCCGCGCCTGGGAGCGCGAGGACTGGGTGAAGGCGCTCGACGCGAACATGATCGCGCCGATCCTGATGGTGCGCGCGGTGGTGGACGGGATGATCGCGCGCAGGTTCGGGCGCATCGTCAACATCACCTCCGGCGCGGTGAAGAGCCCGATTCCCGAGCTCGGCCTGTCGAACGGCGCGCGCACCGGCCTGACCGGCTTCATCGCCGGCCTGTCGCGCACCACGGTGCAGCACAACGTCACCATCAACAACCTGCTGCCCGGCCCCTTCGACACCGACCGGCTGCGCTCCAACTTCGCGTTCAATGCGAAGAAGCTCGGCAAGACCCCCGCCGAGCTCGCCAAGGCGCGCGCCGAGGGCAACCCGGCGAAGCGCTTCGGCACCATCGAGGAGTTCGGCGACGCCTGCGCCTATCTCTGCAGCGCGCAGGCGGGGTACATCACGGGGCAGAACCTCCTCATGGATGGAGGCTCGTACCCCGGGACGTTCTAGCGCGCGCCGCCTAGACCTTCGCCGCCCCTTTCAGCGCGGCGCGCACGCGCTGCGGCGTGAACGGCATGTGGTAGAGCCGCTTGCCGGTCAGCGCGAAGAACGCGTTCGCGACGGCGGGTCCCGTGCCGGGCACGCCGAGCTCGCCCACCATGGTCGGCATCGGTCCGCCGCTGACGATCTCGACGTGGATCGCCGGCACCTCGGACATGCGCATGACCTCGTACTCGTGGAAGTTGGACTGCTGCACCACGCCGTTGACCATCGTGACGCGCTCCTTGAGGCAGCAGCTCAGCCCCCACACGATCGCGCTCTCCACCTGCGCCACGAAAGCGCCCGGATTGACCGCCAGGGTCGCATCGGCTGCCGACCAGTAGTTGTGCACGCGGATGCGACCGGTGCGCTGGTCGAGCGAAATCTCCGCCACCGAGGCGATCAGCGAGCCGAACTTCGGCGCGAATGCCCCGTACTCGGCGAAGGCGAGGCCCAGCGCCGTGCCCGAAGAGCGCTTCCTGCCCCAGCCCGACATCTCCGCCACTTTCTCGAGCACGCGGCGCGTGCGCGAGTCGTCGGTGAGCGAGAGCCGGTAGGCGAGCGGGTCCATCTTGGCCAGGGGGGCCAGCTCGTCGATCATCGACTCGACCGCGAACTTGGTGTACCCCGCGCCGATGCCGCGCCAGGCGGCGACGCGGGTGCGCTCGGGCTCCATGACGTGCTCGGAGTGCCAGTTGGCCACCTTAGTGTAGTAGGGAAGCTCCGCCCCCATCATGAAGATCACGTCGCGGTTCTTCGCCGCCTTGACGTAGCCGGGGTGGTAGACGAAGTCGCCCACGGGCTCGCCGATGACGCGGTGGCGCCAGCCGACGAGGCGGCCGCTCGCGTCCAGGCCCGCCTCGATGCGCTGCGCCGTCATCGGGCGGAACGTGCCGGCCCACAGGTCGTCCTCGCGGCTGAGGATCAGCTTCACGGGACGGTTCACCGCCTTCGCCACGAGCGCCGCGTCGACCGAGGCTTCCACGGTCGCCCGCCGCCCGAAGCCGCCGCCAAGGAACTGCTGGTTCACCCTCACCTTGTCGGGTGTCGTGCCCAGGGCCTTGGCGACGTCGTTCTGCGTGCGCGTCGGCGCCTGTGTTCCCACCCAGAGCTCCGCGGTGTCGCCGCGCACGTAGGCCGTCGCGTTCATCGGCTCCATCTGCGCGTGGTAGACGTGATCGGACAGGTACTCGCGGCTGACCACCCGCGCCGCGCCCGCCAATGCCGCGGCCGCGTCGCCCTTCGACTTCCACTCGGTGCCGACGCGCTTGGGATCGCGTCCGTCGCCCAGGTAGGTCTCCATGTCCTTGTCGGTATTGATCGACTCGCCGGGCTGGCCGCCGCGCCAGGAGACCTTCAGCTGCTTGCGCGCCTTCTGCACGCCGGCGAAGGTCTCGCCGACGATGGCGATGCCGTGCTCGAGGGTCAGGACCTCCACGATGCCGGGCAGCTTGCGCACCGCATCGGCGTTGGACGAGGCCGGACCGCTGCCCCGGACCGGCGGCCGCACGAAGGTGGCGTACGCCATCCCGGGGACGCGCGCATCGATGCCGTAGCGGGCGGCGCCGTTGGTCTTGGCGGGCACGTCCACCCTGGGAACCCCCTTGCCGACCAGCCGGTACTGGCTCGCCGGCTTGAGGTCCTTGGCCGGATTGATCGCCGGCGGCGCCGCCGGCGGCTGCGCCGACGCGGCGATCTCGCCGTAGCCCATCCTGCGGCCGCTGGAAGCGTGCACCACGGTACTGGGCTCGGTCGTGCACTCCGAGGCCGGCACGCCCCACTTGGCGGCAGCGGCGTCGATCAGCACGCGCCGCGCCTGCGCACCCGCGACCCGGCAGGGCGTCCAGTAGCCGAGCGTCGAGATGCTCGCGACGACGTACTGCGCCTTGAAGATCGGATGATGGTAGGCCGGATCGATCGGCGACTGCTCGACCTTCACCTTGCTCCAGTCGGCGTCGAGCTCCTCGGCGACGATGAGCGGCAGCCCGGTCATGATGCCCTGGCCCATCTCGGCCACGGGCGACTGGATCGTGATCGTGCCGTCGGGGGCGATCGATACGTAAGCGTTGAGCCTGCCGGAAGCCGGCGACTGCGCCTGGGCCGCGCCGGAGAGGGTGACGCCCATCGAGAAGGAGAAGCCCAGCCCGGCCGCGCCGCCGAGGAACGCCCTGCGGCTCACCTTGAACTCGAGCAGGTCTGCTTGCTGGAGGTCGATCATGGCTATGCCTCCTTGGCTGCGCGCTGGATGGCGCTGACGATGCGGTTGTAGGTGCCGCAACGGCAGATGTTGCCGTTCATGTGCTGCACGATCTGCGCCCGCGTCGGGGCCTTGTTCTTCTCGAGCAGGGCAGCGGCCTGCATGATCTGTCCCGACTGGCAGTAGCCGCATTGCGGCACCTGCTCGGCGATCCAGGCCTTCTGCAGCGGATGGTCCGCGGCGGGCGACAGGCCTTCGATCGTGGTGACGTTCTTGCCTGCGACGCTGGACACCGGGGTGATGCAGGCGCGCACCGGCGCGCCGTTGACGTGGACGGTGCACGCGCCGCACTGCGCGACCCCGCAGCCGAACTTGGTGCCGGTCAGCCCGAGCTCGTCGCGAATCACCCACAAGAGCGGGGTATCGCCCGGCTGCTCGGAATGCGCTTCCCTGCCGTTGACGACAAACTTGACCATGGTTCCTCCTCCTTGGAAGCGAAAATGTATCACTAGCCGGGGAGTAAAATCGGGATTCCCATAGGAGATCGTCATGAACGCACCCGCCAAGGCCGGACTGCCCTCGCTCCCGCTGAAGGATCCGAAGCTCTTCCGCGAGCAGTGCTACATCGACGGCGAGTGGGTCGGTTCCCAAAAAACCTTTCCCGTCAATAACCCGGCGACCGGGGCGGTGCTCGGCACGGTACCGGACATGGGGAAGGCCGAGACCCGGCGCGCCATCGAGGCGGCAGAGCGCGCATGGCCGGCATGGCGCGAGAAGACGGCCAAGGAGCGCGCCGCGATCCTGCGCAAGTGGTACGAGCTGATGATGGCGAGCCAGGAGGACCTGGCGCAGATCCTCACCGCCGAGCAGGGTAAGCCCCTCGCGGAAGCGCGCGGCGAGATCGCCTACGGCGCCTCCTTCATCGAGTGGTTCGCCGAAGAGGGCAAGCGCGCCTACGGCGACGTCATCCCGCAGCACCAGGCCGACAAGCGTGTGCTCGTCATCAAGCAGCCGATCGGCGTGTCGGCCATGATCACGCCCTGGAACTTCCCCAACGCGATGATCACGCGCAAGGCCGGCCCGGCGCCCGCCGCAGGCTGCACCGTGGTGCTCAAGCCCGCCGAGCAGACGCCGTTCTCGGCGCTCGCGATGGCCGAGCTCGCCGAGCGCGCCGGCATCCCCAAGGGCGTGTTCAACGTCATCACCGGCGATGCGCCGGCCATCGGCGCGGAGCTCTGCGCCAACCCGATCGTGCGCAAGCTCTCCTTCACCGGCTCGACCGAAGTCGGGCGCATCCTGATGCGCCAGTCGGCCGACACGGTGAAGAAGCTGTCGCTGGAGCTCGGGGGCAACGCGCCCTTCATCGTCTTCGACGATGCGGACCTCGACGCCGCGGTCGAGGGGGCGCTCGCCTCCAAGTACCGCAACGCCGGCCAGACCTGCGTATGCGCCAACCGGATCTACGTGCAGGAGGGCGTCTACGACACCTTCGCGGCCAAGCTGGCGGACAAGGTGAAGGGCTTCAAGGTCGGGCCGGGCACCGAGCCCGGCGTGATGATCGGGCCGCTCATCGACGAGCAGGGGATGAAGAAGGTGGAATCCCACGTCGCGGATGCGCTGGGCAAAGGAGCGAAAACCCTGCTGGGAGGAAAGCGGCACGAGCGCGGCGGGCTCTTCTTCCAGCCCACCGTGCTCGCCAACGTCACCCCCGAGATGGTCGTCTCGCGCGAGGAGACCTTCGGGCCGGTGGCGCCGCTCATCCGCTTCAAGACCGAGGAGGACGCCATCCGGCTCGCGAACGACAGCGAGTTCGGCCTGTGCGGCTACTTCTACAGCCGCGACGTGGGGCGCATCTTCCGCGTCGCCGAGCGCATGGAAACCGGCATCGTCGGCGCGAACGTGGGCATCATCTCCACCGAGATCGCGCCCTTCGGCGGCGTCAAGCAGTCGGGCCTCGGGCGCGAAGGCTCGAAGTACGGGCTCGAGGAGTACCTCGAGGTCAAGTACATCCTGATCGGTGGAATCCAGTGAAGGGTGAGGAGTTCAAGGACGACTTCCGCAAGGAATTGCCGGGAGAGCTCGTCCTCGAGCTCACCAGGCGCTCGCCCTGGCGCGCGACGGCAGCAGTCATACACGATTTCGCCGTCCTGGCTTTTGCCGTTTCCCTGGGCCTGATCTTCTGGCCCAACCCCGTCGTCCTCCTGCTGTCCATCTTCCTCATCGGAAGCCGCCAGCACGCGCTCTTCGTCATCGCGCACGACGCCGCGCACTACCTGCTCTACGACACCCGCTGGGTCAATGACGCGGTGGGCCGCGCCTGCGCGATGGTGCAGGGGCTGTCGATGTGCACCTACCGCGTCATCCATCGCCTGCACCACAACAACCTGTACGGCGAGCTCGACCCGGACACCGCGCTGCATGGGGGATACCCCAGAGGAAGGGCGTATCTGATTCGAAAATTGCTGAAAGACCTGTCGGGCCTGACCGCGTGGAAGACCTATGCCTATTTCCTCGGCGGCGCGCCGGCGCTCAACACCGCCACGAACGTCGCCGTCCGCCCGCTCGACGATACTTCGGAGAAGCTGCGCAACGAGGCGCGCCACGACCGCAACGCGGTCGTCGCCTTTCACGTCATGGCGCTCGCGCTGTTCGCCTGGAGCGGCTACCTCCTACAGTACCTGGTGCTGTGGATCCTGCCGCTCGTCACCGTGGTGCAGGCGATCCTGCGGCTGCGTGCCATCGCCGAGCACGGCGCGACCACCGACTTCTCCTCGCCGCTGACCGCGGCGCGCACCAACGTGCTGCCGGCCTGGCTGGAATGGCTGATCTTCCCGCACCGGGTGAACTACCACATCGAGCACCACCTCTATGCCTCGGTGCCGCACTACAACCTGCCACGCCTGCACCGCGAGATGGCGGCCCGCGGCATGCTCGAGGGCGCCGAGCTGGTTCCCTTCTCGCAAACCCTCCGGAAGATCTTCGCGGACCGGCCCCGGGAGGCGGCCGCTTAGGCGCCTTTTGTACCCCGATCGGGGTACAAGCGCATCGGCACCATTCCCGAAGGTTCAAACCCGGCCCTGCGGTAAAGCGCCTGCGCGCGATGATTGTCCCCGTCTGTCAGCAGGGTGAGGCGCAGCAGGCCTTCCGCCCTCGCCTGGCCAATCACATGCCCGAGCAATGCGCTGCCGATGCCTTTGCCGCGATGCTCCGGCAGCACGACAAGATCCTCGAAAAGCGCGGCCCTGCCGCCTTCGGCCGTGCTCACGGTGTAGAGCAGGCTCGCCATGGCGACGATGCGTTCGCCTTCGCGGGCAACGAAGACGCGGCCGACGCGCGGATCCGCGAGGATCGCCTGCAGCGCGCGGCGCTGCTTGCCGCTGTCGGGGACGAACTCGGCCTCCTGGCCGAAAAGAACCCCGAGCAGCGCACAGAGCTGTTCGACGTCGGCGGCCCGGGCGGTCTCGAAAACCGTGGTCTGTCCCTGTTTTCTAGACGTTGAAGCGGAAGTGGATGACGTCGCCGTCGCGCACGACGTAGTCCTTGCCTTCCAGGCGCAGCTTGCCTGCCTCCTTGGCGGCCTGCTCCCCGCCGGCGGCGACGAAGTCGTCGTAGGCAGCCACCTCGGCGCGGATGAAGCCGCGCTCGAAATCGGTGTGAATCACTCCGGCCGCCTGCGGCGCGGTCGCGCCGGCGCGCACGGTCCAGGCGCGTACCTCCTTCGGTCCGGCGGTGAAGTAGGTCTGCAGGCCGAGCAGGCGATAGGCGGCGCGGATGACGCGGTTCAGCCCCGGCTCCGCCATCCCCAGGTCCTCCAGAAAGAGCCGCTTGTCCTCGTCGGGCATATCGGCGATCTGCGACTCGATCGCGGCGCTGATGGGGACGACCGGCGCGCCTTCCGTGGCAGCATGGGCTTTGACTTTCTCGAGAAGAGAATCCGATCCTTTCTCGCCCGTGTTGGCGACGTACATGGTCGGCTTCATCGTCAGCAGGAAGAGCGGCCTGATGACCGCCGCCTCCTCGCGCGAAAGCTCGGCGGTCCGCGCCGGACGCCCGGCATCGAGGGCGGCCTGGACTTTCTTCAGCGCCGACACGAGCCGCTGCGCCTCCTTGTCGCCCGCGGTCTGCGCCACCTTGGCGTACTTGGAGATCTGCCTCTCGACGGCATCGAGGTCGGCGAGGGCGAGCTCCGTGTTGATCGTCTCGATATCCGAGACCGGGTCGATCTTG
>CBDDRQ010000214.1:0-26489 GCA_965233125.1 uncultured bacterium
AGCCGCCGCCCCCGAAGCCGCCGCCGCCGCCGAAGCCGCCGCCGCCGAAGCCGCCGCGCGAGCTCCAGCCGCCGTGGCCCATGCGCCGGCCGCCGCCCATGAGGATGACGAGGAAGCCGAAGAGCGCGGCGATGAGCGCGACGGCAGGCGTTCCGGTGAGCGCCCAGGCGGCGAAGCCGGCGATGCCGCCGGCGGCGGCGCCGCCGAGGAAGCGCCCGAGGATGGCGCGCAGCACGCCGCCGAAGACGAGCACGAAGAAGAGCAGCGGAACGATGGAGTCGAAGCCCCGCGCGGGGACGCCTGGACCTTTCCTTGGAGGAGGAAGCGGCTCGCCTTCGATGACGCGCATGATGCGGTCCGTGCCGGCGCGGATGCCGCCGTAGAAATCGCCCTGCCTGAAGCGCGGCACGATGTCTTCCTCGATGATGCGCTTCGCGATGGCGTCGGGCAGCGGCCCCTCGAGGCCGTAGCCGACCTCGATATGCAGCTCGCGGTCGTCCTTCGCGATGGCGAGCAGCACGCCGTCGTCGACGCCCTTGCGGCCGAGCTTCCAGCTTTCCTGCACGCGCACCGCGAACGACTGCACCGGCTCGGGCTTGGTGGTCGGCACGAGCAGGACCGCGATCTGCGCGCCCTTGCGCGCCTCGAACTCCGCCAGGGTCTGCTCGAGCGCGGCGCGCTGCTGCTCGCTCAGCGTGCCGGTCAGGTCGTTGACGCGCGCCTTGAGCGGCGGCACCGCGACCTGAGCGGCGACCAGCGCCGCGACGAACAGCAGGCTACTTGCTGAAATCGACCTTAGGAGGCCGCGCAATGGCTTTCTCGTCTTCCACGGTGAACTGCGGCTTCTGCTTGAAGCCGAACAGCATCGCGGTGAGGTTGGTCGGGAAGGAGCGCACCGTCACGTTGTACTCCTGCACCGCGCGCACGTAGCGCCGGCGCGCCACGGCGATGCGGTTCTCCGTGCCCTCGAGCTGTGCCTGCAGCTCGAGGAAGTTCTTGTCGGACTTCAGCTGCGGGTAGTTCTCGACGACGACCAGCAGCCGCGATAGCGCGCCGCTGAGCTCGCCCTGCGCCTGGACGAAGCGCTGGAACGCTTCCGGGTTGTCGACCAGCTCGGGCGAGGCCTGGACCGAGCCGACCTTGGCGCGCGCGTTGGTGACGCCGAGCAGCACGTCCTTCTCCTGTTTGGCGAAGCCTTGCACGGTGGCGACGAGGTTGGGGATCAGGTCGGCGCGGCGCTGGTACTGGTTGATCACTTCGGACCATGCCGCCTTGATCTGCTCGTCGGTCGATTGCAGCGTGTTGTAGCCGCAGCCGCCCAGGAGCAGCGCCAGGGGCAGGAGGAGGAGGGGCAGGACGGCTCGATTCATGGACTTCTCCGGTGATGGGCACGCAGATTGCAAGTAGCGTGCCGATGTATCGTACCGAAAACGTGGTGGCTTGCGATACCTGCGGCCTCGTGCAGCGCGTCGACGCCCTCGGCCGCAACATGGTCGCCCAATGCGCGCGCTGCGACTCGTTCCTGGCGGCGGCCCGCGACGACGCGCGCCTGCACCTCGCCGCCGCGCTCGCGCTCGCCGCGCTGGTGCTCTACGTCCCGGCCATGGTCTACCCGATCCTGCACATGAGCGCCTACGGCGCCTACTCGGAGAGCACCGTATGGGACGGCACCCGCGGCCTGCTCGAGAACCGGGAGTGGTTCGTCGGTATCGTGGTTCTGGTGGCGAGCATCGTCGTGCCGCTGCTCAAGATCGCGGGCCTGTTCTTCCTGGTGACGGCGGCGAAGTTCGGCCTCGGCCGGCGCCTGCGCAGCCAGACGAGGCTGTACAAGGTGATCGACCTCATCGGTCCCTGGGCGATGCTCGACGTCTTCCTGCTCGCCATCCTGGTCGCGCTGGTGAAGCTGAACGACCTCGCCACCGTGCTGCCGGGGCCGGGACTCGCGCCGTTTGCCGCGATGGTGGTGCTGACCATGCTGGCTTCCGCGGCATTCGACCCGAAACTCATCTGGAGCCGCGATGACCGGTGAAGAGCTGCCGCGCGCTCACGTCAGGCGCCGGCGTCTCTTCCGCCTGTCGTGGGTGATTCCGCTGGTGGCGGCGATCATCGCTGGCTGGCTGATCTACGAGCACCTGCAGCGCCAGGGTCCGGAGATCACGGTGCGCTTCAACGACGTGAGCGGCCTGCGCGTCGGGCAGACGCCGGTGAAGTACCGCGGCGTGCAGGTCGGCGAGGTGGTCGACATGCGCCTCTCCGAAGACCGCGAGCAGGCGCTGGTGCGCATCCGGCTGCACGACTCTGCGGGCGGCATCGCGCGCGAGGGCGCGCGCTTCTGGATCGTGCGCCCGCGCGTGGGCTGGGGCGCGGTCACCGGGCTCGCCACCGTGTTCACCGGCCCGGAGATCCAGGTGCTGCCTGCCGATGCGCAGGCGCCGCGCATCGACGAGTTCACCGGGCTCGAGGCGGCGCCGGTGGGCCTGGAGTCCGACGGGCTGAAGCTCGTGCTGCGCGCCGCGCGCCCCAAGGCGATCCGCGCCAACACGCCGCTCTATTACCGCGGCGTGGAGGTCGGCCTGGTGCAGAAGATCGAGCTCTCGCCGAACACCGCCGCCGCCGACCTGCACGTGATCGTGTTCCGCCGCTACGCGCCGCTCGTGCGCGAGGGCTCGGTGTTCTGGAACACGAGCGGCGTCAGCGCCAAGGCGAGCCTCATGAAGGGCCTGGACTTCGAGCTCGAGTCGCTGCGCTCGCTGGTGCAGGGCGGGGTCGAGTTCGCCACGCCTTCGGCGAAGTCGGCGCGCGCGAAGCCCGGCACGGTCTTCTTCCTGCACGACCAGCCGAAGGACGAGTGGCTCAACTGGGAGCCGCACCTCAAGCTCGCCCCGGAGAAAGACTAGCGCGGGATCTGCCGACCCCCTGGCAAGGGGGTCGCGTGCGGCTTTTGCGAGCGGGGGGTTGCTTCACCGGCCATGGAAACCGGCCGCCGGAGCCCCAAAATGGGTACGATCGTACCCATCTACGTACACCGAAAACCAACCCCCCGTTCGCCTTCGGCTCACGCCCCCCTTGTCAGGGGGGCGACCCCGTCGCCTTCTGCCGGCGCTTCCACTCGCGCCACTCCTGGAACTCCCTGTACTCGTCGGAGTCGCGCGGCGGCAGGGTTTCGGCGGGGCGCAGCGAAAAGGCGCCGGCGGCGCCGGTGAGCATGCCGGGGCCCTCGGGGATCTCGGTCTGCGCGCGGTACTCGAAGGGCTGGGCGGCGCAGGCGCCGAGCGCGGCGAGGCCGGCGGCGATGAGCGCGGCGCGCATCAGAACTTGAGCCGCGTGCCCACCATCACCAGGTTGATGTCCTCGAAGGCGGCGCCGGCGCGCTCGAGCTGCGCCTTCTTGGCGAGCGCGAACACCTCCGCCCAGGCGACCGGCGTGAACACGTAGGCGACGCCCATCGACTTCGCCTCGTCGCCCGCCGCGGCCTGGTCGTCGCCCATCGCGTAGTCGGCGGACACCGCGTGCTTGCCGGCCTTGTAGCCGACCTTGAAGTAGTTGAACTCGCCTTCGCGCGTCGCGGCGACGTCGCGCTGCGAGTGGCCGTAGGTGAGGTTGAACCCGCCGGGGGCGAGCCACGACACCGAGCCGCCCACGGTCTCGTCCTCGATGCCGCCGGGAACGGTGGCGTCCTCCTGCGACCAGCCGAGCGCGGCGGCGAGCTTGCCGGCGCGGGCGAAGTCGGCCGCGTACCAGAGCGCGGCCTCGGTCACGTCGCGCGAGTCCTTGGCGCCGGTGCTTACCGCGAGGCGCGCGCCGGCGAACGCCGGCGTGTCGTAGCGCAGCCGGTCGTAGCGGCTCTCGAAGTCCTGCTGGCTGAGCGCCGCGCCCATCGCCGGCCCCGCGCCGCCCGCGGCGGTACGGAAGGCGAAGGCGCCGCCGGTGGCGGCAACGTCGGCGTAGTGCGCGACGCTCGTGCCCGAGAGGTCGACCTCGATGCCGCCGTTCGCCGCGCCGTCGCCCTGGCCCAGGCTCAGCTTGCCGTAGCGGCCGTCGAAAAAGATGTCCATGTAGCGCTCGTCGAGCGTCGGCGAGGCGCCGTCGCGGTCGGCGAAGGTGACGAGGTTGGAGGGGCTCGACTGGTACTCGACCTCGAAGATGAGGCCGGCCTTGAAGCCCGGCGAGATCTCGCCGGTGCCCGCGAACCGAAAGCGCGTGCTGCTGTTGTCGTTGTCGACGTGGAAGCTGTCGCTCTGCACGCCGTCGTCGACGAACATGACGCCGCGGTTGACCTGGCCCGAAAGCTTGACTTCGATGCCCTGCGCCTGCGCCTGCGCGGCGGCCGCGAGCGCCGCCGCCACCATCAATAGCCGTCCCTTGTGCATTGCTTTCTCCGAAATCGGTTGTTCCGACAGCTTAGCCTCGCAATGCAACGGAAACATTACACGCCGGGTTTCAGTTGTCACTTGCGTGGCTTGCGCGGCTTGCGCACCGCGGCGCGCGGGCGGGCGCCGAGCACCTGCTCGCAGAGCGTCGCGATCTCGACCTCGTGCAGCCGCTGGGCGTTGTCGCGCAGCTGGCGCACTTCCGCGGTCGAGAGGGAATCGATCTTCTCCCGCGTCCATTGCGCGGTGCGCGTGGGACGGGTGATGCGCATTTCAGTAGCGCTTGCCGGAATTGAACTCCACTTTTAGGCGCGCCACCTCGCGCCGCACGGCCTCGATCTCTTCGCGGGCGGTCTGCGCCTTGAGCTTCAGCTCGTCGGTCTCGGCGCCCTGGCTCGAAATCTCGGCCTGTACTTCCTGGTAGCGCAGCGCGGCCGCGTTCCAGCGCGCCACCAGCCGCTCTTCCTGCTCCCGCCAGCGCTTTCGCTTGTCCATGAGGACGCGCGCTACGAGAGGGGCTTGATGTTCGACGCCTGGTCGCCCTTCGGGCCCTGCGTGATCTCGAACGAGACCTTCTGGTTTTCCTTCAGGGTCTTGAAGCCGCTGCCCTGGATGGCCGAGAAGTGCGCGAACACGTCCTTGCCGCCGCCATCCGGGGTGATGAAGCCGAAGCCCTTCGCGTCGTTGAACCACTTGACGGTGCCGGTCGCCATGCCTGCCTCCCCCCTTGGATAGAATCCTTATATCACACATGGCCAGTTCTAAGCCCAGGGCGAAGCGCGCGAAAGCGAAGCGCCGGCCGAGGAAAGCGCCGGCCGCGTCGCGCGGCCTGGCGGCGCGGGAGGCGCCGCTCGAGTCCCTCTCGGGCGCGGCCGGCGAGGTGCGCGAGCGCATCGAGGCCGAGGGTGGGGTGGTTCTCGCCGCCTACCGCGACCCGCTCGGCGCGAACCCGGTGCTCTTCGCCATGCTGCCGATCGATCGCATCGAGCCCACGCCCTTCCAGCGCGATCTTTCGCAGGTGCACCATCGCAAGCTCGCCGACGTGCTCGAGCGCACCGGCATCTTCCTCGACCCGGTGATCGCGGTGACGGCGCCGGGGAAGGGCTTCTGGACGCCGAACGGCCGCCACCGCCTCGAGGCCATGCGCCGCCTGGGCGCGCGCGCCATCGCCGCCCTGGTCGTGCCCAAGCGCGAGATCGCGTGGCAGATCCTCGCGCTCAATACCGAGAAGGCGCACAACCTGCGCGAGAAGGCGCTGGAAGTGATCCGCATCTACCGCGGCCTCATCGACGAGGACGCGTCGCTGCCCGAGTCGCAGTTCAGGCACTACCTCGAGGAAGCCTCGCTCGCGACCCTCGGCGTCTGCTACGAGCGCAACGGCAAGTTCGCCGGCGGTGCCTACAACCCGATCGTGCGCCGGCTGGAGGAGTTCTCGGACGAGCCTTTGAGCAAGGCAGTGAAGGTCCATGAGAAGCGCGCCGACCTGCTCATGGACCTCGACGAGAAAGTTGCCGCGGTCGTGGCGAAGCTGAAAAGCCGCGGCTTCGTCAGCCCCTACCTGCGCGCCTTCGTGGTCGCGCGCATCAACCCGCTGCGCTGGATCCAGGGCGACCCGCCGCCGCTCGAGGAAGTGCTCGACACCATGCGCGCCCGCGCGGCGAAGTTCAACGTCGAGAAGATCCGGCAGCAGGACATCGTCGCCTCGGGCGGAGCACCCGACGAGGCAGACTAAATGGCTTAAATGGGGACGGACCCTGTCTTTCTCATTTGGGCAGTGGCATGCCCCGCCTTAGAAGCCCGTACTCCTGATGCGTTACCACTACCCAAATGAGAATGATGGGGTCTGTCCCCATTTAGAGTTGTAGAACGAGAATGACGCCGAGGGCAAGGAGCGCCATGCCGCCGAGCTCCCGGCGCGAGAGCTTCTCGCGGAACAGGCGCCGCGACACGGCGTAGCTGAACACGAGCTCGATCAGCCCGAGGGTGCGCACGTGCGCGACCGGCTCGATCGCGAAGGCGGTGAGCCAGCCGGCGGAAGCGGCGGCGCCCATGAAGCCGGCGAGGAGCGAGGCGCGCCAGGCGCGCAGCACGCGCAGCACCGACTCGAGGCTGCGCGCCGCCATCCAGCCGCCGAGGAGCAGGGTCTGCAGGACCTGCGCGGCAAGGAGCGTCGTCGCCGCGGCCATCAGGAAGGGCGTGCCCTCGAGCGCGAGCGCGGCGCCGCGGTAGCCGACCGCCGAGAGCGCGAAGCCGGCGCCCGAGGCGAGCCCGAGGAGCGCGGAGCGCGACGCCCAGCCGCCGCTCCATCCCGCCGGCGAGAGCAGCAGCACGCCCATGGTGGCGCAGAGCACCGCGGCGATCGAAGCGGGCCCGAGCGGGTCGCCGAGGAAGGCGAGGCCGAACACCGCCACCTGCAGGATCTCGGTCTTGGAGTACGCCACGCCGAGCGCGAAGTTGCGCTCCTGCATGGTGGCGAGCAGGAACGCGGTGCCGCCGATCTGGCTCACCGCGCCGAGCAGCACCCAGCCGGCGAAAGGCGCGTTAAGCGGGGGGAACGCCGAGGACGTGAAGAACGCGACCGCGGCGAGCCAGAGCGCCGCGAAGGGCAGGCCGTAGAGGAAGCGCACCAGCGTCGCGCCGAGCGTGCCGAGCTCGGCCGTGAGGTGGCGCTGCGCGGCGTTGCGCACGGTCTGGGCGAACGCCGCCCACACCGTGACGGGAATCCACAGCCATTCAGTCAAGCAGGCCGGTGACCTGAACGATGCCGGGCTGGCTGGGGGTGGCGCCGGTCTGCACGACTTTGTTCTTGGCGCCGCAATTCGGGCAGCGGCAGTAATAGACGCCGTTGCCGGTCTTCTCGAAGGTCTCGACGTTCGACAGGGCCTTGCACTTCTTGCAGATGAACTGCTGCGCCGTCGGCATATGGCCGCCATCGTACCCAGTCGATGTTGCAGGTCAAGGACCAAGTACGCCGCCTTTGACCGATACTGGCGCCATGGTTCCACGACCTTTCCACCTGGAAATCCCCGAGGCGGCCCTGGACGACTTGCGCGAGCGCCTCGCCCGTACCCGCTTCCCCGACGAGCCGCCGCTCGAGCCCTGGTCGACTGGTACCTCGCTTTCGTACATGAAAGATCTGGTTTCTCACTGGCAGACCGGGTTCGACTGGCGTGCGCAGGAGGCGCGGATAAACCGCTGGCCCCAGTACAAGGTGGCGATGCGCGGCATCGACCTGCACTTCATCCACGCGCCGGGCCGCTGCAAGGACCCGATCCCGCTGCTCCTGCTGCACGGCTGGCCGGGCTCGATCGTCGAGTTCGGCGCGATCCTCCCGCTGCTCACCGAGCGCTTCACCGTGGTGGCGCCGTCGCTGCCGGGCTTCACGCTGAGCTTCGCGCCCGGGCAGCCGCGCCTGGGCACCGAGGAGATGGCGGAGCTTTTCGTCGAGCTGATGACCGGCGTGCTGGGCTATCCGCGCTTCGCCGCGCAGGGCGGCGACTGGGGCGCCTTCGTCGCCTCGCGGCTGGGCTACGCGCACCCGGAGAAGCTGATCGGCATCCACCTCAACCTGCTGGCCGTGCGTCGCGATCCGAAGATCGAGGCGGAGAACGAAGAGGAAAAAGCGTATCTGTCACACCTGTCGGAATGGCTGAAGGAGGAGACCGGCTACCAGTGGATCCAGGGCACGCGCCCGCAGACGCTCGCGTACGCTCTCAGCGATTCGCCCGCCGGCCTCGCCGCCTGGATCGCCGAGAAGTTCTACAAGTGGACCGACTGCGCCGGCGCGATCGAAAACGCCGTGAGCCGCGACGACCTGCTCGCCAATGTCTCGCTCTACTGGTTCACCGGCGCGATCGGCTCGTCGTTCTGGCCCTACTACGCGCGCATGCACCGCCCGTGGCCGATCCCGGAAGGCAAGAGCGTCGGCGTGCCGATGGGCTACGCCGAGTTCCCGAAGGAGATCCTGCGCCCGCCGCGCTCGCTCGCCTCGCGCACCTATACCGACATCCGCCAGTGGTCGGTGATGAAGAAGGGCGGCCACTTCGCCGCGCTGGAGCAGCCGGCGGCGCTCGCCGCGGAAGTCGAGCGCTTCTTCAGGCCGCTCGCCGGGTGAGGCGCCGGTTGAGATAGACGCGGCCGGTGCCGGCGGGATACTCGCCGAAGACGAGCGCGTAGATCTCGAGCTCGATCCCCGGCTCGGCGTTGAAGCGGCCGCTCCAGCCCTGCCGCTTCCAGCCGGCGGCGCACTTGTCGATGTCGAGAGCGCCGTGGCGGCTCATCACGATCGCTGCCTGGTTCGCGGCGACTTCATCGCCCGCGGCAACCGCGACCACCGCGCCGCCGCGGCGCACGCCTTCCGCGTAGGCATGCGCCTCGTGCTTCGGCACGCCGCTCGCACACAGCCCGGCGATGAACCCCTCGTCGCCCGCGATGTCCTCGCGCTCGAACCCCGCCTCGGCGAGCGCCGCAGCCACCTCGCGCGCGTGCCGCGGGTTCTTCATCAGTCCCAAGACCAGGATTTCCATGAGGCCTCCTTTTCGCGGGCAGGAGCAAGGCCCGTTCCCGCCCGCTTCATTTTTGCCGGGCGCAGGAATAAGCTTGTCGCCGGAACCCCAAAAGGGAGGAGACCATGAACGATTCGCTCAATCGCAGGCTCGTGCTGGCCGGCGTCGCGCTGGCGCTGGCGTTGCCGCTGCAGGCGCAGGAGAAGAAGGAGGAGGTGCCCTTCTGGGCGATCGGCCGGCCGAAGAACCCGGTCGCCGGCAAGATGGCGCCCGTGCCGGCGCACCCGATCCCGACCGCGGCGGACAAGCTGCCGGTGAAGAAGATCAAGGTGCCCGAGGGCTTCAAGGTCGAGGTATGGGCGAGCGGCATCCTCGATGCGCGCGGCATGCGCGAGGGCGACAAGGGCACGGTGTTCGTGAGCTCGCTCTTCGTCGCGGGCAAGCTCTACGCGGTGACGAGCAAGGGCGGCAAGCGCCAGGTGCGCACGCTCGCCGAGAAGCTTTTCCTGCCCAACGGCATCGAGTTCCACAAGGGCGCGCTCTACGTCGCCACGCCGAAGGACATCGTGCGCTACGACGACATCGAGGCCAACCTCGACAAGCTGCCCGAGCCCAAGACGGTGTACTCGGATCTGCCGGGCGAGGTGCCGCACGGGTGGAAGTTCATCAAGATCGGGCCCGACGGCAAGCTCTACGTGCCGGTGGGCGCGCCGTGCAACATCTGCGAGCCCGACCCCGACAAGTACGCCGTCATCTTCCGCATCAACCTCGACGGCAGCGGGCGCGAGATCGTGGCGCGCGGGGTGCGCAACACGGTGGGCTTCGACTTCCATCCGCGGACGCGCCAGCTCTACTTCGGCGACAACCAGCGCGACTGGCTCGCCGAGGACATGCCCCTCGACGAGCTGAACCGCGTCACGCGGCCGGGGCGGGAGCACTTCGGCTTCCCGTACTGCCACTCGGGGATGATGACCGACCCGGAGCTCGGCTGGGGCAAGGACTGCAAGAACTACACGCGGCCGGCCGCGCTGATCGGCCCGCACGCCGCGCCGCTCGGCATGCGCTTCTACACGGGGAAGATGTTCCCGGAGAAGTACCACAACGCGATCTTCCTCACCCGGCACGGGCCATGGAACCGCACCACCAAGTACGCGGCCGACGTGGTGGCGGTGATCCTCGACGAGAAGGGCAACGTGCGGCGCGTCGAGCCCTTCCTCACCGGCCTGGTGGAGAACAATGGCTACCTCGGCCGCCCGGCCGACGTGCTGGTGATGAAGGACGGCTCGCTGCTGGTCTCCGACGACCACAACGGCGCGATCTACCGGGTGAGCTACAAGAAGTAGGGCGGGTCGTTGAAGGCGCTCGCCCTGGCGGCGTGCTTCGCCTGCCACGGCGCGGGCGGCGTCTCGGAGACGCCGCTCACGCCTTCCATCGCCGGCCAGCCTGCGTTCTTCGTGGTGGCGCAGCTCTTCCTCTTCCGGGAGGGGCGGCGCGACGCGAAGGAGATGACCGAGGTGGCGAAAACGCTCACCGACGACGACCTGCGCGCGCTGGGCGATGCCGTCGCGGTGCTTCCCGCGCCTCCTGCTCCCGCGAAGGCTGCCGATGGCGCCCGGTATGCCCGCGGCCGGGCGCTTGCCCGGAAGGAGCGCTGCGGCACCTGCCACGAGCCCGATTTCTCCGGCCGCGAGAACATGCCGCGCCTCGCCAACCAGCGCGAGGACTACCTTTTGAAGGCGCTGCGCGAGTACAAGAAGGGAACGCGCGTGGGCTACGGCACCGCGATCATGCCCGAGACGCTCTCGCAGCTGACCGACGCCGACTTGCAGGACGTGGCGCATTTCCTGCACCATTTCCGCAAGTGAAGATCCAGCCCCTGCATCCCCTGTTCGCCGCCGAGATCTCCGGCGCGCGCCTCGAGGAGATCGCCGTCGAGCAGTTCCACGCGGCGATGGACCGCTACGCGGTCTGCGTGATCCGCAGCGAGCGGCCGCCGACGAACGACGAGCACCTCGCCTTCAGCCGCCGCCTGGGCCCCCTGCAGCAGATGAAGATGCTGACCATGCTCGCAAAGGCGAAGTCGCGGCTGCCCTCGCTCGAGCTCGTCGACGTCGGCAACCTCGACGAGAACGGCGCCATCCTTCCCGACGACGACCGGCGCCGGCTCTACAACAAGGGCAACCTGCTCTGGCACACCGACGTCTCCTTCGACGCGAACCGGGCCACCTACTCGCTGCTCGCCGCGCACCAGGTCCCGCCCGAGGGCGCGCCGACCGAGTTCGCCGACATGCGGGCGGCCTACGATTCCCTCTCTTCGGAAATGAAAGAGAGAATCGACGATCTTGTCGTCGAGCATTCCGTGTGGCACTCGCGCGCGCTCGCCGGCTTCTCCGAAGTGACGCCCGAGGAGCGCGCCACGCGCCCGCCCTCGCGCCACCGCCTGGTGCACGTGCGCGCCGGCCGCAAGGCGCTCTACCTCGCCTCGCACGCCTCGCACGTCGTCGGCCGGCCGCTGGAGGCGGGACGCGCGCTCCTCGCCGAGCTCACCGCGCACGCCACGCAGCCGCAGTTCGTCTACCGCCATCCCTGGCGGCTCGGCGACCTCGTCGCCTGGGACAACCTCGCCACCATGCATCGCGGCACGCCTTTCGACGACACGCGCCATCCGCGCGACATGCGCAGGACCACAGTCCTCGAGATGTCGTGCTAGACCTCCTCATCCGCGGCGCGACCGTCTACGACGGCACTGGAGCGCCGCCCAGGCGGGAAGACATCGGGGTCCAGGCCGGGAGGATCGTCCCCGCCGGGAAATCCGCGAAGCAGAGCATCGACGCGGGCGGCCTGGCGCTGATGCCGGGGATCATCGACCTGCACACGCACTACGACGCGCAGGTCACCTGGGACCCGAAGCTCACCCCGTCGGTGGCGCTCGGCGTCACCACCGCGATCCTCGGCAACTGCGGCTTCGGCATCGCGCCGTGCCCGCCGCGGCTGCGCGAGACGATGCTGAAAAACCTGTCGGTGGTCGAGGGCATGGACCTCGAAGCGCTGCTCGCGGGAACGCGCTGGGATTTCGAGAGCTTCGCGGACTACCTGGCCGCGCTCGAGCGCATCCGGCCCTACGCCAACGTCGGCGTGCTGGCCGGCCACTCGTGCATCCGCATCGCTGTGATGGGGGAAGACGCCTCTACGCGCAGGGATGCCACAGAAGAAGAAATGAGAGCCATGAGAAAGATGCTTGCCGACGCGCTGCAGGCAGGCGCCGCGGGCTTCGCGTCGTCCTTCTCTCCCAACCACAGCGGCTGGGGCGGGCTGCCGATGCCATCGACCATCGCCTCGGACGACGAGTTGAACTTCCTGTTGAATGAATTGAAACAGCGCGAGCGGGGCATCTTCGTCGTCGCCGCGGGCTCGCGCGCGACGCCGGAGTACCTGGAGGCGATCGTCGCCGAGACCGGGCGCCCGGCGTTCATGGTGACGGTGCTCACCATGCACAACCAGGCGGCGCCGGGGCGCGCGCTGCAGTTCTTCGAGCGCTGCGCCGCGGCGATCGGCCGCGGGCACGAGGTGTACATCCACACCAACTGCCAGCCGCTGTCGTTCGACTTCAACTTGCGCGACCCCTACGTGCTCTACTCGCACGACGCCTTCGACCGCGTCAAGGCGGCGCCGCCGGAGGAACGTCAGAAGGTTTATCAAGACAAGTCTTTTCGCGAAAGGCTGAAAGCCAATTTCCGCAACCCCGCGCAGGGCATCCTGTTCTACGGCGACTGGTCGCAGATCGAGCGCGACGGCGTCCCGGTGACGGCGCTCGCGCAGCGCGCCGGCAAGGACCCGCTCGACTACGTGTTCGACCTGCCCCTCGACACGCAGCTCGTGGCGAAGCTCTACCAGAACGACGACGCGTACGTGGCGCCGCTGCTCAGGCACCCGGCGGGCGTGATCGCGCTATCGGACGCCGGCGCGCACCTCATCTACTTCTGCGACGCGGGCTACGGCCTGCATTTCCTGGCGCACTGGGTGCGCGAGACCGGCACTTTCACGCTCGAGGAGGCGGTGCGGCGACTGACGAGCGACCCGGCGCGCAAGTACCGCATTCCCGGCCGCGGCACGATCGCGCCGGGCAACCACGCGGACCTCCTGCTCTTCGACCCCGGCGAGGTGGGGGTTTCGGAACTGCAAAGAGTTAGAGACATGCCCGCCGGCGGCACGCGCATGATCCGCCACCCGCGCGGCGTGCACGGCGTGTGGGTGAACGGCGTGCGGGTGTTCGACGGGAAGCGCTACGAGGACCTGCCGGCCGGCCCGGGGGCGGTCCTCAGGGAATTTTCTCCCTAGGGTGCTGCTTTAGGCAGCCCTCCAGAAGCTCGAGCGCCTTCGCCGCGAACGTCAACATGTTCGCTTCGCGCTCCGCGCTTCCCGTCTCGATGGTGATCACCGCCTGCGCCGGCCCCGCCACCGCGATGCAGGCGTGGCCGGGCGCATCGCCGTAGCGGTTGCCGGTCGGCCCGCTGGCGCCGGTTTCCGCGAGCCCCCAGGTGGCGCCCAGCTTTTCCCTGACGCTTCCCGCCAGGATCGCCGCGAAGGCTTCGCTGGCCGAACGCACGCCCTTCGGAACGTCCAGCCCGAGCAAGGCTTGCCGGCCCTTCGGCGTGTAGATGATCGCGCCGCCCAGGTAGTACGCGGAGGCCCCCGGCACGGCGACGAGCGCCGCGTTGATGAGGCCGCCGGCGGAGGACTCGGCGACCGCGAGCGTCTCGCCGCGCGCCTTCAGCAGGGCGGCGACGGCAGCCGCCGCGGCGCTATTTGCTCCAGGAATCACGCAGGGTCACCGTCCGGTTGAATGCGCGGTGCGCCGTGTCCATCACGAAGTAGCCATGGCGCTCGAACTGGAAGCGCTCCTGCGCTTTCGCCTCGCGCAGCGCCGGCTCGAGCTGCGCGGTCACCGCGCGCATCGACCCGGGGTTGAGGTCTGCCACGCCCTCGGGGTCGGGCACCTTGAACAGCCGGTCATACAGCCGCACCTCGGCGCCGTGCGCGTGCTTCGCGCTCACCCAGTGGATGTTGCCCTTGACCTTGAACTTGTCGGCGCCGGGCGTGCCCGAGCGCGACTCGGGCTCGTAGGTGCAGCGAATCACGCCGTTCTCCATGCCCAGGCACTTCACCACGTACCCGAAGCGCAGCCGTACCTGGTTGCCGGGAAACAGGCGGAAATAGCCCTTCGGCGGCTTGTCTTCGTAATCTTCCCGCTCTATCCACAATTCCCTTGAAAACGGAACCTGGCGCTTTCCCCAATCGGGTTTCTGCGGATGGTTCGGCACCTCGACCATCTCCTCCTTGCCCTCGGGATAGTTCTCGATCACCAGCTTGAGCGGGTCGAGCACCGCCATGCGCCGCGGCGCCACCTCGTTCAAGTGCTCGCGCATGCAGTCCTCGAGGGTGGCGAAGTCGATGCGCTGGTTCGCCTTCGACACGCCGATGCGCTCGGCGAAGACGCGAAACCCCTCGGGCGTGTAGCCGCGCCGGCGCGCGCCGGCGAGCGTGGGCATTCTGGGATCGTCCCAGCCGTCGACGTGTTTTTCCGTGACGAGCTGGATGAGCTTTCTCTTGCTGAGAACCACGTAGGTCAAATTCAGGCGTGCGAACTCGATCTGCTGCGGCAGCGGGCGCTCGAGCAGCCGGCCCTCGGCGAGGCGCTCGAGCAGCCAGTCGTAGAAGGGCCGCTGGTCCTCGAACTCGAGCGTGCACAGCGAATGCGAGATGCGCTCGATGGCGTCCTCGATCGGGTGCGCGTAGGTGTACATCGGGTAGATGCACCATTTCGCCCCGGTGCGGTGGTGCTCGGCGTGCCTGATGCGGTAGAGCACCGGGTCGCGCAGGTTCATGTTCGGCGAGCGCATGTCGACCTTCGCACGCAGCACGTGCGCGCCCTCCGGGTGCTTGCCGTCACGCATTTCACGGAGAAGCTTCAGGCTTTCGCCGGGAGCTCTGCTTCGAAAAGGACTGTCGGTGCCGTGCTCGGTGAGCGTGCCGCGCGTCGCGCGCATTTCCTCGGCGCTCTGCGAGTCGACGTAGGCGTGCCCGTACTCGACCAGGTATTCCGCCGCGCGGTACATGAAGTCGAAGTAGTCGCTCGCGAAAAGTGGTCTATCGAACGCGAAGCCGAGCCATTTCACCGCGGCGATGATCGCGTCGACGTACGCCTGCTCCTCCTTCTCGGGGTTGGTGTCGTCGAAGCGCAGGTTGCAGCGGCCGCCGTATTCCGCGGGCAGGCCGAAGTTGAGGCAGATCGACTTGGCGTGGCCGAAGTGCAGGTAGCCGTTGGGCTCCGGCGGGAAGCGGGTGGCGATCTCTTTCCACTTTCCGGAGGCCAGGTCCGCCTCGATGACCTGGCGGATGAAGTTGCTTTGCGAAGGGGGTTGGCTCATCGAGCCCGCGATTCTAACTGCCGTGCAGGACGAAGGGCGCCCAGTAGCTGGCCGGCACGCCATCGGCGACGAACGAGCGCTTGGTCTGGGCGAGCGCGGCGACGTGATCGGCGCCGGCGCGCACGCGCGAGAAGAAGCGCTCGACGAAGCGCGCGGTGAGCGGGTCGTTCAGCGTCCACAGCGACAGCACGGTGTTGCGGTTGCCGGCGACGTGCAGCGCGAAGGGAAGCCCGAGCAGGCCCTCGCTGCCCGCGACCGGGCCGAAGCCGCTGTTCGCGGCGGAGAGCACCACGAGGTCGCTCTGCAGGGCGTAGCGCGGCCACTCGGCGGCGGTGACGTAGCCGTCGTGCGGGGCGCTGTTGCCCACCTGTGAGAGCACGACCGAAGAGAGCTGCGGGTCATAGGGGCTGAGGTAGCCGTGCGTGGCGAAGAAGATGTGCCGGTAGCGGCCGAGCTCGCCGCTCGCGTCGAGCTCGAGCAGGCGCCGCTCGGAGGCGTCGGCGCCGCTGAGCACGCGGCCCTTGTCGAACAGGGCGGCGATCTGCCCGGCTTCCGCGGCGGTTCCCGGCAGGTTCGCCCAGGCGACCTTCAGCGCGCGGAAGGCTTCGGGGAGCGTGGCGGGCCCAGGACGCGAGGACCCCGCGGGGCGCAGGGGACGCGGCAGAGCGTGGAGCAGGTCGTGGTGCACGTTGAGCATCGGGGTGAGCCGGATGTACGTCTCGTAGAGCGCGCCGCCCACCGCGAGCAGGCCGGCGCGGCCCTCGAGCTTCGCGTACTCCGCGGCGCGCGAGCGCGACAGCGCGTACATCCCGGCCGTGCTCGTGTAGTGCACCTCGTGCGACTCGGCGAGGTAGCGGGTGCCGGTGCGCAGCGCCTCGAACGGCAGGAAGGCGAGGTCGGCGTCGGGGGAGACGATGACGCGCTGCGCGCCGGCGAGGTGCTTCGCCACCGGGCCGAGGAGCTTCTCGCCGAGATACGCGCCGAGCTCGTCGGCGTCCTCGACCTGGCGCGCGCCGGGCTCGGGCGGCTTGAGCGCGACCTGGTAGGAGCCGTCCTTGCGCCGCCAGGCCTTCGGCAGCCCGGCGATCCTGCCGCGCCAGTCGGCCGGGATGGCGAGCAGGAAGCGCCACGCGGCGATGCTTGCGGCGAGGTTGGGCACGAGCGGCGGGCGGTAGATCTCGCCGCCGGTCTCGGGGGAAAGCGCGATCACCAGGAAAAGGTTGCTCTGCGCGAGGTAGCTCAGGTAGAGCGAGCGCGGCGGCAGCAGGGCGCGCAGCTCGTCGGCGGAGGGCGCGCGCAGCCCCTCGAGCAGCGCGAGCTTTTCCGGGGGCAGGGGCCCCGCCTCGCGCGCCTGACCCGCGGCGGAGAGGTCGAGCAGGGCACGGGTCTTGGCAAGCTCGGCCGCGGCGAAGGACTCCGGGCCGCGCCCGCCCACGGCGAGCGCGGCGGCGTACTCGCGGTAGCGCGGCAGCCAGGGCTCGATCAGCGCGCGGCGCTCGGCGGACGTGCGCGCGGTGGCGCGCCGTGCCTCGATGCGGTGGATCAGCTCGCCACGCAGGGCGATGCCCTCGCTCCAGCGGCCGGCGTTCATCGCCGCCGCGGAGTCGTTGCTCAGCTCGAGGAGGCTGTCGTCGGCGGCCGCGGCCGGCGCGAGCAGCGCCGCGGCGAGGAGAAACGGACTAAGGAGGAGGGGGCGGGCGATGCGGCCATTCTATCGCCGTGCGAGGGCGTCGCCTGCGGGCGACTGCCTAAGCGACTAGGAAGTTCGTCCTTGCACGTAACTTGCATCGCATAGGGTGACGGCAAGGAGCTGACATGGGCAGACGCCTGTTACCGAGGAACTTGCCGGAGCTGTACTCGCTTGCGCTAGCGCTGGAGCGCGAGGCCACCAAGCGCTTCGCCGAGCTGGAGCAGTTCATGCGCGACGTCGGCATCGACCACCTCGCCGAGGAGTTCGGCAGGATCGGCCGCGAGGAGAAGGAACAGTACGAGATGCTCGCGCTCGGCACCGCGGGGCGCGAGCTGCCGGAAGTGAGCGGTTGGGAGTACGCGTGGCACTACCTCGGGCCCGAGGCCGATCGCGTCGAGGCGCCCACCAACGCGCGCGAGGCAATCGCGCTCGCGCTGGGCACCGAGCGGCGCACGCAGGTCTTCTACAGCGACGTAGCGGAGAACGCCCGCGACGACGCGGTGCGCGCCTTCGCCGCCGAGATGGCCGCCGACGAGCAGCGCCACGTGCTGCGCCTGGAGCTGCTGCTCGCGCGCGAGCCGGAGCCTGCCGCGAGCGAGGAAGACGCCGGCGGCGCGATGCTCGCCTAGCGTCTGAAGTAGAGTAGCCGCGATGCTGCGGCTGCTCGGTCTGTTCTCATCGCGCCGGCCCCCCGGCCGGCTCGTCCTCTCGGCGGCCGGCGTCGCGCTCGGCGTGGCGCTCGGCTACGGCGTGCACCTCGTCAACCGCGCCGCGGTCCAGGACGTCGCCGCCGCGGTGCGCTCGATCGCCGGCGAAGCGGACCTCGAGGTGCGCGGCGGCCGCAGCGGCTTTCCGGAGTCGCTCTACGTGCGCATCGCGCAGCTTCCCGGCGTGGCGGTGGCGAGCCCGGTGCTCGAGCTCGACGCCGGCGTCGCCGGTACCGAGCGCACCGTGCGCGTCCTCGGCCTCGACATCCTGCGCGCCGCGCAGCTCCAGCCGCGCCTCGCCATGGAGGACCGCTACGAGCTGCTCGCGCCCGACCGGGCGTTCCTCTCGGCGGCCGCCGCCGAAGCGCTCAAGCTCGGCAAGGGCGATGCGCTGCGCCTGGTTGTGGGGCAGAAGACCGTCACGCTCCAGGTCGCCGGCGTGCTCCCGGCCTCGTCGCTGCGCGGCGTCGCCGCGCTCACCGACATCGCCACCGCCCAATGGCGCCTGGAGCGCCTGGGGGAGCTCAATCGCATTGACATTCGCATTTCCGCTTCCCGAGAGAAGCTGAGCGGACAAATCCAGGCGATGCTGCCGCCGGGCGTCCATGTCAGCGCGGTCGAGACGCTCGAGGCGGCGAGCGCGTATCCCTCGCGCGCCTACCGCGTGAACCTCAACGTGCTGGCGATGGTCGCGCTCTTCACCGGCGGCTTCCTCGTGTTCTCCGCGCAGGCGCTCGAGGTGGCACGGCGCCGCGGCGAGCACGCGCTGCTGCGGGTGCTCGGGACCACGCGCGCCCAGGTGGCGCGCCTGGTGCTGGCGGAGGCGGCGGCGCTGGGAGCGCTGGGCTCCCTCGCCGGGCTTGCGCTGGGCTACGCTTTCGCCGCGGTCGCCGTGCGCGCTTCCGGCGGCGACCTGGGCGCCGGGATGTTCCGCGGCGTGGTGCCGCAGCTCGATGCGTCCTTGCCGTTCGCAGCACTGTATTTCCTCGCCGGCACCGCGGTTGCCCTCGCCGGCGCGCTGCTGCCGGCGCTCGAAGCCGCGCGCACGCCGCCGGCCCGCGCGCTCAAGGCGGGCGACGAGCAGTCGATGTTCCGGCGCCTCGCGCCCGCCTGGCCGGGGCTCGCGCTGATCGCCGCCGGCGCGGCGCTCTCGCAGGCCGGTCCGGTGGCCGGCCTGCCGCTCTTCGGCTACGCCTCGATCGGCTGCCTCCTGCTCGGCGCCGTGGCGCTCATGCCGCGGGTCGCGCAGCTCGTCTTCGAGCGCCTGCCTTTGCCGGGAATCCCCCATCTCGCCCTTGCGCTTGCGCAGCTGCGCGCGGCGCCCGGGCAGGCCGCGGTGAGCCTCGCGGCGATCGTGGCGAGCTTCTCGCTCATGGCGGCGATGGCGATCATGGTCTCCTCCTTCCGCCAGTCGGTGGACGACTGGCTCGAGGCCGTGCTTCCCGCGGACCTGTACTTCCGCACCACGCACGCCGGCGACACCGGCTACCTCGAGCCCGGCTTCGAGCGGCTCGTGCGCGCGCTGCCCCAGGTCGAGCGCGCCGACTTCCTGAGGACCGCGCGCGTGGTCCTCGATCCCGCCCGGCCGGCGCTCTCGCTCATCGCGCGCGACCGCGCCGAGAAAGCCTTTCCGCCGGTGGGCGAGCGCGTGCCCGGCAACGTGTGGATCAGCGAGGCTGTCGCCGATGTCTATGGTTATCGTCCAGGGGAGCACATCGCCCTCCCCATCCAGAATTCACGACACACCTTCACCATCGCGGGCATCTTCCGCGACTACGCGCGCCAGCACGGGGCGATCCTCATCGACCGCGCCGACTACATCGCGCTGACCGGAGACCGGCGCGCGAGCGACGCGGCGCTGTGGCTCGCGCCCGGCGCGACGGTCGCCGGCGCCATGGAGGCGCTGCGCGCCCTTCCCGGCGGCGCCCAGCTCGACATCGGCGAGCCGGGGGAGATCCGCGCGCTCTCGCTGGAGGTCTTCGACCGCAGCTTCGCGGTCACCTACGCCATGGAGGCGGTGGCGGTGCTGGTGGGGCTGTTCGGCCTGTCCTCGAGCGTGGGCGCGATGGTGCTCGCGCGCCGGCGCGAGCTCGGCATGCTGCGCCACCTCGGGCTGACGCGGCGCCAGGTCGGCGCCATGCTCGCCGCCGAGGGCGGCCTGCTCGCCTGCGTCGGCGCGCTCGCCGGCCTCGCCGCGGGCGCGGCGATCAGCCTGGTGCTCGTCTACGTCGTCAACCGCCAGTCGTTCAGCTGGAGCATCGAGCTGCACGTTCCCTGGGCTCTGCTCCTGTTTCTTGCCGCACTTCTCCTCGCGCTGGCGATCCTGACTGCCCTGTGGTCGGGCAAGGAGGCGATGGGGATGGGGCCGGTGCGCGCGGTGCGCGAGGACTGGTAGCGAAATGAGAAGACGCGCCTTTCTCGGGATGATGATCCTTCCGCTCGCGGTCCGTGCGGGAAAGGTCGACTACCCGGTCGTGACGCCGGGAAGGACGTTCCGCTTCCCGCGCGACCACGGCGCGCATCCCGAGCATCGCGTCGAGTGGTGGTACGTCACCGGGTGGCTCGGCGAGCGCGTGGGATTCCAGGTCACGTTCTTCCGCGCCCGGCCGGAAGAGCAAAGCGACAACCCGAGCAGCTTCAACCCGCGCCAGGTGCTGTTCGCGCATGCGGCCGTGTCGGACGCGGCGCGCGGGCGGCTGCTGCACGACCAGCGCGCGGCGCGTGCCGGGCTCTCGCTCGCGCACGCCGAGACCGGGCGCACGGGGGTGTGGATCGATGACTGGCGGCTCGAGCTCGAGGGCGACGGGTACCGCGCGCGGATTCCGGCGCGCGAGTTCGACCTGGATTTGCGTTTTTCAGGAAAGGATCTGGTGCTGCAGGGCGAGGGCGGCTTCAGCCGGAAAGGGCACCGCCCGCACGAGGCGAGCTATTACTACAGCCGCCCGCACCTCGCGGTGCTCGGACGGCTGGACGGCAAGGAGGTGACCGGCACCGCGTGGCTCGACCACGAGTGGTCGAGCGCCTACATGGCGCCGGAAGCCGTCGGCTGGGACTGGGCCGGGATCAACCTCCACGACGGTGGGTCGCTGATGGCTTTCCGGATGCGCGACAAGGCGGGCGGCGTGCACTACGCGCCGCCGGGGGTCTCCTTCGAGCCCCTCAGGGTCTGGACCTCGCCCCGGACCGGAGTCGCGTACCCGGTCTCGATGCGGGTCAACGATCTGCGGCTGGAGCCGCTGATGGACGATCAGGAGTTAGACTCCCGGGCGAGCACCGGGACGATCTATTGGGAGGGCGCGGTGCGCGCCTACAGGGAAAAGCAGGAGGTGGGACGCGGGTACCTCGAGCTCACCGGCTACTGGAAGCCGATGCGGCTGTGAGATTGTTCGTCCTCCTCTTTTGTCTCGTCGCCGCGGGCGCGCAGGCGCAGATCTACAAGTGGATCGACGAGCAGGGGCGCGCGCGCTACGGCGAGAAGCCGCCGCCGGGCGTGGCGGCGCGCCTGCTCGCGCCGCCGGCCGGGCCGGGCAGCGCGCCGCCGCGGCAGAGCCTCGATGAGCAGGACGCCGACTTCCGCCGACGCCAGATCCAGAAGCGCGACGAGGAGGAGCGCCACGCGCAGGCGGCCAAGGTGCGCGCCCAGCAGTGCGAGCGGCTGCGCGACGAGCTCTCCTACAGCGAGCAGCTGCGTCTTTTCCGCTGGGACCGCGGCGAGAAGGTCTACTTCAGCGACGCCGAGCGCAAGGCGCACGCCGACAAGGTGCGCGCCCTCATCGCCCAGCACTGCCGCTAGCGCAACCCCTTTCGGGTGCGGAAGGTCGAAACCGCGATGCCGGCGAGGATCAGCGCGATGCCGGCGATGTGGTACCAGCGGGGATACTCGCCGAGGAAGAGCGCCGCGAGGAGCACGCCGAAGGCCGTGACGCCGTGCATCCAGGGGCCGGCGCGCGCCGCGCCGAGCCGCGTCACCGCGTAGCTCCAGCCGAGGTAGGCGAGCAGGAACGAGCCGATGCCGGAGTAGAGTATGGCGAGCATGCCGTTGCGCGAGAGGGAGGCGTGCGGCTCGTGCACGAGCTCCCATGCCACCCAGGGCGAAAGGGTGAGCGCGCCGACCACGGTGAGTACCAGCAGGAACTGCGGCATGTCGAGCGCGTCGCGCCGGCGCTTGAGCATGATGGTGTAGAGCGCCCACATGAACATCGAGCCGAGCGCGAAGAGATCGCCGCGGTTGAACGAGAGGCTCGCCAGCGCGGCCGGGTCGCCTTCGCTCACGATCGCGGCGATGCCGAGAAAGGACACGCCGATGCCGAGCCACTGCCGGGTGCTCACGCGCTCGCCGAGCAGCGAGGGCGCGAGCAGCAGGATGAACACCGGCGAAGTCGACAGGAAGAGCGTCGCGCTCGTCGCGGTGGTGGTGCGCAGGCCCTCCCACTGCATCGCGAGGTGCACCCCGCCGCCGAGGAAGCCGGTGAGCACGAGCACCCGCCATTGCTCGCGCGAAAGGCCGCGCAGGCGCTGCTTGAAGTCCTGGAAGGCGAAAGGCAGAACCGCAGCCATGACGATGAACACGCGCCCGAGCGTGGCGAGCGCCGGCGTGATGTCCTCGCGCACCGCGCGGCCGACGATCCAGTTTCCCGACCACAGGAGGAGCGACACGACGAGCGCGAAATAGGCGGCGGCGCGCATGGGAGCCGCATGATATCTTCGATGCGATGGGTTTCCTGAAGGTGGCGGGCCGCAATCTCGCCTATGGATGGCAAGGCGACGAGGGCGGCAAGCCGGTTCTGGTATTCCTGCACGAAGGGCTCGGCTCGATCCGGCAATGGCGCGATTTTCCGGCGCAAGTGGCGCGCGCGACCGGCTGCCGCGCGCTGGTCTACGACCGCTACGGCTACGGGCAGTCCGACGTGCTGCAGGAGCCGCGCCGGACGGTGCGCTTCATGCACGAGGAGGGTTTGGCGTCTTTGCCCGCCCTCTTGTCCCTTCTGAAAATTGAAGATCCCATCCTGATCGGCCATTCAGACGGCGCGTCGATCGCGCTCATCCACGCCGGCGCCGGGCACAAGGTGCGCGGCGTGGCGGCGATGGCGCCGCATGTCTTCATCGAGCCGGTCTGCCTCAGCTCCATCCGCAAAGCCAGGGAGACCTTCGAAAGCACGGACCTGCCCGAGAAGCTCGGCCGCTACCACCGCGACGCGCGCAAGACCTTCTACGGCTGGGCCGAGGTCTGGCTCGACCCCGAGTTCGAGGGCTGGGACATCCGCGAGGACTACCTGCCGCAGGTGCGCTGCCCGGTGCTCGCCATCCAGGGCCGCGACGACGAGTACGGCACCATGGCGCAGCTCGACGAGATCGCGCGGCGCGTCGCCGGTCCCTGCGAGCTCCTCAAGCTCGAGGGCTGCGGCCACAGCCCCTTCCGCGACCGGCCCGAGCAGACGCTGCAAGCGATAAGCGCGTTCGTGAACGGGCTGAAATGAAGGCGGTGATCGGCCTGGTCGCGCTGGCGCACGGCACGAGCCACTTCTTCCAGCTCGTCATCCCGCCGCTCTTTCCCTTCATCAAGGACGATCTGGGCGTCTCCTACGCCGCGCTCGGCTTCGTGGTGGCGCTCTTCTACGCGGTCTCGGGCATCTGCCAGCCGGTGGCCGGCTTCGTGGTCGACCGCTACGGCGGCCGGGCGGTGCTGATCGGCGGCATCGGCCTGCTCGCGCTGGGGACGCTGGTCGCGGCGCTCTCGGGAAGCTACGCGCAGCTCGTGCTGGGGGCGCTCGTCACCGGCGTGGGCAACAGCGTGTTCCATCCCGCCGATTTCTCCATCCTCAACTCGCGCGTCGAGGCGCGACGGCTCGGGCACGCCTACAGCGCGCACGGGGTCGCCGGGTCGCTCGGCTACGCGGCGGCGCCGGCGTTCAGCGGCACGCTGGGCGCGCTGTTCGGCTGGCACACGGCGCTCCTCGCCGCCGCGGCGGTCGGCCTCGCCGTGTTCGCGCTGCTCGCCGCGAACGCAGGCAGGCTGCACGTTTCCGAAGCCGCTGCGCGGGGACCCGCCGCGAGCCAGGACTTGCGCGTCCTCTTCGCCGCCCCGGTGGTGATGTGCTTCCTCTATTTCGCCATCTACGCCGCCGGGCTCGCCGGGCTGCAGAGCTTCAGCGTCGCGGCGATGACGGTGCAGTACGGGGTGGCGGCCGCCCTCGCTTCCAGCGCGCTCACCGCCTACATGGTCGGCTCGGCCTGCGGCATCTTCGCCGGCGGCTTCATCGCGAACCGCGCGCAGCGGCACGATTTCGTCGCCGCGGGCGGGCTGGCGGTCGGCGCCGCCGCGATGCTGGTCATCGCGATGGGCGGCGTGCCGGGCGCGGCGCTGCCGGCGCTGCTCGCGTTCACCGGCTTCGCGGTCGGCGCCACCGGGCCATCCCGCGACATGATCGTGCGCTCGTCCACGCCCGCCGGCGCGACCGGGCGGGTGTACGGGTTCGTCTACTCGGGGCTCGACGTCGGCTCGCTCGCGACGCCGGTGTTCTATGGCTGGCTGATGGACAACGCGCTGCCGCAGGGGGTGTTCTACGGCGTCTGCGGCTTTACCGCCCTCGCCATCTTCACCGTGCTGCAGCTCCCCGGCCGCAGGCCGGTCACACAGCGTACTTGATGCCCTTGCGCTCGAGCAGGCGCAGCAGCGCGGGCCAGTCCTTGTGCTCGGCGGAGCGGTTGGGCCGGTTGAACTGCTCGCTGGTGGTCTTCGCTGCCTGCTCGCTCATGAGCAGCACGTTGTCCATGCCGCCGGAGCAGGCGTCGATCTGGATCTGGCAGGCGCAGTCGAGGTAGTACATCAGCTCGAAGGCCTCGCGCACCGTGGCGCCGAGCGTGAGCAGGCCGTGGTTGCGCAGGATCATGGCCTTCGATTTCGGCCCGAGGTCGGCGGCCAGGGTTCTGCGCTCCTCGAGGTCGAGCGCGATGCCGTGGTAGTCGTGGTAGGTGACTTCGGCCTGCACGCGCATGGCGTGCTGGCTGATCGGCAGCAGGCCGCATTTCATCGCCGACACCGCGACGCCGGCGCGGGTGTGCGTGTGGATCACGCAGCCGGCCTCCGGGCGCGCCTCGTGCACGCAGCCGTGGATCACGAAGCCCGCCTGGTTGAACCCCGAGTCGGTCGGGTCGTCGAGCACGTTGCCGTCGTGGTCGACCTTGACCAGGTTGGAGGCGGTGACCTCGTCGAACATCAGCCCGTAGGGATTGATCAGGAACTCGTCCTGGCCCATGAGCCGCGCCGAGAAATGCGTGAAGATGAGGTCGGTCCACCTGTAGAGCGCCGCGAGCTGGTAGGCGGCGGCGAGGTCGACGCGCAGCTGCCACTCTTCCTTGCTGACGCGCTCGCGGACCGGGGTGGACTTGAATTTCGGGTTGGCGGACATTGGGTTCTCCAGGTCAGGCGGCAATCATAGCTTGGCTTTCGATCGCCTCGAGGGCATCGAGCAGAAGCTCGGGGTCGTTCCGGTCGCGCGGCACCGGATCGGAGAGCATGCGCCGCCACAGGCGCGCGCGCCGGTGGCCGTGGTAGAGGCCGAGCATGTGGCGGGTGACGCTGCGCAGGGGGGCCTTTCCCTGGGCATACCGGTGCATGGCGCGCACGACATCGGCCCGGGTCTTGCCGGGGTCGGCGAGGAGCCACGGGTTGTGGTACGCCGCCCGGCCGAGCATGACGCCGTCCACGGTTTGCAAGTGAACTTCCATTTCCTCGAGGGTCGTGATGCCCCCGTTGATGACGATCTCGAGCGCGGGGAAGTCGCGCTTCAGGCGATACACGTACTCATAACGCAGCGGCGGGACCTCGCGGTTCTCCTTCGGCGAGAGCCCTTTCAGCACGGCGTTCCTCGCGTGGACGATGAAGGTGCCGCAGCCGGCTTCGGCGACAGTGCCGACGAAGTCCCGCACGAAGCCGTAGTCCTCCATGCGGTCCAGCCCGATGCGGTGCTTCACCGTAACGGGGATTTGCACTTCATCTCGAATTCTCTTCACGCAATCGGCCACCAGCGCCGGCTCCGCCATCAGGCAGGCGCCGAAGGCGCCGCGCTGCACCCGCTCGCTCGGGCAGCCGATGTTCAGGTTGATCTCGTCGTAGCCGTACTGCTCGCCGAGCTTCGCGCAGTGCGCGAGCTCCTCGGGCTCGCTGCCGCCCAGTTGAAGCGCAACAGGGTGCTCCTCTTCGCTGAAGGCGAGGTGTCTTTGCACATCCCCGTGTATGAGCGCGCCGGTGGTGATCATCTCGGTGTACAGCCGCGCGCCCGAGTTCACCTGGCGCAGGAAGAACCGGCAGTGCCGGTCCGTCCAGTCCATCATCGGCGCTACGCAAAGCCGATGCGTCACCTGCGGGTCAAAGCCAGCCAGATGCCTCCGCCCACCAGGAAAGCGCCGCTCAGGCGGGACACGAGGCGCACGCGCTGGCGCGAGAGCAGGGCGCCGGCGCGGCCGGTGAGCACGGCGTAGGCGCCGTCGGAGACGAGCGCGACCGCCATGGCGGTGACGCCAAGGAGCACGATCTGCCCGACGTAGTCGCCCTTCGGGTCGACGAACTGCGGGATGAAGGCGCCGAACCAGAGCAGCCCCTTGGGGTTGGACAGGATCACCAGCAGCCCCTGCAGGAAGAACCCGCCGCGCGGCGCCGCGGCACCGCCGGGCTGGCCGAGCTCGTCGGGCGAGCGCAGCAGCTTCCACCCCAGCCATACCAGGTAGGCGGCCCCGGCGATGCGGATCCAGTCGAACCACACGCCCATGACGGCGATCACGGTGCTCAG
>CBDDRQ010000215.1:0-17996 GCA_965233125.1 uncultured bacterium
G
This sequence comes from uncultured bacterium, assembly GCA_965233125.1. Taxonomy (GTDB): domain Bacteria; phylum Pseudomonadota; class Gammaproteobacteria; order Burkholderiales; family SG8-39; genus SCGC-AG-212-J23. Next base: position 2 of record CBDDRQ010000215.1, read on the forward strand.
GATTCGCTTCTCTCCGACGCCGGCGCGGTGGCGGCGGTCGGGGGCATGGACCTTCCTGCGGTGATGGCGACCCTGGTCGCCGCGGCGCTGTGCGGAGACAACGTCAACTACTTCGTCGGCCGCTGGCTCGGGCCGAAGGTCTTCCACTATCCGAAATCGCGCTGGTTCAACCCGGCCCACCTGCAGCGCGCGCACGACTTCTACGAGCGCCACGGCGGCAAGACGATCATCCTCGCGCGCTTCGTCCCGATCGTGCGCACCTACGCGCCGTTCGTGGCCGGCGTGGGCGGCATGCCGTATCCGCGCTACATCGGCTACTGCGTCGCGGGGGCGCTGATCTGGGTGCTGTCGCTGTGCACGGCGGGCTACTTCTTCGGCAACATCCCGGTGGTGAAGAACAACCTCACCGTGGTGATCCTGCTCATCGTCCTGCTGTCGATCTCGCCGGGCCTTTTCGCCTACTTCAGGAACAGCTCAGTTCAGCGCCAGGGGTGACTGCGGGCGCGGCGGATGCTTCGCGAAGTATTCGCGGATGCCGTCGAGGATCGCCCGCGCCAGCTTGTCCTGGTAGGCCTCGTCGTTCAGGCGCTTCTCCTCGTCGGGGTTGGAGATGAAGGCGGTCTCGACCAGGATCGAGGGGATGTCCGGGGCCTTGAGCACCGCGAAGCTCGCCTGCTCGACGCGCGGCTTGTGCAGCGTGTTGACCGACTCCAGGCGGCGCAGCACCGAGCTCCCCAGGCGCAGGCTGTGGTCGATGGTCGCGGTCTGCGACAGGTCGAGCAGGGTCTGCGCGAGGTAGCGGTCCTTCACGTCGAGGTTCACCCCGCCGACGAGGTCGGCCTCGTTCTCCTTCTTGGCCAGCCACTGCGCCGCCTCCGAGGTCGCGCGGCGCTCGGAGAGCGCGAACACGGACGAGCCGCGCGCGTGCGGCCGCACGAAAGCGTCGGCGTGGATCGAGACGAAGAGATCCGCGCGCACCCTGCGCGCCTTCTCGACGCGCGCGTGCAGCGGCAGGAAGAAGTCGCCGTCGCGCGTGAGCAGCGCGCGCATGTTGGGCTCGGCGTCGATCAGGGCCTTCAGGCGCCGCGCGATGATGAGCGTGACGTCCTTCTCGCGCGAGCCATGCCGGCCGATCGCCCCGGGGTCCTCGCCGCCGTGCCCGGGGTCGATGACGATGGTGGCGAGGCGGGCGACCTCGCCGGTGCCGGGCTTCGCCTTCCTCTGCGACTCCTCGATCAGCGCGATGAGGGGATCGACGGCGAGCGCGGGATACAGATCGAGCACGAGGCGAAACCCGTACTCGCCGATCGGCTTGAGCGTGAAGACCTGCGGCGTGACCTCGGTCTTGAGGTCCATGACGACCCGGATCACGCCCGGCCGGTTGTACGCCACGCGCAGGCCCTGGATGTAGGGGTCGCCGGCGGTGACCTTGGCGTACAGATCCGCGAGCGCCGCGGAGAGCTCGTCCGATTCCAGGTCGAGGACCAGGCGCTCCGGGTCCTTAAGGGTAAAGACGCTGTGCTTGATGGCGCCCCTGGATTCGAGCGTGATGCGGGTGTAGTCGGGCGCCGGCCAGATGCGGCTCGCCACGACCTGCGCCTCGGCGGCGCCTACGAGAAAGGCGGCAACGAGGAAAGCCAGGAGGTGCCGGCCGGCGTGCGCGCCTCGACGCGGGCCCGGCGTGCATCGCCCGCAAACTCCAGCGTCACCTCGAGCTCCGGCGGCGCCAGATACGGCGCGGCCCGCTCCGGCCACTCGACGATGCAGGCCGAGGCCGGATTGAAGTATTCGCGGAAACCTGAGCTTAGCCATTCCGATCGGTCCTTGAACCGATAGAAATCAAAATGATACAAGTTTAAGCTCGAAAGTGTGTAAGGTTCAAGCAAAGTATACGTCGGGCTCTTCACCCGTTCGCGGTGGCCCAGGGCCCGCAGGAGGCCCCGGACGAGGGTGGTTTTCCCCGAGCCCAGGTCCCCCTTGAGGTGCAGCACGCGTCCCGGGGCGATGCCCGCGGCGAGCGCCGCCCCGAGCCGCTCGGTGGCGGCGGCGTCCGGCAAATTAAACTCGGGCATGGACACCACGGCGCTCGCGCAGCGCATCAAGGCCTGGGGCGCCGAGCTCGGCTTCCAGGCCGTGGGCATCGCCGACGCCGACCTCTCGGCGGCCGAGCCGCGGCTGCTCGAATGGCTGGCGCAAGGCTGGCATGGGGAGATGGAGTATATGGCCCGCCACGGCGCGCTCCGCGCGCGGCCGGCGCAGCTCCGCCCCGGCACGCTGCGCGTCATCGCCTGCCGGATGGATTATCTGAACGATGAGGAAGAAAAAGAAAAACCTTCCAGCTTTGCGATGATCGCCCGCTACGCTCGCGGGCGCGACTACCACAAGGTCCTGCGCAGCCGGCTGCAGGCGCTTTGCGACCGGGTTGCGGCCGAGATCGGGCCCTTCGGCTACCGGGTGTTCTCGGACTCCGCGCCGGTGATGGAGGTCGAGCTCGCGGCGAAGGCGGGCCTGGGCTGGCGCGGCAAGCACACGCTGCTGCTGTCGCGCGATGCGGGCTCGTGGTTCTTCCTCGGGGAGATCTATTGCGATTTGCCCCTGCCCGTGGATTCCCCCGAGAAAAACAGCTGTGGGACCTGCGAGCGCTGTATCGAAATATGCCCGACGCGGGCGATCCGCGGCCCCTACCGGCTCGACGCGCGGCGCTGCATTTCCTACCTCACCATCGAGCACAAGAGCGCGATTCCGGAAGAGCTGCGCCCGCTCATCGGCAACCGCGTCTACGGCTGCGACGATTGCCAGACGGTTTGTCCGTGGAACAGATTTGCTTCCCCGAGTGGGGAGCCGGATTTTCAAGTTCGAAATGGCCTCGACCGGGCGACCCTCGTCGAGCTCTTTGCCTGGACGGAGACGGAGTTCGACCTGCGCCTGCGCGGCTCGCCCATCCGGCGCATCGGCTACGAGCGGTGGCTGCGCAACTTGGCGGTCGGCCTGGGCAACGCGCCGGGGACGCCGGAGGTGGTCGCGGCGCTGCGCGCCCGGGCGGACCATCCTTCCGCGCTTGTCAGGGAGCACGTCCGCTGGGCACTCTTGCGCCATGAACCCTTGGCGGCCTGACCCGCTCCTTCCGGGCTTCGAGGCGCTCGAGCTCGGCTTCGCGGACGACTACGACGGGGCGGTCGTGGCGACGCTCGTTCGTCTTCCCGTCGGCGACGCCCCGGCGGGCGCCGTGCTGTACATCCACGGCTTCAGCGACTACTTCTTCCAGCGCCACATGGCCGAGCGCTTCGCCGCCGAAGGCTACGCCTTCCACGCCCTCGACCTGCGCAAGCACGGCCGCTCGCTGCGCGAGCACCAGCACCCGAACTTCTGCAAGAGCCTGTCCGAGTACTACGCCGACATCAGCCGCGCCATCGAGGCGATCGGCCAGCCGGTGCTGCTCGCCGGCCACTCGACCGGCGGGCTCGTCTGCTCGCTTTACGCGCACGAGGGCGAGCGCCGCGACGAGATCGAGCGGCTCTGGCTGAACAGCGCCTTCCTCGACTGGAACGTGCCCGACTGGCGCAAGCCGCAGATCCACCTCGCGGCGGCGCTCGGGCGCTTCTTCCCGTTCCTCAACGACCCCAAGGCGTTCAAGCCCGACTACACGCAGGCGCTGCTCGCCGAATGGACCTTCGACGCGAAGCTCAAGCCGCTGCAGGGCTTCCCGCTCTACTACGGCTGGGTCGGCGCCATCTCGGACGCGTTCGCGAAGGTGCACAAGGGCCTTGCGATCCGCTGCCCGGTCCTCTCGATGCACGGCGACGAGTCCGACGTGGTGCTCGACTGGCGCCACATCGCGCGCTGGTCGCGGCTGCTCGGCCCCGAGGTCACGGTACTGTCGTTTCCGGGCGCGTGGCACGACCTCGTCTGCTCGCCGCGGCGCATCCGCGAGGAGGTGTTCAGCCAGCTCTTTGCCTGGGCGGAGCGAGCCGTAGTGTGACGAGGGTCGCGGCGGTCCACGCGAGGTAGAGGGACGTGAACACCCACCCAGGCGCGCGGTAGTAGAGCAGCCGCTCGACCCATCGCCCGACGAACGACTCTGCGCGCACCCCGCCGCGCAGCATGTCTTCCCATATCGTCAGCGGGCAGGCGATGCCGAGCAGGGCCTCGGCTGCGACGAAGGCGATCGCGCCCAGGTGCAGGTAGCGAAACCAGGGGTTGCGGATCCAGCCCCAGCCCAGCAGCGCGCCGGCCCAGGTGAGGATCAGGCCGCCGACGATGAACAGGACGATCGCGAAATGAAGGACGAGGAGTGCGTCAGCCGCGCTCACGCGGCCTCGCGGCGTCCGCGATCCACTCGCTCCACGAGCCGGCGTAGAGCTTGCCGCCGGGCAGGCCCGCGAGCTCCATCGCGAGCAGGTTGTGGCACGCCGCGATGCCCGAGCCGCAGTAGTGGACGGCCTCGGAAGGCTCACGGCCGCCCAGGACCGACAGGAATTCCTTCCTCAAGGCCTCGGGATCCTTGAAAGTCCCGTCCGCCTGGACGTTGTCGATGTTGAAGCGGTTCTTCGCGCCGGGAATGCGCCCGGCGACGGGATCGATGGGCTCGGACTCCCCGCGCCAGCGCGCGGGAGCGCGGGCGTCCAGGAGGAGGTTTTTACCGAGACTGCTCTTTACGTCGTGAACATCGACAGCGGCATCCGCACGGAGCCGGGTCGGATAGCGCGTCGGGGCGAAGCGAGGCACTTCGGCGGTGACCGGCCGGCCTTCCCCGATCCACTTCGCGATCCCGCCGTCGAGGACGGCGACGGCGTCGTGCCCCACCCAGCGCAGCATCCACCACAGCCGCGCCGCCATGGCGCCGTTGCCCGCGTCGTAGCACGCCACCCGGTCCTCGGGCCTGAGTCCCTGCTGGCCTAGCCAGGCGATGAACGCCCCGGGGTCTGGCAGGGGATGGCGCCCGTTGGCGCCGTCCCTGGGCGCGGAGAGGTCGCGCTCCAGGCTCGCGAAGAGCGCGCCGGGGATATGGCTTTCGCGATACTGCGCCTCACCGAGCTCGGGCCTGGCGAGGTCGTGGCGGCAATCGAAGATCCGCCACGCGCCAGGGCCGCGGCTAAGTTCTTGCGTCGAGACGAGCGTGGAGCCACTCATGGAAATGCACCTCCGCGTCTTCCATCGGCGACTGGTAGGGGCCGGCGTCGTCGCGCCCCGTCTCGTGGAGCGCACGGCGCCCGCGGTCCAGCCGCTTGCAAATTTCGTGGTCCTCGAGCGCCGTCTCGACGTACGCCGCCTGCTGCGCCTCGATGAACTCGCGCTCGAAGAGGACGATTTCCTCGGGGTAGTAGAACTCGACCACGTTGGTGGTGCGCGTCGGCGAGCGCGGGACGAGGTGAGAGACGACCAGCACGTTCGGGTACCACTCGAAGGTGAGGCCCGGGTAGTAGCTCGCCCAGAGCGCGCCGTACTTGGGCGTGCGCCCGTCGAGCTGCTTCAGGCAGGCCTCGTGCCACTTGCGGTAGACCGGCGTGCCCGGGCGCTCCAGGCCGGCCTTGGCGGCGACGATCTGGATCGAGTACTCCTCGCCGTAGTCGACGCTGAAGTTCTCGCAGTCGGCGAAGTTACCCAGGCCAGGGTGGTACGGATTGACGTGGTAGACCTCGAGGTAGGTCTCGACGAAGGTCTTCCAGTTGATGTCGTACTCGTCGACGCGCACCGAGTCGAGCACGTAGCCGCTGAAGTCCCAGTCCGCGGCGGTGCTGATGTGCGCGAGATCCTTGCGCGGGTTGCGCGGGCCGGCGAAGAGCAGCCCGTTCCAGTTGAGGAGCGGCGTCGAGGGCAGCCGGGCGCAGGGGGTCTCCTCGAAGAACGGCGCGCCGAGCAGCTCGCCCTCGAGGTCGTAGGTCCAGCGATGCAGCGGGCAGACGATGTTTTCCACGTGGCCGCGCCCTTCGAGCATGGTCGACTGGCGGTGCCGGCAGACGTTCGACAGGAGCTGCACGCCGGAGGCGCTTCGCACCAGCACCCTGGCGTGGTCGTCCCACGCGAGCGTGTGGTAGTCGCCGACCTCCGGGACCATCAGCTCGTGCCCGACGTAGTTCGCGCCGGCGGCGAAGAGCAGCTTCTTCTCGAGAGCGAAAACCTGCGGATCGAAGTACCAGGAGACCGGCAGCTGCGGCTTCGCCGGCCGCTTGCGCGCAAGCCGTGCTACGTCGGACATTTCGCCTTCAACCTCGCGTTCGTTGTAAAGCCCCTAGAAAAACAGTATTTTACTCAAAGATGAGCCAACCTTCAGGCGAGCTCTCCTTCGAGAAGGCTCTCGCCGAGCTGGAAAAAATCGTGAAGCGCATGGAAAGCGGCGAGCTCTCGCTGGAGCAGGCGCTGGCCACGCACAAGCGCGGCCTGGAGCTGGCGCGCTTCTGCCAGGGCCGCCTCGAAGCGGCGCAGCAGCAGGTGAAGGTTCTCGAGGGCGAAGTTCTCAAGCCTTTGGAAGATGCAGGCGACAGAGACTGATTTCCAGGCCTGGATGGGAAGCGTCCAGGCGCGCATGGAAGCGGCCCTCGCGCGGCTGCTGCCGCAGGCGCAGATCGCGCCGGCGCGCCTGCACGCGGCGATGCGCTACGCCACGCTCGAGGGCGGCAAGCGCGTGCGCCCGCTGCTCGCGTTCGCCGCGGGGGAGGTGGCCGGCGCGGCTGCCGGGCGCCTCGAGATCGCGGCCGCCTCCGTCGAGCTCATCCACGCCTACTCGCTGGTGCACCACGACCTGCCCTGCATGGACGACGACGTGCTCCGGCGCGGCAAGCCGACCGCGCACGTCGAGTTCGGCGAGGCCACGGCGCTCCTCGCGGGCGATGCGCTGCACTCGCTCGCCTTCCAGCTGCTCGCCGAGCACCGGCTCGCCGACGACCCGCGCGCGCAGCTCGAGATGGTGAAGACCCTCGCCGCGGCCGCCGGCTCGCGCGGCATGGCGGGCGGGCAGCAGATCGACCTGGAGGCGACCGGCACGTCGCTGGGCGTCCCGGCGCTCGAGTTCATGCACATCCACAAGACCGGCGCGCTGATCCGCGCCGCCGTCCTCCTGGGGTCTTCCTGCGGAAATTCCCTGAGTGACGCGGAAAGGGCGATGCTGGACCGCTACGCCAAGGCGGTGGGGCTCGCTTTCCAGGTGGTGGACGACGTCCTCGACGCGGACGCGAGCACCGCGACGCTGGGCAAGACCGCGGGCAAGGACGCGAAACAGGGCAAGCCGACCTATGTCTCGGCCATGGGCATCGCCCGCGCCAGGGAGATGGCGCAGGCGCTGCGCGCGCAGGCGCTCGACGCCCTCCAGGGGCTGGGCGGGCGCGCCGGCCGCCTCGCTTCGCTCGCCGACTTCATCGTCCTGAGAAGATTCTAGAATCCATCGATGTACGAGCTGCTCAAGACGATCGACGAGCCGGCGCAGCTGCGCGCGCTCGAGCGCCGCAGCCTCGGCCAGCTCGCCGCGGAGCTGCGCGCCTTCGTGCTCGAGTCGGTGTCCAGGACCGGCGGGCATCTCTCGTCCAACCTCGGCACGGTGGAGCTCACCATCGCGCTGCACTACGTGTTCGACACGCCGGAGGACCGCATCGTCTGGGACGTCGGGCACCAGACCTACCCGCACAAGATCCTCACCGGCCGGCGCGAGGCGATGGCGCGCCTGCGCATGCTCGACGGCATCTCGGGCTTCCCGCGGCGCGCGGAGTCGCGCTACGACACCTTCGGCACGGCGCATTCGTCGACCTCGATCTCCGCGGCGCTCGGCATGGCGGTTTCAGCCAAGCTGAAGAAGGAAAGCCGGCGCTGCATCGCCGTCATCGGCGACGGCGCGATGTCGGCGGGCATGGCCTTCGAGGCGCTGAACAACGCCGGCGCCATGGACGCCGACCTGCTGGTGATCCTGAACGACAACGAGATGTCCATCTCGCCGCCGGTGGGGGCGCTCACCAACTACCTCGCGCGCCTGCTCTCGGGCCGTATTTATTCGAGCGCGCGGCGCGCGAGCGAGCACCTCCTGAAGCGCGTCGGCGTGTGGGAGCTCGCGCGGCGCGCCGAGGAGCACGTGAAGGGCATGGTGACGCCCTCGACGCTGTTCGAGGAGTTCGGCTTCAACTACATCGGCCCGATCGACGGCCACGACCTCGACGCGCTGATTCCGACCCTCGCCAACATCCGGAAGCTGAAGGGCCCGCAGTTCCTGCACGTCATCACGAGGAAGGGCCAGGGCTACAAGCTCGCCGAGGACGACCCGATCGCGTATCACGGGCCGAGCAAGTTCGATCCTTCCATCGGAATCAAGGCAACCACCGGCAGCCGGCCGACCTACTCGCAGGTGTTCGGCGGGTGGCTCAGCGACATGGCGGCGCGGGATCCGCGCCTCGTCGCGGTGACGCCGGCGATGCGCGAGGGCTCGGGGATGGTGGAGTTCTCGGCGCGCTTCCCCGAGCGCTACTTCGACGTCGGCATCGCCGAGCAGCACGCCGTGACCTTCTGCGCCGGGCTCGCGTGCGAGGGCATGAAGCCCGTGCTCGCGATCTATTCGACCTTTCTGCAGCGCGGCTACGACCAGCTCATCCACGACGTGGCGATCCAGAACCTGCCGGTGCTGTTCGCGCTCGACCGGGGCGGCCTGGTGGGCGGCGACGGCGCAACGCACAACGGCGCCTTCGACTACGCGTACCTGCGCACCGTGCCCAACCTTACCGTCATGGCGCCTTCCGACGCCGAGGAGTGCCGGCGCATGCTCTCCACCGGCTTCGGCATGAGCTCGCCCGCGGCGGTGCGCTATCCGCGCGGCGCCGCGCCGGGCGAGGTCAGCGCCGCATTGGAGCCTTTGCCGGTCGGAAAAGGCGAGATCGTGCGCAAGGGCAGGCGGGTGGCGATCCTCGTCTTTGGCGCCATGCTCAAGCCCGCCCTCGAGGCCGCCGAGTCCCTCGACGCCACGGTGGCGAACATGCGCTTCGTGAAGCCGCTCGACGCGGACCTGGTACGACAGATCGCCGAAGAGCACGAGCTGCTGGTGACCGTCGAGGAGCATCAAGTCATGGGCGGGGCGGGATCCGCTGTTTGTGAACAAATGACTCAGATAGACGCGAAGAAGCCGGTGCTGCTGCTCGGCCTTCCGGACCGCTTCATCGACCATGGCGACCCGGCGCGGCTGCTCGCCTCGGTCGGTCTGGACGCCGCGGGTATCGCCGCGTCGATCCGCGGCGCCCTGGGGACCGCTTGAGGCGCCTCGGTGCCGCGCTCGTGCTCGCGGCGGCGAGCTTCGCGGCTTCCGCCACCACGGTGATGGTGATGTCGATCGGCCCGAACCGGGTCGACCTGCTGGTGAACGGCTCGATGGTGCGCGTGCTGCGCCCGGGCGAGGCCTCGCCCGAGGGCGTGCGTCTGATCGGCATCGGGCCGCAGGGCGCGCTCATCGAGATCGAGGGCCGGCGCTGGCAGATGGCGCTCGGCTCGAGCACATCCTCCAGCGTGGTGCTGCACGCCGACGCGCGCGGCCATTTCCTCGCCAACGCGACGATCAACGGCGTGGCTGTGCGCGCCCTGGTCGATACGGGCGCCTCGACCGTGGCGCTCAACCTGAGCGACGCGCAGCGCCTGGGCATCAACCTTGCGGGGGCGCAGCGCATGGACATGCACACCGCGGGCGGCGTGCGGCCGGGGCTGCGGGCGAGGCTCGCCGTGGTGCAGCTCGGCGACATCGTGCTGCGCGACGTGGACGCCACCGTCAGCCTCGGCAACGAGCTGCCTATCGTCTTGCTGGGAATGAGCTTTCTGAACCAGGTGGAGATGCAGCGGGCGGGCCGCACCCTTACGCTGACGAGGCGCCACTAATAGCCGAGTAAATTACTCGGATGTTAGAATCGAAGCCATGAAACGCGACCTGCAGACCATCCCCGACGTCCAGTCGACCCCCGATTCGCGCAAGCTCGCGATCGACAAGGTCGGCGTCAAGGCGATCCGCCACCCGATCCGCATCACGGAGCGCGCGGGCGGGGTGCAGCACACCATCGCAACGTTCAACATGTACGTGTGCCTGCCGCACCAGTTCAAGGGCACGCACATGTCGCGCTTCGTCGAGATCCTCGAGGAGCACGAGCGCGAGATCACCGTCGAGACCTTCCAGGTGATGCTGCGCGAGATGGTCGAGCGCCTGGAGGCCGAGGAGGGCCACATCGAGATGGCGTTCCCGTATTTCATCGAGAAGAAAGCGCCGGTCTCGGGGGTGAAGAGCCTGCTCGACTACGAGGTGGTCTTCATCGGCGAGATCAAGAAGAAGAAGCAGAGCTTCCTCATGAAGGTGGTGGTGCCGGTGACCAGCCTGTGCCCGTGCTCGAAGAAGATCTCCGAGCGCGGCGCGCACAACCAGCGCTCGCACGTCACCGTCACCGCGCGCACCAACGAGTTCGTCTGGATCGAGGAGATCGTCGACATCGTCGAGAAGCAGGGCTCGAGCGAGCTCTACGGCCTGCTCAAGCGCCCCGACGAGAAGTACGTCACCGAGCGCGCCTACGACAACCCGAAGTTCGTCGAGGACATGGTGCGCGACGTCGCCGCCGTGCTCAACCTCGACAGCCGCATCGAGTCCTACGTGGTCGAGTCGGAGAACTTCGAGTCGATCCACAACCACAGCGCCTACGCGCTGATCGAGAAGACGAAACGCGCCCGCTAGCCGCGTTTCTCCTGGGGTTGTTCCTCGTGGAAGTCCACGGCCAAGACTTCGCCGCGCAGCGCGCCCGCATGGTGGAGGAGGTGGACGCCATGTACGCCGAGACGCGCGCCGAGACCGGGCTCGCGCGCATGTCGCCCGCGGTGCGCGCGGCGCTGGGCAAGGTCGAGCGCCACCGCCTGGTGCCGCCCGCCGAGGCCTCCCGAGCCTACCGCAACCACCCGCTGCCGATTGGCGCCGGCCAGACCATCTCGCAGCCCTACATCGTCGCGCTTTCCACGGATTTGTTGAATCTGAAACCCCACCAGGTGGTTCTCGACGTGGGCACTGGCTCGGGCTACCAGGCGGCCGTCCTGGCCGAGATCGCCGCGCGCGTGTATTCCATTGAGCTTGTCGACTCCCTGGGCAGGAGCGCGGCCAGGCGTCTGGAGGAACTCGGTTACGGCAACGTGGAAGTCAGGATCGGCGACGGCTACCAGGGCTGGCCCGAGAAGGCGCCCTTCGACGCCATCGTCGTCACCGCCGCCGCGTCCGAGGTGCCGAAGGCGCTGCTCGAGCAGCTCAAGCCCGGCGGGCGCATGGTGATTCCCGTCGGCGGCGACGGCGCCACGCAGTACCTGAAGCTGCTGACCAGGCGCGCCGAGGGCGGCTACGACGAGCGCCGCGTGCTGCCGGTGCGCTTCGTGCCGCTCGTTCCCGGGAAGTAGGTTCTGCTAGAAGCGCCGGATCAGGGTCATGGTCTGGCCCTCGCGACGCATCTCCAGCCGGTTGAGGAAGCTCATGCCGAGCAGCGTCACGTCGAGGCCCCGCTCGATGACCACGCCGTCGATGCCCGCGAGCTCGATGTCGCCCAGCCGCACGCGATCGAGCCGGACGCGGAAGGCCTCAACGGGGCCGCCGGCGGTGTTGGTGAGGGCGCGCTCGCCCTTGCGGTAGTCCAGCCCCAGGCGCACCGCCTCGGCCGCCGGCAGCGCGACGACCGTCGCCCCGGTGTCGATGATGAAGCGGATCGGGCTGCCGTTGATCGCGCCGTCCATGAAGAAGTGGCCGCGCGAGTCGGCGGCCAGCGTGATGCTCTGGCGCTCGGCGCTCGCGGCGGCGCTGCGGTAGTGCATGCCGCGGCGCAGGACGCGCCGCTCGCCGTCGAACTCGAGTGTGGCGCGGTCGCCCTGGATCTCGATCACCTTGATGCCGTTCCAGGTCTGGCCGACTTTCACCGTCTTGGGATTGCCGCCGTTCACCGCGAGCACTGCCGCCTTGTTGCCGATCGTGCCGACCACCGCTACGTCGGCGGCGCGAGCCGGCAGGCCGGCGAGGGCCAGAGCGAGAGCCGATAGCGCAATAATGTTGGGCATGAACCCAGTTGCCGTCTTCAGGACCGCCCGCAGCGAGGGTCCGGGCTATTTTGCCACCTACCTCGAGCGCCGCTCAATTCCCGTGCAGCTCGTCGCGCTCGACGAGGGGGCGCCGGTGCCGCGCGACGTGCGCCGGTTCTCGGGCCTCGCCTTCATGGGCGGGCCGATGAGCGTGAACGACGGGCTTGCCTGGATCGCCCCCGCCCTGGAGCTCGTGCGCGAGGCGGTGCGCAAGGACGTCCCCGTGCTCGGCCACTGCCTGGGCGGCCAGCTCATCGCCAGGGCCTTCGGCGGAAGCGTCGGCCCCAATCCGGTGAAGGAGATCGGCTGGGGCGAGGTGCGCGTGGCGCAGAACGAGCTCGCGCGCGAGTGGCTGGGAGACCTGCCGGCGTTCGAGTCCTTCCACTGGCACGGCGAGACCTTCAGCATTCCCCCCGGCGCCACGCGCATCCTCGAAGGCGAGCACTGCGCCAACCAGGCCTTCGCCCTGGGCAAGCACTTCGGCATGCAATGCCATGTCGAGATGACGCAGGACCTGATCGAGCTGTGGCTGCGCGGCGGCGCCGACGAGATCCGCGAGGCCGGCGGCAGCCCCGCGGTGCAGAAGCCGGAGGAGATCCGGCGCAACCTCGGCCCGCGCCTCGACGCCCTGCACATGGTGGCCGAGCGCATCTACGAGCGCTGGACCGAAGGGCTCTCGAAGGGATAGTCCGGTCAGGCGGCCCGCAGCCGGGCAAGCAGAGGGTCGAGCCCGAACTCGGCCGTGGCTTCGGCCGGCGCCTCCGGCGCGGCAGGGACCACCAGCTCGACGAATCCCAGGGTCTCCAGCTCGTCGATCCACCTGAGCACCTCTTTTCTCGAGCGGCCGCTCATGGCGTCGACGATCTCGCCGGAGGTCGTCTCGCCCTGGAGACGGCCAAGAATGGCCCGATACCAGGCGGGCACGGACTTTTCGCTCCCCAGGGCTCTCGTTCCCGTCGGGAGGAGACGGTAAGTGCGTTCAGTGGCGGTCATCGCTGCTCTCCTCGGTTGCGCGCTCGGCTCGAGACGATTGTCGAGCGGCACGGCAGCGGGCAGGGAGCGACCTCTTCCGCTCTGACAAGTTTTTGCGGCAGCGCAGTTATCCGCTTGTCCCGCATTTATCCCTCTCGCGCCGCGCGTCAAGCTTTCCTGACGCCCTTGCCTATTTTCCGAACGCTTTCATCGCCTCCTCGAGCGGCACGATGAGCGGCAGGAGCCCCACCCCCATCATCACGGCGAGGGTCTTGTCGAGCCGGGCGGTCGGCTTGCCGTTCTCGAGCTCGATGAAGAAGCGGTAGCCGACGCCGCAGCGGTCGGCGGCGTCGCGGTAGCTGAGCTTCATCGCCGCGCGCGCTCGGCGGATGGCGGCGCCGAGCTCGGCGGGGGAGGTGACCAGCTCGACGACCGGCTGGGCGGGACTATCGGCCATGGTGAAATGCCTCCGGAAGGTGCTTTTGGTTCCCGATCGGGAACCATCCTACCTCAGTCCCGGAAATTGATGAACTGCAGGGGCAGGTCGGTGACGGAGGTGCGCACGAGCTGGATGGCCGCTTGCAGGTCGTCTTTCTTGCCGCCGGAGATGCGCACGGCGTCGCCCTGGATGGAGGCGGCGACCTTGAGCTTGGCGTCCTTGATGAGCTTCTGGATCTGCTTGCCCTTCTCCTGGGGCACGCCGACTTTCACGGCCACCGGGCGCTTCACCTTGTCGCCGGAAATCTTCTCGACCGCGCCCGGCTCGAGCGAGCGGACATCGACGTTCCTCTTGGCGAGGCGTGCGCGTAGGACGTCCATCACCTGGCCGAGCTTGAACTCGTCGTCGGCATAGACGGTGAGCTCGAGCTCTTTCTGCTCGACGCGCGAGTCGGAGCCCTTGAAGTCGAAGCGGGTCGAGACTTCCTTGTTGGTCTGCTCGACCGCGTTCTTCACTTCCTGCTGGTTGACCTGCGAGACGATGTCGAAAGAGGGCATGGGCTAGCGGGCGTTGAGGCGCCGCAGCTCCTCGACCCAGCGCGCGGTGACGGCGCGGATCCAGTCGACGTCCGCGGGGGACTCGTGGACCGCGAGGACGGTCAGGTCAAGCGCCTTGCCGCGCACCAGCATCAGGGTGCGGGTGGTGAGGACCTGCTGCGGCTCGCCGCCGCGGCGGGCCGGCGGTACCTGGGTGCTGAGCTGCAGGGAGAACACCTCGGGATCCTTGCGCAGCTCGGCGGCGTCGGCGCCCTCCGCCGCGCGCGCGGCAGTGTCGGCGAGCGCCTTGAAGGCGGCCGGCGTGATGCGGTCGTGCTCCATGGCCTTGGGCGTGACGACTAGCATGTAGCGGCGGAATTCCGGCGTGTCGCCGGTCATGAAGCGGCGCAGGTCGCCGTCGGAAATCGCGAACATGAGGATCTTGTTCGAGGGCGAGGTCTGCGACTCGGCGAGCTCCTGCAGGCGCGGCGAGCCGGTGAAGCTCGAGTCGGCGAAGCCCGGCGGCGCGTCGAGCGCGATCTTCGCCTCGCCCACCTGCACCGCGAAGGGCGCGGAGAGCGCCTCCATGGAAGAGAGCAATAGCAGGGCAGCGAAGGCACGCACGGCCGCTATTCTATCCTCGCGTATCATGCGCGTTTTCGGAGACCGATGACTTGACGGCGATCCTAGGCGCGCTACCCAGGGGCGAGAAGATCGGCATCGCTTTCTCGGGAGGACTCGACACCAGCGCCGCAGTGCACTGGATGCGCGCGAAAGGCGCAATCCCTTACGCGTATACGGCGAATCTCGGCCAGCCCGACGAGGCCGACTACGCCGAGATCCCGCGCAAGGCGCTCGCCTACGGCGCAGAGAAGGCGCGGCTGGTCGAGTGCCGGCCGCAGCTCGTCGCCGAGGGGATCGCCGCCCTCCAGAGCGGCGCCTTCCACATCTCCACCGCCGGCGCGACGTACTTCAACACGACGCCCCTGGGGCGCGCGGTCACCGGAACGATGCTGGTGCTCGCCATGCGCGAGGACGAGGTCGGCATCTGGAGCGACGGCAGCACCTACAAGGGCAACGACATCGAGCGCTTCTACCGCTACGGCCTGCTCGCGAATCCGGCCTTGCGCATCTACAAGCCCTGGCTCGACGATCGCTTCATCGCCGAGCTGGGCGGCAGGAAGGAGATGTCCGGGTACCTGGCCGCCGCGGGCATCGAATACAGGATGAGCGCCGAGAAGGCCTACTCGACCGACGCGAACATCCTGGGCGCCACCCACGAGGCGAAGGACCTCGAGTTCCTCGACAAGGGCATGGGCATCGTCGAGCCGATCATGGGCGTCGCTTTCTGGCGCGAGGACGTAAAAGTAAGAAACGAACAAGTCAGCGTGCAGTTCGCCGAGGGCGAGCCGGTGGCCCTCAACAGCCAGCGCTTTTCCGATCCCGTGAAACTGATGGAGGAAGCCAATGCCATCGGCGGCCGCCACGGCCTGGGCATGTGCGACCAGATCGAGAACCGCATCATCGAGGCGAAGAGCCGCGGCATCTACGAGGCGCCGGGCATGGCGCTGCTGCACATCGCCTATGAGCGGCTCGTCACCGGCATCCACAACGAGGACACGATCGAGCAGTACCGGTCGAACGGCCGCGCGCTCGGCCGGCTCCTCTACCAGGGGCGCTGGTTCGACCCGCAGGCCATGATGCTGCGCGAGGCCGCGCAGCGCTGGGTGGCGAAGGCGGTGACGGGCGAGGTGACGCTCGAGCTGCGCCGCGGCAACGACTACTCGATCCTCGACACCCGGAGCCCGAACCTCAGCTACAAGCCCGAGCGGCTGACGATGGAGAAGGGCGAGCAGGTGTACTTCACGCCCGGCGACCGCATCGGCCAGCTCACCATGCGCAACCTCGACATCGCCGACACGCGCGAGAAGCTGCGCCTCTACGGCGAGGCGGGCCTGCTGGGGAACGCCGCCAAGCCGCTGCTCGGCGTGGGGAAACCTAAGAAACGCTGAGCTTGACGCCGAAGCCGAGCAGCATGGTGCCGGCGACGCGGTTGAGCCAGGCGGCGGCGCGCGGACTGGCGCGCATGCGATCGGCGGCGTAGCGCGTGATCGAGATGACGACCACGCAGTAGAGGAACGTAAGGACGGCGATCGTCACCGCCATCAGGCCGAAGGTCAGCAGTCCCCGGTGCCGCGCGGGATCCACGAACAGCGGGAAGAACGCCATGTAGAACACGATCGCCTTCGGGTTGAGGAGCGTGATGAGCATCGCCTGGCGGAAGAAGCGGCGCGGCTGCATGTCGAGCACCGGCGCGTCGCCCGGCCTGGCGAGGATCATCCGGATGCCCAGCCAGGCGAGGTAGATCGCGCCCGCGTACTGGACCAAGCCGAAGATCGCCGGATGGGCCGCGAGAGCGGCCGCCACGCCCGCCACGGCGAGCCACATCAGCACCTGGTCGGCGACGATCACGCCCAGCGTCGCCGCCAGCCCGCCGACGATGCCGCCCTTGCCGGTCGAGGTGATGATCGCGAGGTTGCCCACGCCGGGAATCGCCAGGAAGACGATCACCGCGACGACGAAGGCCCCGTAGTCGGCAACCCCGAGGTCGGCGACGCCGAACACCTTATTTCTTTCCCAGGACCAGGAACTCGAGGAGCGCTTTCTGCGTGTGCAGCCGGTTCTCGGCCTCGTCCCAGACCACCGACTGCGGCCCGTCGATCACCTCCGCGGCCACTTCCTCGCCGCGGTGCGCCGGCAGGCAGTGCATGAAGAGGGCATCCTTCTTCGCCGCTTGCATCATCTCGGCGTCGACCTGCCAGTCCTCGAAGTCGCGGCGGCGCTCGGCGTTCTCGGCCTCGAAGCCCATCGAGGTCCACACGTCGGTGGTGACGAGGTCGGCGCCGCGCGCCGCCTGCATGGGGTCGGCGAACGACTCGCAGTTCTCGAAACCCCTTTCCGATTCGATCTCGTATCCCGGCGGCGTGGAGACGTTCAGCTTGAAGCCGAACACCTGCGCCGCCTGCAGCCAGGTATTGCAGACGTTGTTCGAGTCCCCGATCCAGGCGACGGTGCGCCCGCGGATCGGCCCCCGCTGCTCCTCGTAGGTGTAGACGTCGGCGAGGATCTGGCAGGGATGGTACTCGTTGGTGAGGCCGTTGATCACCGGCACGCGCGAGTGCTGCGCGAAGCGGGAGAGGATGTCCTGCTCGAAGGTGCGGATCATCACCACGTCGCACATGCGCGAGACCACCTTGCCCATGTCCTCGACCGGCTCGCCGCGGCCGAGCTGCGAGTCTCGCGTGGCGAGGAAAATCGCCGCGCCGCCGAGCTGGTGCATGCCGGCCTCGAAGGAGAGCCGCGTGCGCGTCGACTGCTTGTCGAAGATCATCACCAGGGTGCGGTCCTCGAGCGGCCAGTAGCGCTCATAGCGCTTGAACCGCTCCTTGATCCAGCGCGTCCTCGCGAAGAGGTGCTCGTATTCCTGGCGCCCGAAGTCGTCGAAGCGGAGGTAGTGGCGGACGCTCGCCGTCATGCCGCCGCGCGCTTGTCCGCGAAGGCCTTGACCAGCGGCGCGAGGCGCTCCACCACCTCGCGGCCTTCGGCCTCGTTCATGACGAGCGGGGGCAGCAGGCGGATCACGTTCTCCGCGGTGACGTTGATGACCAGGCCCGCCTCGAGCGCGCCCTTCACCAGCTCGCCGCAGGGGCGCGCCATCTCCGCGCCGATCATGAGTCCCATGCCGCGCACCTCGCTTACGGCATTGCCAAGCCGGCTTCTCAGGGTTTCCTGAATCATTCCTCCAACCCGCGCGGCGTTGGCGAGCAGGTTCTCATCCTTGACGGTGTCGATGGTGGTGACGACCGCGGTCATGGCGAGCGGGTTGCCGCCGAAGGTCGAGCCGTGGTTGCCGGGCTTGAATACCCCCTTCGCGCGCCCGCCGACTACGCAGGCGCCCACCGGCACCCCGGAGGCGAGCCCCTTGGCGAGCGCCACCACGTCG
>CBDDRQ010000216.1:0-3390 GCA_965233125.1 uncultured bacterium
GCGGCGTTGGCGCTTGGCGATGCGTTGGCCATAGCGCTCCTGGACGCGCGCGGGTTCTCGGCCGCCGATTTCGCACACATGCACCCTCGGGGCGGATTGCCCGACCAGGCACGGGTGCAGCATGCGTTCCTGCGCGTAGAAGCGGTAATGCGCACGGGCCCCGCAGTTCCGCAGATCAGGAGCGGCGCCACGATCCGGGAGGCCATCGCGGAAGTCACGCGCGGAAGGATGGGAATGACCGCGGTTCGTGACACTGGCAGCGCGGTGATCGGTATCTTCACCGACGGCGATCTGCGTCGGGCGCTGGAGAAAGACGGTGACTTGGCGCGGCGCGTCGATGATGTGATGACGCCCAAGCCCAAGACGGTGCGCCCGGACCTGCTCGCTGCGGAAGCCGTGCACATCATGGAAGAATCCAAGATCAACCAGCTGCTGGTGGTGGACGAGCGCGGGGAGCTGGTCGGCGCGCTCAACATGCACGATCTGTTCCGCGCCAAAGTGATTTGAGCGAGCCTTCCCTGCGGTGAGGGATCTTCCCGAAGAGGTCGCTCAACGTGCGCGGCGCGTGCGCCTCATGGTCTTCGACGTGGACGGGGTGCTCACCGACGGCACGCTCTGGTACGGCGCCGGCGGCGAGGCGCTCAAGGGCTTCCACGCCCTCGACGGCCACGGCCTGAAACTGCTCGCGGCGAGCGGCGTTGCCTGCGCGCTGCTCTCCGGACGCAGCTCGCCGGCGGTGAGCGCGCGCGCCGCGGAGCTCGAGATCGCGCACGTGCTGCAGGGCATCGACGACAAGCACAAGGAATATGTTTCTTTGCTCAGCCGTCTCGGTCTTTCCCCCGAGCAATCGGGCTTCATGGGTGACGAGCTCGTGGACCTGCCGGTGCTGACGCGCTGCGGCTTCGCCGCCGCGCCCCATGAGGCCCCCGAGGCGGTGCGCAGCCGCGTGCACTACGTCGCCGCCGCGCCCGCAGGGCGCGGCGCGGCGCGCGAGGTCTGCGAGCTGGTGATGCGCGCGCAGGGCAGCTGGGAGCGGGCGCTGCAGGCGTACCTGCGATGAGGCTCTCCACCACGCGGCTCTTCCCGCTCGCGCTCATGACCTCGCTCGCGCTGCTCACCTTCTGGCTCGAGCGCACGGTACAGGACGGCGAGGCGCCGGCGCAGCTGCGCCGCCACGACCCCGACTACATCGTCGACAACTTCACCACCACCACCTACAACCGCGAGGGCGCGGCCGAAAGCGTGCTCTCGGCCGAGAAGATGCTGCATTTCCCCGACGACGACTCGACCGAGCTCGTCTTCCCGCGCGTGCTGCACGCCAAGCCCGACGAGCCGCGCTACACGGTGCGCGCCGAGCGCGGCGCGCTCTCGCGCGACGGCGACGAGATCTTCCTCTACGAGAACGTGGTGCTGGTGCGCGAAGCCGACGCCG
Organism: uncultured bacterium; assembly: GCA_965233125.1. Taxonomy (GTDB): domain Bacteria; phylum Pseudomonadota; class Gammaproteobacteria; order Burkholderiales; family SG8-39; genus SCGC-AG-212-J23. Next base: position 1,433 of record CBDDRQ010000216.1, read on the forward strand.
CGCGGCCCGAGGCGCGCATGACCACGGAGTTCCTGCACATCCTGCGCGACCGCTCGCTGGTGCGCACCGACCGGCCGGTGAAGATCGTCGAGGGCAACCGCTCGCTCACCGGCCGCGGCCTGGAGTACAACAACGAGTCGCGCCAGTTCGAGCTGCGCCACGACGTGGTCGCCCGCTTCGACTTGAATGGTGAAAAGCAGCCCGAGGATGCGAGGTGAAGAAGCTTCTCTGCCTTTTTCTTGTTCTCTTTTCCGTGGCAGCAACGGCGGAGAAAGCCGACCGCGAGAAGCCCACGCAGGTCGAGGCGAACCGCATGAGCGCCGACGACGCGCGGCGCACCAACACCTTCGAGGGCGACGTGGTGGTGACGCGCGGCACGATCCGCGTCCTCGCCGACCGCCTGGTCGTGCGCGAGGACGCCCAGGGCAACCAGGTGTCCACCGCCACCGGCGAGCCGGTGCGCTTCCGCCAGCGCCAGGACGCGAAGCCCCCCGCCACGCAGGGCGAGTGGATGGAGGGCGAGGCGCGGCGCATCGTCATCGACGACGCGAAGGGCACCATCGAGCTGTTCGAGAACGCGCGCGTGAACCGCGGCGGCGACGAGGTCGCGGGCGACTACATCTTCGTCGACCAGCGCTCGGATTTCTTCCAGGTGAGCGCCGGCAAGGGCAAGGCCCCGTCCGACGGGCGCGTGCGCGCCATCCTGCAGCCCAAGACCACGCCCGAAGGCGGCAAGTGAGCCAGCTGCGCTCGCAGCGCCTGCGCAAGCGCTACAAGTCGCGCACCGTGGTGCAGGACGTGTCGCTCGACGTCTCGAGCGGCGAGGTGGTGGGACTGCTCGGCCCGAACGGCGCCGGCAAGACCACTTGCTTCTACATGATCGTCGGGCTGGTGCCGGCCGACGCGGGCGCGATCTACCTCGACGCGGCCGAGCTCACCCACCTGCCGATCCACCGCCGCGCGCGCCTGGGAATCTCGTACCTGCCGCAGGAGAACTCGGTCTTCCGGCGCCTGAGCGTCGAGGAGAACGTGCAGGCGATCCTCGAGCTGCAGGGCCTGACGCCCGAGGAGACCGAGACGCGCCTGGTGGAGCTGCTCAAGGACCTCAACATCTCGCACCTGCGCAAGCACGCGGCGCTCTCGCTCTCGGGCGGCGAGCGCCGGCGCCTGGAGATCGCGCGGGCGCTGGGCACCAAGCCGGCGTTCATCCTGCTCGACGAGCCCTTCGCCGGGGTCGACCCGATCGCGGTGCTCGACATCCAGCGCATCATTAGGTTCCTCAAAGAAAGAGGCATCGGCGTGCTCATAACGGACCATAACGTCCGGGAAACGCTGGGGATCTGCGACCGCGCCTACATCATCAACGAGGGCGCCGTGCTCGCATCGGGCCATCCCGAGGAGATTGTCTATAATGACAGCGTACGCCGAGTATATCTGGGCGAGAACTTCCGTATGTAGCCGTCGCATTCACCCGCGGGCCTGATGAAGCCTTCGCTTCAATTCCGTTTATCGCAGCACCTTACCCTCACGCCGCAGCTGCAGCAGTCGATCCGCCTGCTGCAGCTCTCGACGGTCGAGCTGAACCAGGAAATCGACCGCCTTCTGATGGAGAACCCGGCCCTCGAGCGCGAGGACGCCGACGGCGGCGAGCACGAAGCGCCCCGCGCTTCGAAGAATGAAGTCGAAACTACCCCGGCGCCGGAAGCGGCATCGACGGCCTCTTCGGGAGACGACTGGTCGGGCGAACTCGCCGCCAACTGGCGCGGCGCGCCTGAGGACGAGGAAGGCGACCGCGACCGCTTCAGCCATGCGGGCCAGCCGACGCTGCGCGAGCACCTGCGCGCGCAGCTCTCGCTCACCAACCTCGGCGGGCGCGACCGCGCCTTCGTCGAGGTGCTGATCGACGCGCTCGACGAGGACGGCTACATGACGCAGCCGCTCGAGGAGATCGCGGCGAT
>CBDDRQ010000217.1:0-35884 GCA_965233125.1 uncultured bacterium
TACAGCTGGAAGATGACCACCGCGTGGGCGGGCGGGCCGCTGATGGACATCGGCGCCAAGGCCTTCGCCGAGCGGCTGCAGTTCCTCTCGGGCGGGCGCATGAAGATCCAGGTCTTCCCGGGTGGGGCGCTGGGCAACGCGCTCAAGGTCTCCGAGACGGTGAAGAACGGCGTGGCCGAGATGGGCCACACCTGGATGGGCTACGACTGGGGCGCCGACCCGACCACGGTTGTCTTCGGCGGCTACGCCGGCAGCTTCAACTCCGAGTACATGCTGCACTGGCTCTACGAGGCGGGCGGTGCCCAGATGCAGAAGCAGTACCGCGAGGAGAAGTTCGGCGTCGTCTCGATCCCGCTGTTCATCCGCACCGCGGAAGTCTTCCTGCATTCGCGCAAGCGCGTGAAGACCATGGACGACCTGAAGGGCCTGAAGCTGCGCACCGCGGGCGCCTGGCTCGAGATGTCGAAGGAGCTCGGCGCGGCGCCGGTCACCACCGCCGGCGGCGACATCTACCCTGCGCTCGAGCGCGGCGTCATCGACGCGGTCGAGTGGGGCACGCTGTGGGAAAACATCTCGCCCGGATTCTGGAAGGTGGCGAAATACCTCATCATCCCCGGCGTGCACCAGCCAACCGCGCCCTTCGAGCTGTGCATCAACAAGGACGTGTGGGCGAAGCTCTCCAACGACGACCGCAAGCTGATCGAGCTCACCGCCAAGCTCGTCACCTTCGAGACCTTCACCCGCATCGGGCACGAGGACGCGAAGGCGCTCGAGTTCTTCCGCAAGAACGGCAACGAGATCGTCGAGCTCGACCCCGAGGTGCAGTATGCCGCCCGCGAGCAGGGCGCGCGCTGGGCCGACAAGACCAAGGCCGGCAACGCCTGGTTCGCCAAGGCGCTCGACAGCCAGCGCGCCTTCGAGAAGCTCTGGGTCGAGGCGCCGAAGTACCGCAACGTCAAGGTGAAGCCGGCCTGAAGGGCCTGGCCGCTTTTCTCGACAAGATCAGCGGGACCGCGGGCGCGCTCGCCGCGTGGCTCGTCATCCCGCTGATCGCGGCGAGCTGCTGGGAGGTGTTCTCGCGCTACGTGCTGGGCGAGCCCACCTTCTGGGCGTTCGAGGTGGGCACCATGATGATGGGGACGCATTTCCTCATCGGGCTCGCCTACACGCTGCGCGAGCGCGAGCACGTGCGCGTCGACTTCTTCTACGCGAACGTCTCGCCGAAGAAGCGCGCGCTCATCGACGCCTTCACCTACGTGGCGCTGCTCCTGCCGCTCGCCGGGTGGATGACGGTGGCGCTGTGGGACAAGGTGGGCGCGGCCTACGCGAGCCAGGAGCGCTCGGGCATGTCGGCCTTCAACCCGCTGATCTGGCCCTTCCGCCTCGTCATGTGCGCCGCTTTCGCGCTCCTCTTCCTGCAGGCGTTGGCAGAGGTGCTGAGGTGTATATCCATTCTGAAAGGTGATGAAAAGGGTCATCAAACGGCAGGATGATCGAATACCTGCCCCTGTTCATGCTGCTGGCGATGTTCGTGCTCGTGTTCCTGGGCGTGCACGTCGCCTTCGCGCTCGCGGGGACGGCGCTGTTCTTCGGGTACCTGGTGTTCCAGGGCGCGGTGATCTTCCAGTTCATGGACAAGGTGGAGGACATCGCCTCGAACTTCGTGCTCGCGGCGGTGCCCCTGTTCGTCTTCATGGGCACCATGCTCGAGCGCTCGGGGATCGCCGAGGAGCTCTTCGAGGCGGTGCACCTGTGGACGCGGCGCCTGCCCGGCGGCCTCGCGCTGGGCACCGTGATCATGTGCGTGATCTTCGCCGCCTCGACCGGCGTGATCGGCGCCACCGAGACGGTGGTGGGGCTGCTCGCCATCCCGGCGATGCTCAAGTATGCCTACAGCAAGCCGCTCATCTGCGGCACGATCTGCGCCGGCGGGTCGCTCGGCACCATCATCCCGCCCTCGGTGGTGGTGGTGGTGCTCGGGCCAGTGGCCGACGTCTCGGTGGGCGACCTGCTGGTGGGCATGATCTTCCCCGGCCTGATCATGGCCGGGCTGTACGTGCTCTACATCTTCTTCCTGTGCCTCGTGCGCCCCGCGTCGGGGCCGCGCGTGCCGCCCGGACCGGACGACCCGCCGCTCGCGCGCCGGCTCGCGATCACCGCGCACGCGCTGGTGCCGCCGCTGCTCATGATCTTCGCGGTGCTGGGCTCGATCATGCTCGGCTGGGCGGCGCCCACCGAGGCCGCCGCGCTCGGCGCCGCGGGCGCGTTCGCGCTCACCTTCTTCTACCGCAAGTTCAGCCTCGCCATGCTGAAGGACTCGGTGATGAAGACGCTGCGCATCACCTCGATGATCATGGCGATCCTCCTCGGCGGCACCATCTTCACCGGGGTCTTCTTCGCCGCCGGCGGCATCGGGCTCACCAACCAGGCGGTGAGCTACTTCGACCTCAGCCCCGGGGGGCTGCTCGCGCTGCTCCTCGCCATGGCGTTCCTCGCCGGCTTCGTGCTCGACTGGATCTCGATCCTGCTCATCCTCATCCCGATCTTCATGCCGCTGGTGAAGGCCGCGGGCTTCAACCCGGTATGGTTCTGCATCCTCTTCCTCATCATCATCCAGACGAGCTACCTCACCCCGCCGATGGCGCCGGCGATCTTCTACCTGCGCGGCATCGCGCCGCCTTCCATCACGCTGCTCGACATGTACAAGGGCGTGATCCCCTTCATCGTGCTGCAGGCGCTCACGCTCGCGATCATCATCGCCTTCCCGCAGACCGTGCTGTGGCTGCCGACGAAGCTGCTCGGCTTCAACTAGGAAAATGAACGACGGAGATCCGCTATGACCCCGGAACAGGTCCTTTCCCACAAGCCGCGCGTGCTCACGCAGAAGCAGCGCGAGCTCTACTTCGCCGAGGGCTATCTGCTCCTCGAGAAGGCCATTCCCGACGAGTGGGTGCAGCGCCTGCGCGCCGCGACCGACGAGCTGATCGAAAGGAGCCGCAAGGTCGCGAAGGCCGACGCGGTGTGGGACCTCGAGCCCGGGCACCGGCCCGAGGCGCCGCGGCTGCGCCGCGTGTCGGCGCCGGTCGACCAGCACCCGGCGTTCTGGGACTACGTCTCGCAGTCCCTGGTGGGCGACATCGTCGCCGACCTGGTCGGCCCCGACGTCAAGTTCCACCACTCCAAGATCAACTTCAAGTGGGCGCACGGCGGCGAGGAGGTGAAGTGGCACTACGACATCTCCTTCTGGCCGCACACCAACTACTCGCCGCTCACGGTGGGCACGTACCTCTATGACTGCGGCATGGACCAGGGGCCGCTGCAGGTGCTGCCGCGCAGCCACCTGGTGAACCCGATGCCCACGCAATACGACCACGACGGAAAGTGGATCGGCTGCTTGCGCGAGGAGGACGCGGCGAAGCTCGACACTTCGAAAGCGGTGGTGCTCCCCGGCCCCGCGGGCTCGCTCACGCTGCACAACTGCCGCACGCTGCACTACTCGGCGAAGAACGTCTCCGACCTCGGGCGGCCGCTGCTGCTCAACACGCTCAGCTCCGCCGACGCCTTCCCCTACACCGTGAACCCGATCCGCTCCACGAAGGACCAGATGATCATCCGCGGCAAGCGCGCCGAGTTCGCGCACCACGACCCGCAGCCCTGCCTGATGCCCCCCGACTGGTCCGGCGGCTACACCTCGATCTTCGCGCTGCAGCAGAAAGAAGCCGCTTAGGGCGTCTTTCGCAGGGGTCGGCTTTTACCGGCCATGGAAACCGGCGCCCGCGACCCCAAAATGGGTACGATCGTACCCATTTTGCGCCTGCTATGATTCCCCCATGAATCCCGACGCCGTCGCCCTCACCAAGTCGCTCCTCGCCTTCGACACCATCAACCCGCCCGGGCGCGAGCGCGATTGCGCGCGCATGGCGGCGGCGATGCTGGAGGAGTGGGGTTTCTCCGTTCAATTGTTCGAGTATGAAGAGGGCCGAACGAGCGTGGTGGCGCGAGCCGGCGGCTCGGACGCGAAGGCGCCGCTCTGCCTGACCGGGCACCTTGACGTGGTGCCGCTGGGCTCGCGCAAGTGGTCGAAGGACCCCTTCAGCGGGCAAAGCGACGGCGACAAGCTCTACGGCCGCGGCACTTCCGACATGAAGTCGGGGGTGGCGGCGATGCTTCTCGCCGCTCGCAGTTTCAAGGACAAATTGAACGGAACCGCAGGGATCATCCTCGTGCTCACCGCGGGCGAGGAGGGCGGCTGCATCGGCTCGAAGCACCTCGCGCAGCAGAAGAAGCTGCTCGGGCGCGCGGGCGCGATGGTGGTGGGCGAGCCGACCTCGAACTACCCCATGGTCGGCCACAAGGGCTCGATCAAGTTCCACGCGCGCTTCCGCGGCGTGTCGGCGCACGGCTCGATGCCCGAGCTCGGCGTCAACGCGGTGTACAAGGCGGCGCAAGCCGTCACCAGGCTGGAATCGTTCATTTTTGAGGAACAAACCCATCCTGTAATGGGCAGGCCGACGCTCAACGTCGGCACCTTCGCCGGCGGCAGCGGCATCAACCTCGTGCCGGACGCGGCCGAGATCGGCGTCGATATCCGCACCGTGCCGGGGGTCGATCATGCCGTTCTTCTTAAGAAGATAGGTTCTTTGATGGGAGAAGCGGAACTCGACGTGTTCTCCGACCTCCAGCCGGTGTGGACCGCGCCCGACGGCGAGTGGGTGCAGCGAGTGTTCGAGATCTGCAAGCCCTACGTCGGCGATGCGCCCGAGGCGCGCACCGCGCCGTACATGACCGACGCGGCCAACCTGCTCAAGGCCTACGTCGGCGCGCCCACGGTCGTGCTCGGCCCGGGCGAGGCGGCGCAGGCGCACCAGACCGACGAGTACTGCAGCATGGAGCGCACGCGCGAGGCGGTCGCGATCTACGAGGCGCTGATCCGGGACTGGTGCGGAAAATAAGAGAAAAAAGGGTCAGAGCAATTTTCCTCCAGGGCAGCGGGTGATTCCGCGGTCGTTCCGCGGAAAATTGCTCTGACCCTTTTTTCCGACCCGTTAACGCGGGTTCTGGGGAGGCGGGGCGTGGGCGGGGTCGCGTACCGTCGGCGGGGCCTCCGGCGGGCGCGTGGCGCCGGCGCCGGCACTGCGCGCGTCGCGCAGACACTGGTCGCGCAGCGTCCCCGATAGCTCGTAGCAGCGGCTGAGCGCCCGCTCGGGAACGCCGGTGTGCTCTCCGGGGAGGATGGCGCCGCCCTTGGTCGCGCCCTCGGCGGGCGCGCTGCCGTCCCGGGCGGTGCCCGGGGGCGTGGAGGCGCGCGAGTCTTCGCCGGTCTGCGCGCCTGCAAAACCGCACAGCCCGAAGGCGGCGATCGCCAGTAGAGTGCGGAACCCGTTCATGCCCACAACCCGTAGCAAGATGCGGGCCGTCGCTTTCGGCCTGCTCGCCCTGACCATGCTCATCTGGGCGGGCAACTGGGTCATCGGCCGCGCCCTGCGCGAGGCGATCGATCCGGTGACGCTCAACTTCTGGCGCTGGGCGATCGCCGCGCTGGCGCTCCTGCCCTTCGCGCTGCCGCAGCTCGCCGGCCGCGGCGAGGTGATCCGCCGCAACATTGGGCTGCTCCTGCTGCTCGCGCTCACCGGCGTGGCGCTCTTCCAGACGCTCGTCTACCTCGGCCTGCGCTCGACCACCGCGGTGAACGGCGTGCTGCTCAACTCCTCGCAGCCGCTCTTCATCCTGCTGTGCTCCTGGGTGCTCGAGCGCGAGCGCGCCACGCTGCGCCAGACCGCCGGCATGCTGCTGTCGTTCGCCGGCATCGTCGTCATCCTCGCGCGCGGCGACCCCGCGGCGCTGCGCGAGCTCGAGTTCCACGCCGGCGACGCCTGGATCCTGCTCGCCATGCCGATCTGGGGAATCTACTCGGTGCTCCTCAAGCGCCGGCCGCCCGAGCTCGAGGGCATCGCCTTCCTGTTCGTCCTCTCGATGATCGGCATGGCGATGCTCGCGCCGTTCTACGCGCTCGAGCTGCTGCGCTCGCCGCCGGCGGGGTGGCCAACGCCCGCGGCGGTGGGCGGCGTGCTCTACGTCGCGCTCGGCGCCTCGGTCGCGGGCTTCATCTTCTGGAACCGCGGCGTGATGGTGGTCGGCGCGAACGCCGCCGGCTTCACGCTGCACCTGCTGCCGGCGTTCGGCACCGTGCTCGCCATCGCGCTGCTGGGCGAGACCTTCGCGCTCTACCACGCGGCGGGCATCGCCACCATCGTCGCCGGCGTGGTGCTGGCTACGACCCGCTCAGGAACTCGATGAGGGCGCGGTTGAAGGCTTCCGGTTTTTCGAGATAGGGCGCGTGGCCGGCTTGCGGCAGCACGACCAGCCGCGCGCCGGGGATCAGCCGCGCGGCGGCTTCGCCCACGGAAAGCTCGACCGACCTGTCCCGTTCGCCCCAGAGGAGCAGCACGGGAAGCCCGCTCGCCGCGAGCTGCTCGCCGACAACGTCGTCGTCGAGCCGCGTCGCGACGTAGCGCCCGAGCGCCGCCAGCGATTCCTTCGCCCCGGGCGAGTTGTTGATGCGCACGTCCTCCTCCACCAGCTCGGGCGTGGCGAGCGAGGGATCGCCGAGAAGGCGCTCGAGCTTTGCGCGGACGCCCGCGCGGCTCTGGTCGGCGAGCCCTGCCTGCACCCGCAGGCGCGTCTCTTCGCCGACCGGGACGAGGCCGAGGCTGCCCGCGAGCACGACGGCGCGGACGCGGCCGGGATTGCGCGCCGCATAGGCCGCGACGACGTGCCCGCCTAGCGAGGTGCCGACGAGCGCCGCCCGCGCGGCGCCGATGCAATCGAGGAAGCCTCCCAGCAGGTCGCGGTACGCCGGCACCGAGCACTCGATTCCCGCGCCCTTGGCGGCGAAGCCGTGCCCGGGCAGGTCGAAGGCGTAGGCGCGGAAGCCCGCGGCGGCGAGCGCCTCGAGGCTGCGCGCCCAGCGCTCGGCGCGGCCGCCGGCGCCGTGCACGAAGACCACCGGCGTGCCGGCGCTGCCCGCCTCGAGCACGCGCGTGGCAACGCCGTTCACGCGTAGGGGGTAGGCGGCAGTCACCGCCACCGACTATACCGGCGTTGACGCGCCAGGCGCCACGGTGCTTAAATTAAGTGTTCACTTAAAAAGCGAGTAGGAGGACCGCATGAATGCTCTTCGTGTCCTTGGCGTGCTGGTAATGGCAACGGTCGCAGCATCGTTTCCCGCCTCAGCGAAAGCGGCCGACGAAATCCGCTTCAGCGTGTATCAGCCCGCGGGGCTAGGTTGCGCTCAGTACGAACTCGCACAGGAGAAAGGCTACTTCGAGCAAGAGGGAATCAAGTTCAAACCCGTATATGTGCAGAACGGACCACAGGTGGCTCAGCTGCTCGCAGCTGGCGATCTGGATATGGGGTGCGGTGGCATTACGGTCTGGTTGATCGCCAGGAGCAAAGGCGTCGATATCAGGGCGATCTTTTCCACCGCAAAGGGCAACGCGGCGCTCCTCGCCCATCCGACGATCAAGTCCATCCAGGATCTGGATGGAAAACGGTGCGGAACGCCAGGGCTCGGCACCAACCACGACGACAACCTCAAAGCATTCGCGAAGAGGAACAACCTCAAGATCAGGCACGTCTATGCCGTCGGCATGGCAAACGTGGTCGCGTTGTACGAGAAGGGCGAGATCGACTGCATGACTGGATGGGAGCCGCAGCTCGCGATTGCATCTGCCAAGTACGGGGCGAGGTATCTCGTGGACTTCCTCCGCCCTGATTCAATGGAGAGTGTGGAGTTTGCGGTGACCAGCGAGTTTGCGGCTAAGCGACCGGATGTGGTCCGCCGGTTCGTGCGCGCGGCGTACAAGGCCACCCTGTTTGCCGAACAGCGGCCCGACGAGGCTTATGCAATTCTCGCGCGGTTGCTCGGCATCGAGAAGGATATCGTCTCGCAGTCCTACAAGCGCACGATCATCACCAAGCCCTACATCGATGTCGACGGTGCGGGGGTCGCGCTGGCGGACGCGATCGCAGGAAAGAAGATCCAGGCATCTGCGGTTGGCAATGCTAAGGAATTCATTGGCGCCCTCGTCGACCACCGGTACCTGGAATCTGCAGCTAAGTCAGTCAAAGCAGATCAATGGAGGCCTTGAGGCCCGCTCCGACGGGCAGAAGAGAGCGGTGGCGGCTCCCTAGTGCGTACCGGGCGGCCGCGCCGTTCGTTCTGGCCAATGCTCTTGTGGCGTTGGCCTTTGTGGCGCTCTGGCACCTAGTCAGTGCGACCATCAGGTCGGAGTTTGTTCCCGGACCGCTCGCTGTCTGGCGCGCATTGATCACCGTTCTCATCGAGGGCGACGTCACGGGCTTGGGGCTGATCCGACATTCGATCGTCAGCATCGAGCGCGTTCTGAACGGATTCGCGCTCTCATGCGCGCTCGCCATACCGCTCGGCATTCTGCTGGGTCTGAAACCGGCCATCTATAGATCCAGTCGCGTCGTCCTTGAGCCGCTGCGCTTCATTCCGCCCATCGCATGGGTCCCGATCGCGATCCTGCTGCTGAGGGGTGATGCCCGTTACCTATTTATCATCTCCCTGGGCATATTCTTTCCCATGCTGGTTGCGACCATCGCCGGGGTCGTCAGGACGGATCCTATTCACCTCGATGTGGCGAAGACACTTGGCCTGCGCCCGATGCAGCGCATCTGGAAGATCGTCCTCCCCAGTGCCTTGCCAGAGATCGTGTCGGGTATGCGGATCGGGCTCGGGGCGGGTTGGATGTGCATAGTCGCCGCCGAGATGATTGGTGGAGAGCTGGAGGGGCTTGGCCGGATGATGCTGAATCACGCCGAGCTTCTGCGGGTCGACATCATAGTGGTCGGCATGATCACCGTTGGCGCAATCGGTTTCATCATGAACGAAGTCTTTATCGCGGTTGAGCATCGGGTCTTCCGTTGGCGCCGCGCCGTCGAGCTCTGATGAAGAGAGGCCGTTCGGAAACCCGCGCGGCCGAAATCTGCGTACAGAACGTCTCCAAATCCTTCGGCGCCCTCGGTAATGAGCTGGTTGTCATCGATGATGTCAGCTTTCGTGCGCGCCCAAACGAATTTGTCGCACTGCTTGGTCCATCCGGGTGCGGCAAGAGCACCATTCTGAGGATGGTTGGGGCCCTCGAAAGCACCACGAGCGGCACACTTTCGATTGGCGACTCGCGACCTAATCCCGGCCGTAATCGCCTGGGTTTTGTGTTTCAGGGTGATTCTCTGCTGCCATGGCGCACGATTGAGAGCAACGTTGGACTCGGCTTGGAAGTGCTGGAAGTCGATCCCGCCGAGAGGGCCGCGCGGGTATCCGAGTTGATCGAGTTGGTGGGTCTCGATGGCTTTGAGTCGTATTTTCCCTACCAGATCTCAGGCGGCATGAGACAAAGAGCCGCGGTTGCGCGCGCTTTTGCTATCGATCCTGAAGTGCTGTTGATGGACGAGCCATTTGGCAGTCTCGACGTCCAGACTAGAGCGTCGTTGCAACTGCAACTGCTTGAGCTTTGGGAGCGTCTGAAGACCACTGTCCTCTTCGTGACCCACGATGTCGAGGAGGCCGTGCTGCTGGCAGACAACGTTATCGTTTTTACTCCTCGGCCCGGCCGTATCAAAGAGGCCGTCCCAATCGACCTATCGCGGCCAAGGGACAGGTTGTCAAACGATTTTCTCGCCGCAAAGCGTCGGCTGCAAAGCTTGCTTTCTTAGGCTGCCTAGTGGACACGTCGCTCCTCGCTCTCAAAGCCGTAGACATTGCCAAGCTCGTCGCCCGACGAGAACTATCACCCGCGGAGACGATCGCCGCGAGTCTTGACCGAGTGGCCACCCTCAATCCTGTAGTGAATGCAATCGTTGCATTAAACCCCCACGCGCGCGCGCAGGCACTCGAGCAGGAGCGTCGATTGCAGAAAGGGGAGCGCGTTGGGCCACTGTGCGGCGTACCCTTCACTGTCAAGGATTGCGTCGATGTTGCAGGTCTGCCGTCGACACGCGGTTCGAAGCTCTTCGCGAATCACATTGCCGAGCGAAACGCAACATCCGTGCGTCGACTCCTCGAGGCGGGTGCCATACTGGTCGGCAAAACCAATCTCCCCGAGTTTGCGCTTTGGTGGGAAACAGACAACCTCTTGTTCGGTCGAACGTCGAATCCGTGGCGGCTCGATCGAATCGCTGGAGGCTCCAGCGGCGGTGACGCTGCCGCATTGGCAGTCGGTTTCTCGGCTATTGGAATCGGCACCGATGTCGCTGGCTCTATCCGAATGCCAGCCCACTTTTGCGGGGTCGCGGGGCTGAAGCCTACCCATGGTTTGGTTCCGACAACAGGGACATGGCCGGAAACGCTGGAGCGGTACTCGCACGTCGGCCCGCTAGCGCGAAGCGTCGAAGACATTGCGGCAGCCTTGATGCTCATGGCCGGACCGGATGGTGAAGATCCTTACGCGCTGCATCAGCCGAATCGGGAGAGCATCCATCAGGTGGCTGACATTTCGCGCTTGCGGATTGGTGTAACCGAAACAGGAGGATCGGCTCCAGTCGAACAGGATGTGGTGGCGACAGTTAGGGCTGCGGCGTCGGAACTACGGCAGCAGGGATGTCAGGTTGAGTCCGTGCGTATTCCGGCTCTAGATGACAACGACTGGAACGCCTTGTCGATTGCCGTGGTGGCTTCAGAGGGTCGCTTCTATCTTGATCCGATCCTCAAAGGTCGAGAAGACGACATGCACCCGAACCTTCGGGCGCGGCTTAAAGCCAACGCCGCCGTATCGCTGACAGCGTATTTGAATAGTCTCAGGGAAATCGAACGTCTTCGGCGTCAGACGTTTTCCGCATTCCGCCGATTCGACGTCATCCTTTCACCGTGCTGTCCGGTGCCGGCGTTTCCGCATGGCCAGGCCGAGTTGGAGATAGGTGAACGGCGGGTAGGTGCTCGACACGTGCTATGCGGTACGGTTCCGTGGAATTTCACCGGATCACCCGCGTTGGTGCTTCCGTTTGGGACGAGCCGAGAAGGAATGCCGATCGGTATTCAACTAATCGGAAGGTATTTCGAGGAGGCGGTTCTGCTACGCATCGGGCTGGCTCTAGAGCAGGTTAGCCCGCGAAGGGACCTGCGGCCCTCTTTGCTCGGTGCGGCTGGCAATCAGAGTTCTTAGCTGCCTTGGTTTACCCGTTGCACGGGGGCCAAACAGCCTGATGTAGCTCCCCTGCATGTGCGGCGCGTTTTGTTGACGCGCCCCGAAGCAGATGATGTAATTAAGTGTACGCTTAATTACACATGACGATTCGCACTAATCCCCAGAATGGCCGTGCCAAGCGCGCGCTCGTTCCGCGCCGCCGGTCGCGACGCGCTCCGGGGCGCCCGGCTGCAAGGGATGCGGAGCTCCTGCGTGAGCAGATACTCAAGGCCGCCTCTGCAGAGTTCGCGCGCTCGGGCCTGGGCGGGGCACGCGTGGAGCGCATCGCCGCGCAGGCCGGCGCCAACGTGCGCATGCTGTACTACTACTTCGGCAGCAAGGACGAGCTCTTCCTCGCGGTGCTCGAGCGCGCCTACGCCACCATCCGCGAGGCGGAGAAGGCGCTCGAGCTCGACCAGGGCGAGCCCGAGGCGGCGGTGCGCCGCCTGGTGAACTTCACCTGGGGCTACTACTTCACCCACCCCGAGTTCATCACGCTCCTCAACAGCGAGAACCTGCACCGGGGCCGGCACCTCGAGCGCTCGGCGCGCGTCTCGGAGCTGCACGCGCCCTTCCTCGACATGGTCGGGCGCCTGCTCGAGCGCGGCGCGCGCGCCGGGGTGTTCCGCCGCGGCGTCGACCCGATGCAGCTCTACATCACCATTGCCGGCCTGGGCTATTTCTACCTGTCCAACCGCTACACGCTCTCGGCGATCTTCAAGCGCAACCTGATGACCCCCGAGCGCTGCGACGCGCGCGTCGCCCACATGGTCGAGGTGGTCCTCGGCTACCTGAGACCCGAAAAATGAGCAAGCTGCCCGAGCGCTTCGAGAGCGTGGCGCACCTCGAGGACTTCATGACCGCGCCCAGCGCCGAGCTGGAGACGGACCTCGCGTCCCTCGACGGCGACCTGATGGTGCTCGGCGTGGGCGGCAAGATGGGCCCCACGCTCGCGCGCATGGCGAAGCGCGCCGCGCCCGGCAAGCGCGTCATCGGCGTGGCGCGCTTCTCCGAGAAGGGATCGCGGGAAAAGCTCGAGGCGGCCGGCATCGAGTGCATCGCCTGCGACCTCCTCGAGCGCGCCGCGCTCGAGCGCCTGCCGCGCGCGAAGAACGTGGTCTTCATGGCCGGCCACAAGTTCGGCGCCGCCGGCAACCCGTCGTTCACCTGGGCGATGAACACCGGCGTGCCGCTGATGGTCGCCGAGGCTTTCCGCGACTCGCGCATCGTCGCCTTCTCGACCATCTGCGTCTATCCGTACGCCGACGTGAACGGCCCGGGCGCGAGCGAGGCGACGCCCGCCGAGCCGCCGCCGGGCGACTATGCCAACTCATGCGTCGGCCGCGAGCAGATGTTCCTCTACGGCTCGCACAAGTGGGGCACGCCGGGACGCCTGGTGCGGCTCTCCTACGCCATCGACATGCGCTACGGCGTGCTCTACGACGTCGCCGCGGCGGTGCACGCCGGGCGCGCGCTCGACGTCAGCATGGGCCACGTCAACGTCATCTGGCAGGGCGACGCCAACGAGCAGGCGCTGCGCCTGCTCGCGCGCTGCACCTCGCCCACCACCCCGATCAACGTCACCGGCCCGCAGAAGACGAGCGTGCGCTGGCTCGCGGGCGAGTTCGGCAAGCGCCTGGGCAAGGCGCCGAAGATTACCGGCGCGGAGGCCGGGACCGCGTGGGTCGTCGACACCACCGCCTCGCAGAAGCTCTTCGGCGCGCCGCGCGTGCCGCTCGCCGCGATGATCGACTGGGTCGCCGACTGGGTCTCGCGCGGCGGGCCGACGCTGGGCAAGGACACGCACTTCGGAACCCGCGATGGCAAGTACTGATCTTTCTTTTTCCGAAGGTCTGCTTTCAGAGCATGACCTTGAAAATGCACAAGGCCTGGTCGCCGAAGCGGGCTGGAACCAGAACGCCAATGACTGGCGCATCTTCCTCGAGCTCGGGCGCGCGTTCGCGGTGAAGGACGCGAGCGGGCGGGTCGCCGCCACGGCGGCGACGTTGCCTTACCCGAGCGGCTTCGGCTGGATCAGCATGGTGCTGGTGTCCGGGCCGTTCCGGCGCCAGGGCATCGCCACGCGGCTGCTCGAGCGCTGCATCGCATCGCTGCGCGACGCTGGCATGGTGCCGGTGCTCGATGCCACGCCCGCCGGGCGCGAGGTGTACCGGCCGCTCGGCTTCCGCGACGGCTGGGCGATCACGCGCTGGCGCGCCGCGAGTACGAAAACAAATGGGGTCCGTCCCCAATTACTCGAAAAAAGGCACTGGCCGGCGCTACTCGCGCTCGACGCGAGCGCTTTCGGCTGCGACCGCGCGCCGCTGCTCGAGCGGCTGCGCGCACGCTCGTCGCAGTTTGCCTGTGTGGTCGAGAGAAACGGCGCGCTGCGCGGCTTCCTGCTCGGGCGCGAGGGCCGCGTCGCGACGCAGCTCGGGCCGATCGTCGCCGAGGACGAGGAGACGGCCGCCGAGCTCGCCGGCTTCGCCTGCGGGCGCGTCGCCGGGCCGGTGCTGCTCGACGCGCTCGACCGCCACGGCGCGCTGGCGCGCTGGCTGGAGGCGCAGGGCTTCGCGCGCGAGCGGCCCTACACGCGCATGGCGCTCGGGCGCGACGAGCTCTTCGGCGATCCGCGCCGCCTCGCGGCGATCGCGGGTCCGGAACTGGGTTAGGAGAACCATGAACTGGAAAGAAATTCCGACTGAAGTGTTCTCGATCCTGCGCCGGGGAACGGTGATCCCGGCGCACCCGCTGGCGCTCGACGCGCAGCGCAAGCTCGACCTCCGGCGCCAGCGCGCGCTCACGCGCTACTACCTGGACGCGGGCTCGGGCGGCCTCGCCGTGGGCGTGCACTCGACGCAGTTCGCGATCCGCGAGGCGGGGCTCTACGAGCCGGTGCTGCGCACCGCCATCGAGGAGGCGCGCAGCTGGGCGAAGCGGCCGGTGCTGATGATCGGCGGCCTCGCCGGGCGCACCGCGCAGGCGAAGCAGGAAGCCGCCATCGCGCGCGGCCTGGGCTACCACGCCGGCATGCTTTCGCTCGCCGCCATGAAAGGCGCGAGCGTGGACGAGCTGATCGAGCATTGCACCGCGGTGGCGCGCGAGGTGCCGCTCATCGGCTTCTACCTGCAGGAAGCGGTCGGCGGCCTGGTCCTGCCGGCGGCATTCTGGCGGCGCTTCGCGGCGATCGAGAACGTGGTCGCGATCAAGATCGCGCCGTTCAACCGCTACCGCACCCTCGACGTGGTGCGCGGCGTGGTCGAGGCGCGCGCCGAGGAGCGCGTCACCCTCTACACCGGCAACGACGACCACATCGTTCTCGACCTTGCCACCCCGTTCACTTTCAGGAGGGGCAAGGAAGAAGTGCAGGTGCGAATCAAGGGCGGGTTGCTTGGGCATTGGAGCGTATGGACGAAGAACGCTGTTGAGATCTTCCAAAAAATAAAAGAAGGAAAGATCGATCTGTCCCTCGACGCCAAGGTCACCGACTGCAACAGCGCGTTCTTCGACGTCGCCAACGACTTCGCCGGGTGCATTCCCGGCTGCCACGAGGTGCTGCGCCGCCAGGGCCTGCTCGAGGGCATCTGGTGCCTCGACCCGAACGAGACGCTCTCGCCCGGGCAGGCCGAGGAGATCGACCGGGTCTACGCGGCCTACCCGGAGCTGAACGACGACGCTTTCGTCCGCGCGAAACTGGAGCGCTGGCTGGCGTGAGCCCGTACCAAATTCTCTACGGCGACATCCATAACCACAACGCGCACGGCTACGGCGTGGGCTCGATCGAGCGCTCGCTCGAGGTGGCGCGCACGCACCTCGACTTCTTCGCTTTCACCGGGCACTCGAGCTGGCACGACATGCCCTCCATGGAAGGCGGGCGCGAGCGCCACTGGATCGACGGCTTCAAGCGTTTGAAGGACACCTGGCCGCGCGTGCAGCAGGTAATCGCCGGGGGCAACCGCGAGGGCGAGTTCTGCGCCTTCCTCGGCTTCGAGTGGCACTCCTCGCAGTGGGGCGACCAGTGCGTGGTGTTCCCCCAGGACCACCGGCCGCTCTTCTACGCCGCGGACCCGGAGAAGCTGCGCGCCTTCTGCCTGGAGGAGCGCGCGCTCATGATCCCGCACCACCTCGCCTACCCCAAGGGACGCCGCGGCGTGAACTGGGACGTCTTCCGCGAGGACTGCACCCCGGTGGTCGAGATCTATTCCGAGCACGGCAACTCCGAGGACGACCGCGGCCCGTTCCCGTTCTTCACCCACTCGATGGGCGGCCGCGAGAGCTCGAACACCGCGCGCGCCGCGCTCGCGGCGGGGCTGCGCTTCGGCTTCGTCGGCTCCTCCGACGACCATGCCGGGTTTCCCGGCGCCTACGGCGAGGGCCTGATGGCGGCGCTCGTCACCGACTTCACGCGCGAGGCGATCTTCCAGGCGATCCGCGCGCGGCGCACCTACGCGCTCACCGGCGATCGCATCGAGCTCGAGTTCTCGGTCGAGGGCGCGCCGATGGGAGCCGACATCGCGGCAGGCAGGCAGGTCGAGGTCGCCTTCGCCGTGCGCGGCCGCGACGAGCTCGACGTGGTCGAAGTTATTCAAGACGGAAAGGTGGTCCATCGCGCGTTCGCGCTGGAGGAGGAGGTCGATCTGGGAAAACCCCTCCAGGTCCGCCTCGAATGGGGCTGGGGGCCGTGGGGGGCGCTCGCGCTCGATCGCATCTGCGACTGGGAGATGGAAGTCACGGTCGAGGGCGGGCGGCTCGCGCGCTTCTTCCCCTGCCTGCAGTCGATGCCCTTCGACGAGCAGCGCCGGCATCGATTTCACAGGGAAGGCGAGAACCGGCTCCAGATCCGCTCCTATACCGCGCGCCAGAACGCCTACCGCGAGAACCCCAACCAGAGCGTGGTCCTGGAGATCGAGGGGGATGCGAATACCGCGGTTTCGCTTTCCCTAAAAGCTCCTTGTGAGGAAAAGAGCAGGCATACGCTGGGTGAGCTCGCGCACGGCTCCGTGAACCGCTTCACCGGCCCCTTTCCGAAGGAGGCCTGGCAGTGGCATCGGCTGGTGCCGCTCTGGGCCTCCTCGCTCGAAGGCCGCTGCACGCTGGAAGTGCCGGCGGGCCGCTCGCACGCCTACCTGCGCGCGCGGCAGAAAAACGGCCATGTGGCGTGGGGCAGCCCGGTGTTCATGAATTACCGATGAGCACATATCGATGAACGACGGGACCTACGACGGCATCATCCTCGGCGCGGGGCACAACGCCCTGGTGCTGCAGGCTTACCTGGGCCGAGCCGGCCTGAAGACCGTCTGCCTCGAGCGCAACGCGACGCCCGGGGGTGGGCTGGTCACGAGCGAAAGCCCGCGCAACGCCGGGTTCCTCCACAACACGCACTCGTTCTTCCATCGCGCCATCACGCACATGCCGTGGTATCGCGACCTCGATCTCGAGCGCCGCGGCGCGAGGTACCTCGAGCCCGAGCTGAACGTGGCGCTGGTGCAGGCCGACGGCCGCGTGCTCGAGTGGTGGACCGACTTCGAGAAGACCGCGGCGTCGTTCGAGCGCTTCAGCGCGCGCGACGCGCGCGCGCTGCGCCGCTGGCGCGACGACTTCGTTCCGGTGCTGGAGAAGATCGCCGGCCCGGAGAGCCGCACCCCGCCGACGCCGGCGGCCGAGCGCCGCGCGAAGCTCGAGGGCTCGCGCGAGGGGCGGCTGCTGCTCGCGGCGAGCGAGCTCTCGCCGCAGGAGTTCGTGCTGCGCGAGTTCGAGCATCCCGCGGTGCAGGCGGGGCTGCTCTTCTTCAACGGCCTGCGCGAGGTCGACCTGCGCTGCAAGGGCTTCGGCCACCACATCCCGATCCTGCTCGCGGCGGCGGGCAAGGCGCAGATGTGCGTGGGCGGCTCCGCGGGCCTCGCGCGCGCGCTGGTGGCGGCGGTGGAGGAGAGCGGCGGCGAGATCCGCTGCGGCACCGAGCCGCGCCGCATCCTCGTCGAGGACGGCAAGGCCGCCGGCGTGGAGACGGCATCGGGCGAGCGCATCCGCGCGCGCTCGTTCGTCGCCTCGGGCCTCAACCCGCAGCAGACTTTCCTCGAGCTGCTGGAGGAGCAGCACGTGCCCAAGGACTGGCGCGACAAGGCCGCGGCCTTTACCTACAACCTGATCGCGCCGCTCTTCGGCCTCTACCTCGACCTGCGCGAGCGCCCGGTGTACGAGGCCGAGCGGCAGTGCCCGCAGCTCTCGAAGGCGCTGATGGTGATCCTCGGCCTGGAGGGCTACGCGCAGTATCCCGAGATCGTCGAGCACCACGAGAAGGGGACCATCCCGCGCACCGTCATGTGGGGGAGCACGCCGACGGTGTTCGACCCCTCGCAGGCGCCGGCCGGGCGCCACACCGCGTTCATGTGGGAGAAGCTGCCCTATCGCCTGCGCGGCGATGCGCGCAACTGGGACCGCGAGAAGGACGCGCACGGCCGCGAGATGCTCGCGCTCTGGCAGCGCCGCGCGCCGAACCTGGAGGGCGCGGTCATCGGCTCGTTCACGCGCAGCGCGCTCGACACCGAGCGCACGTTTCCGAACATGCGCGAGGGCGACCTGCTGGTGGGCGCCTTCACCCACGGCCAGATCGGCGCCGACCGGCCTTTCCCCGGCGCCGGGCAGTACCGCGGGCACCTGGAAGGGCTGTACCTCTGCGGCTCGAGCTCCCACCCCGGCGGCAACATCACCGGCCTGCCGGGCTACAACTGCGCGCAGGTCATGCACGCCGACTTCGGCCTGCGGGGTCCCTGGGCGTGACGGTCGAGGTGATCTCCTACCTGACCGACGTGCACTTCGGCCCCGGTGCGCTCGCCGCCGTCCCGGAGCTGCTCGCGCGCCTGGGCGTGGCGCGGCCGCTGGTCGTGACCGACGCGATGCTGGTAGAGCTCGGGATGGTGCGCCGCGCGGGTTTGGAAAGGGTCACGATTTTCAACGGAACCCAGACCAATCCGACAGAAGCCAACCTGCGCGAATGCCTCGCGCTCTACCGCGAGCGCGGCTGCGACGGCATCGTCGCCTTCGGCGGCGGCGCGTCGATCGACCTGGCGAAGCTCGTGGCCCTGATGGCCACGCACGAGCCGCCGCTGGAGCAGTACGCGATCCTGCAGGGGGGAACTCCCAGGATTCGCAGTAACGTCCCCGCGCTCATCGCCGTGCCGACCACGGCGGGAAGCGGCAGCGAGGTCGGGCGCGCGGCGCTGCTCAGGCTCGAGAGCGGGCGCAAGCTCGGGTTCCTTAGCCCCCATCTGCTGCCGAAAGCGGCGGTGTGCGACCCGGAGCTCACGCTCAGCATGCCGCCGCGCCTGACCGCGTCGACCGGCATGGACGCGATCTCGCATTGCGTCGAGGCCTATTGCAGCCCGCGCGCCAACGCCGTGGCCGACGCGATCGCGCTGGAGGGCCTCGCGCGCGGCTGGCGCGCCATCCGCAAGGCGCACGCCGATGGCGCGGACCTGGAGGCGCGCACGCAGATGATGCAGTGCGCCCTGATGGGCGGCCTTGCCTTCCAGAAGGGCCTGGGCGCGGTGCACAGCCTGAGCCATCCGCTGGGCGCGCTCGAGGGCCTGCGCCTCCACCACGGCACGCTGAACGCGCTTTTCCTTCCGCCGGTTCTTCGCTTCAACGCCCAGGCGTCTCCGGACAAGATGGAAGGGCTTGGGCGCACCATCGGCGTTCACCCTGAGGAAATACCCAATACTTTCGAGAACCTGATCACGGAGCTCGGGCTGCCGCGGCGGCTGCGCGAGCTCGGGGTGCCGAAGGAAGCGCTCGCGCCGCTCGCGGCGCAGGCGGCCGAAGACCACTGCAGCGCGACCAATCCCCGCCGGTTCGACGAGCCGGCGGCGCAACGCCTATACGAGGAGGCTTACCAGTGAGCGCGGGAATGCGCAGCGTCCATGGCGTCACCCATTACGAGCCCGCCCGCGCGGCGAACGGCTACACGCTGTTCGCGCCGATGTACGGCCGCAACGTGTGGCTGGTCGACATGTGGGGCATGATCGTGCACCGCTGGCAGGTGGAGAACCTGCCGGGCAACTACGGGCAGCTCCTGCCCAACGGCAATCTCCTCTACGCCGGGCGCACGCTGCCGGCGGCGATCCCGGAGTTCGCCGGCAACGGCGGCCAGCTCGCCGAGTACGACTGGCAGGGCAACATCGTCTGGGAGTACCGCGATCCCTACCTCAGCCACTGCTTCGCGCCGCTCGCCAACGGCAACGTGCTGGTGGCGAAGTGGCGCGCCGTGCCCGCCGCGATCGCGGCGCGCGTGAAGGGCGGCCAGCCCGGCACCGAGCGCGCGGGCGAGATGTACGGCGAGGCGATCCAGGAGATCTCGCGCGAGGGGCGCGTGGTGTGGGAGTGGCTCACCTACGAGCACCTCGACCCGGAGCTCGACGTCATCGGCCCGCTGCACCCGCGCGACCGCTGGACCAACCTCAACTCGCTCACCGAGATGCCCGACGGCAGGCTGCTGGTGAGCTTCCGCTGCACCAACACCGTCGCCATCATCGAGCGCGCCACCGGGAAGATCGCGTGGCGCTGGGGGCGCGGGCAGGTCGCCGGCCAGCACCACCCGACGCCGCTCGCCAACGGCAACATCCTGCTCTTCGACAACGGCGCGCACCGCGCCTACACCACGATCGACTTCTCCCGCGTGGTCGAGGTCGACCCGCGCACCGACGCCATCGTGTGGGAGTACAAGGAAAACCCGGTGTTCGACTTCTCGAGCTTCATCTGCTCGGGGGCGCAGCGCATGCCCGGGGGCACCACCGTGATCTGCGAATGCACCAAGGGCCGGCTCTTCGAGGTCACCCCCGAGGGCGACATCGTCTGGGAGTACGTGAGCCCGTTCTATTACGAGCATCCCATCTTCGGCACCAACAACATGGTGTTCCGCTGCGTGCGCTACGCGCCGGAGCATCCGGCGCTGCGCGGCGCGGACCTCGATCCGCAGCGCTACGTCGATTTCAACGCCCTCGTGCCCCGGCGCTTCGTGCGCAGCCCGCGCAGCCGGGAGCCCTTGCGCAAGACCTACGGACATTAACCAAGGAGGAAGGACCATGCGAAAACTATTGCTGGCGTTGTCGCTGTCACTCATGGCGGCGGGCGCGCTCGCCCAGTCGTTCCCGTCGCAGCCGGTGCGCATCGTGGTGCCGTTCCCGCCTGGCGGCTCGGCCGACGTGCTGGCGCGCATCCTGCAGCCCAAGCTGAACGAGCTGTGGTCGCAGCCGGTGCTGGTCGAGAACAAGCCCGGGGCGTCGGCGAACATCGGCGCCGCCTTCGTCGCCAAGTCGCCGGCCGACGGCACCACCCTGCTGCTCGCCACCCCCGCCCTCGCGGTCAGCGCGGCGGTCTACAAGAACCTGCCCTACGACGCGCAGCGCGACCTCGCGCCGGTGGCGATGCTCTCGGTGTTCCCGAGCGTGCTGGTGGTGCACCCGTCGGTGCCGGCGAAGACCCCGCAGGAGCTGGTCGCGCACGCGAAGGCCAACCCCGGCAAGCTCAACTTCGCCTCGGCGGGAAACCTCTCGGCGATCCGCTTCGCCTTCGAGCACCTGGCGCAGCTGACCGGCATCAAGGCGGTGCACGTGCCCTACAAGGGCTCGGCGCCCTCGGCGCAGGCGATGATCGCCGGCGAGTCGCACACCATGATGATGACGCTGGTGGACGCGCTGCCGCACGTGAAGAGCGGCCGGCTGCGGGCGCTCGCCGCGACGACGATCGAGCGCATCCCCGACCTGCCCGAGCTGCCGACGCTCGCCGAGACGCTGGCCCCGGGCTTCGACTACATCATCTGGCACGGCTTCTACGCGCCGGCGGGCACGCCCGCCGCGGTGATCGCCAAGCTCAACCGCGACGTCAACACCGTCCTCGCCCAGCCCGACGTGCGCGAGCGCCTCACGGGCCTGGGCATGCAGGTGCGCCCGGGCGCCCCGGAGGTCCTCGGCAGC
Source organism: uncultured bacterium (assembly GCA_965233125.1). Lineage (GTDB taxonomy): Bacteria > Pseudomonadota > Gammaproteobacteria > Burkholderiales > SG8-39 > SCGC-AG-212-J23. Next base: position 21,179 of record CBDDRQ010000217.1, read on the forward strand.
TACGTGCGCAGCGAGATCAAGAAGTGGACAGAGGTGGCGCAAGCCGCCAACATCAAAGTCGACTGATGAAGATCGAGCGCATCGAGGTGCTGCCGGTCCGCCTGCCGCTGAAGGCGGTGGCGACGCTCTCGCGCGGCGTGTCGCGCACGATCGAGGAGGGCAAGCAGCTCATCCTCGTGAAGATGACCGCCGACGACGGCAGCGTCGGGTGGGGCGAGGCGGGGCCGAGCCGGCGCTGGTCGGCCGAGACGACCCACTCCTGCTACACCTCGATCAAGCACTACCTGGCGCCGGCGCTCGTCGGACGCGACCCGTTCGACATCGCCGGGCTGCACGCGGCGATGAACACCGAGCTCGCCCCGGGGCTCGATCCCGGCCAGCCGATCGCCAAGGCGGCGCTCGACCTCGCGGCGCACGACCTCGTCTGCGGCAAGCTCGGCATCGGGCTGCAGTCGTACCTCGGGGCGAAGGGCGCCGACCGCATCGAGCTGTCCTGGCTCGTCTCGGCGCCCGAAGTGGAGGGCACGGCAAAATCCGTGCAGCAGGGATTGCAGGAGGGCTACCGCGCGTTCAAGGTCAAGGTCGGGCACGAGCCGCGCCTCGACGTCGAGCGCACGCGGAAGGTGCTCGAGCTGGCGAAGGACTGCACGGTGTGGGTCGACGCGAACCAGGGCTACACGCTCGACGCAGCCCTGCAGGCCGCCCGCGGCTTCGCGTCGCTCGGCATCGAGCTCTTCGAGCAGCCGATCCCGATGTCGGATTTCTACGGCATGAAGAAGCTCGTCTCGGCGAGCGGCATGACGATCGCGCTCGACGAGGCGGCGATGGGCCTGCCGCTGGTGGTCGACCTCATCCGCCGCGAGGCGGTGGAGGGCCTGGTGGTCAAGGTGAACAAGACCGGCGGCATCTTCTACGCGCGCCAGCTCTGCGACCTCGCGCGCAACGCGGGGCTGAGGCTCATCGGCAGCGGCCTGATGGACGCGCCGATCGGCTTCGCCGCGTCGGTGCAGCTCTTCGCGGCGTACGGCATCGACTACCCGTGCGACCTGAACGGGCCGCAGCACATCGCCGGGGACTATCTCGCCGAGCCGCTCCCCAGGGAAGGCAGGTTCGCCCTCGTGCCGCAGCGCCCCGGCCTCGGGATGGCGATGGACGAGCGCAAGGTCGCCGCGCTTGCCTTGAAGCTTTAGATAAAGGAGGAACGCATGAAAACGCTGATCGCAGTCTTGCTGACGTTTGCCACGGGGCTCGCGCACGCCCAGGGCTGGCCCAATCGCCCGATCCGGATGCTGGTGGGCTTCCCGCCGGGGGGCTCGACCGACCTCGCGGCGCGCGCGCTCGGCGACAAGCTCTCGCAGGCGCTCGGCCAGCCGGTGGTGGTCGAGAACAAGGCCGGCGCGAGCGGCAACATCGCCGCCGAGCAGGTGGCGCGCTCGGCGCCCGACGGCTACATGCTGTACATGGCGCCGACCTCGTTCGCCACCGCGCCCGCGTTCTTCGCCAAGCTGGCGTGGGACCCGGTCAAGGACTTCACGCCGGTGTCGCTCGTCGCCACCGTGCCGATCATCGCCGTGACCCATCCCTCGGTCCCGGCGAAGACGGTGAAGGAGCTGGTGGCCTACTCCAAGGCGAACCCCGGCAAGCTCAACATGGCTTCGCCGGGCGCGACGACCCTCACGCGGCTTACGGGCGAGCGCTTCAAGCAGATCGCCGGCATCGAGTGGGTTACCGTGCACTACAAGGGCGGCGCGCCGGCGATGCACGACATGCTCGCCGGTACGGCGCAGATCATGTTCGCCAATATCTCCGACGTGCTCACGCAGGTGAAGGCCGGCAGGCTGAACGCCATCGCCGTGACCACGCCCGAGCGCGCGCCGGCGGTCCCCGAGGTGCCGACCTTCGCCGAGTCGGGCTATCCCGAATATGCGTTCATGACCTGGCAGGCCGTGGTCGGCCCCGCCGGCATGCCGAAGCCCGTCGTGCAGCGCCTGAACAGCGAGATCGTGCGCATCATGGCCACGCCGGAGATCAAGGCGCGCTTCGCCTCGTTCGGCACCGACGCGGCGAGCAGCACCCCGGAGGAGCTCGGGCGCTTCCTCGCCGCGGAGGTCGAGAAGATCGCGCGCGTGGCGGAGTCGGTGGGCGTGAAGCCGAACTAGGGCCGCTTGATGATGTGATCCTCGGTGAGCTGCACGCGGGTGCCGACGGGGAAGTCGCGGCTGTCGGTGTCGACGTACTGCACCGTGCCGTCGTCCATCTTGATGGCCATGCGCAGCGTGCCGCTGCCCGAGGGATCGACCCGCCCCGAGGCGCCGGCGGCGGGGCTCGGCGCGGCGGCCCAGGACTGCACGATGCCCGTGCCGGCCTTGTAGGGCATCGGCTGGGCGACGATGTCTGGGCGCTTGTCGAGCCCGGAATAGCTGGCGGGCTCGGTGGCGCAGCCGGCGAGGGCGGCGGCGGCGATGGAGAGGGTCAGAGCGGCTTTCATGGACGTCCTCCTGTGGGTGGATGGCGGGGGTGGAGCCTTCCCTGCCAAGCAACTCGCGTACCGCTCAGGACGGCCTATGGGCCGAGGCACGTAACTTGCGCGACCGGTGCCGTCCTACCATCGACGGAGGTAGTCATGCTGAGCTGGGCGATCGCGTTCTTCATCCTTGCGCTGGTGGCCGCGTTCTTCGGCTTCGGCGGCATCGCGTCCGGCGCCGCGGGCATCGCCAAGATCCTGCTGGTGCTCTTCGTGATCGGCTTCATCGTCTCGCTGATCCTGGGCTGGCGCGGCCCCGGCCGCGGCGCGCGCCGCGACGACCTGCTCTAGCCGTTCAGGAGCTGCAGGAGAGCGCCGAGCAGCCGGCCTTGTCGCGCGCCCACTCCGGGCGCCGCGCCGCGAGGTCCTCGCTGCCGGGCTGCTCATCGTATGGGCGCGCGAGCACGCGCATGAGGCGCTCGAGCACGCCGGCGTCGCCCTGCTCGATCGCCTCGATCGCCTGCACCGCGAGGTAGTTGCGGAACACGTATTTCGGGTTGGCGGCGTTCATGCGCTCCACGCGCGTGTGCATCGCCACTCCTTCCTGCTCCACGCGCGCCACGTACGCGCGCAGCCAGGCCGCGAGCTTCGGTCTTTCCTTGTCCTCATAGAACGCATCCCTTACCGGCAAGAGCAAATCCTCGCCCTCCAGCGGCACCTTGGCGAGGTTGCGGAAGAAGATCGTGAAATCGGTCTCGGCCTCGCCGAGCGCCTCGAAGAGCTGCTTCGAGAGCTCGTCGTCCAGCGAAACCAGGCCGACCTTCTGCGCCAGCGCGCGCTGCCAGCTCGCGTGGAAGGTGTCGGCGTAGAGCTTCAGGCCTTCCTCGAGCGCCGGCACCTCGGGGATGAGCGGCAGCAGCGCCTCGGCGAGGCGCGCGAGGTTCCATTGCGCGATGTAGGGCTGGTTGCCGTAGCAGTAGCGCCGGCCCTGCGCGTCGGTTGTGTTCGGCGTCCACGCCGGGTCGTAGCCCTCGAGCCAGCCGTAGGGGCCGTAGTCGATCGTCAGCCCGAGGATCGACAGGTTGTCGGTGTTCATCACGCCGTGCACGAACCCCAGGCGCATCCAGTCGACCATCAGCTCCGCCGTCCGCTTGCAGACTTCCTGAAAGAAGGAAAGATAGGTGTGCCCGGCGAAGTGGTGGCGGATGACGTAGTCGACGAGCTTCTTCAGGTTTTCATTTTCCTGGCTCGCCATGAAGATCTGGAAGTTCCCAAACCGGACGAACGACGGCGCGACGCGGCAGACGATCGCGCCGGGCTCGGGCCGCGGGTTGCCGTCGTAGAACATGTCGCGGATCACCGCCTCGCCGGTGCCGACGAGGCTGAGCGCGCGCGTGGTCGGCACGCCGAGCCAGTGCATCGCCTCGCTGCACAGGAACTCGCGCAGCGAGGAGCGCAGCACCGCGCGGCCGTCGGCGGTGCGCGAATAGGGGGTGAGGCCGGCGCCCTTGAGCTGCAGCTCCTGGCGCGAGCCGTCGGCGGCGATCATCTCGGCGAGGGTGATCGCGCGCCCGTCGCCGAGCTGCCCCGCCCAGTGGCCGAACTGGTGGCCGCCGTAGCGCGCCGCGTAGGGCGCCATGCCCGGAAGGAGCCGGTTTCCAGCGAGGGCATCTGCGTTCTTGGGTTTCGAGATACCGAGAAATGCCCCCAGGTCGGAGGACCACCCCAGAAGCCGCGGCGCGGCCACGGGGGTCGGGTCCACGCGCGTGTAGCACGCGTTGGCGACCTGGCGCGGCACGTTCGCGGCCACCGGGTCGCCCGGCAGCTCGCGCACGAACGTGCTCTCGAAATCGATCGCCTCCAGGTCGCGGAGGGCCTCGACGCGGCGCGCGGGCAGGGGAGTCATGGCCCCATTATCCGCCGCAACTGCCGTTCCCGCGGCGATGGCTGATATAGTCGGCGCATGAAATCCCTCTCGGTCCTGGCGTTACTGGCGTGCCTGGCCTTCCCTGCGGCAGGCGACTCGGAATACTCGCCCTGCCTGCTCGCGCAACAGCAGCAGAACTGCTGCAAGGCGAACAAGGGCATCTGCGGCTGCCGCGCGGGCAAGATCGTGTGCTGCGACAAGACCTTCGCCGAAGGCTGCACCTGCGCGCGCGAGGACGAACCGCCTATTTCCTAGTCAGGTCCCACACCCCGTCGGCGCGCCGTGCCTCGGGGTGCTCTCGCAGGTAGGCAATGCGCGCGAGCATCACGCTTGCGGGTTGGTCGTTTCCCAGAACCAGGAATCTCTTTTCAGATTCCTCCAGGTTGCCGGCGCGATACTGCGCCAGCGCCTCTTCGTAGGGCTGCCCGAGAGGATTCGGCTCGCCCTTGCGCCCGACCAGCTCGAAGATGCGCACCGGCTCGCTCTTGCCCATGACGCGGATGGCGTCGATCTCGCGCGCCTCGATCGCGTCGCCGGCGAGCCGCCGGGTGTCCTCGCTCATCAGGATCCAGGTGCCGTACTCCTTGTTCGCGCCTTCCAGGCGCGAGGCGAGGTTCACCGTGTCGCCGATCACGGTGAAGCCCTTCGAGAGCTCCGAGCCGATGTTGCCGATGGTGACGTCGCCGCTCGCGAGCCCCATGCGCACGCCGATCTCGGGGATGCCGCGGCGCAGCCCGGTGATCTCCGGCAGCAGGGCGCGGAAGGCGTCCAGGCGCGCGCGGCTGTCGAGCGCGGCGAAGCAGGCGAGCGCGGCGTGCTCGCGCTCGCCGGTGAAGGGCGGCCCCCAGTAGGCCATGATCGCGTCGCCGATGAACTTGTCGAGGATGCCTTTCTGGTCGCGGATCGGCTCCGACATCACGGTGAAGTAGCGGTTGAGCAGCCGCACCACGCCCTCGGGCGAGAGGTGCTCGCAGAGCGAGGTGAAGCCCACCAGGTCGGAGAAGAACACCGTCATGTTCTTCTTCTCGCCGCCGGCGGCGGCGAGCCGGTCCTCGAGCAGCCCCGATACCACGCGCGGGTCGACGTACTTGCCGAACATGTCGCGGATGCGCTCCTTCTCGCGCAGCCCGGCGACCATGGTGTTGAAGGACTCGGTCAGCGCCGCGATCTCGTCGGAGCTCGAGGCCTTGATCTGCACCGAGAGGTCGCCGCCCTCGACCGCCCTGGTCCCCGTGAGGAGCCGGCGCACCGGCTGCACCAGGTTGCGCGTGATGAACGCCGCGAGCACGAGCCCGAGCACCCCGGCGATGAGGGTGATGGTCCAGTTGAGCGCGATGGCGCGGCGCTCCTCGCTTTCCGCGCGCCGCGCCGAGCTCTGCACCACGTCCTGCAGCGCGACGATCACCTTCTCCAGGCGCGCGTTGACGGCGTCGCGGTCGCGCAGGATGGCGTCGCGCACCACCTTCACCGAGCGCGGGTTGCCTTCCACGGCCTCGACCAGGAACTGCGCGAAGCCCGCGTGGAAGTTCTGCCGGGCCTCCTGGATGTCGGGGAGCTCCTGCTTCAGGAGCGCGAGGGCGACCCGGTTCACTCTGATGTCCTTGGAAGAAAGCGCTTCCTCCACGAGCCGCAGGCTGGAATCCACCACCTGGTCGGCGTTGATGCCGCGCTGGTCGAAGAGCCGCTTCTCCGCCTCGATCGCCGCCCGGTCGGGCTTGCCGGACTGCAGGAGCAGCAGGATGCGCTCGAGGTGCACGATCTGCTGGCGCACCAGGGCATCGACGCTCCCCGCCTGCTGGTCGAGCGGGATGTAGTAGTTCGAGAGGGCGGCGACCTCGTTGTTGAGGCTGCGCAGGTTCCTCGCCGAGAGCGCGGTGACGATCACCATCAGGATCAGCAGGCTCAGCGTGATGCTGTAGACCTTGAGGCTGATGGGACGGCGCATGGACGGCCCTGGCATGGGCCGCCATGTTACCCGCCGGCCGCGGGATTGCTGCACTGCTCCGGGAGCGTGAAATCATGCACTTCCCTTCCGGGATCGGCCGAATCGAGTGGTAAGCGAGCAACGTGTCGCCTCCCGGCGACGCCCTCTTTAGCGACTTAATTCCTGCGCTGCCGCATTCGGGCCTCGGCCGGCGCGCGGCTCCTCTACCTTTCCCTGCAGGGAGGTTTCTCCCAGAGGGAGGTGTACACGTCATGAACAACCAAGCCTGGATGGTCTGGCCCGAGAATCCCGCGGTTTCCGTGCTGGTGCTCGCCGTGCTGGCGATGCTGTTCCTCTACGCCGCGCGCAAGCCGATGCACGCGCTCATCCACTCGCTCGGCCGCAGCGCGGTCGGCCCGCTGCGCCTGGGCGCGCGCTGGCTGATCTCCGCCGCCGACCGCATGGCCTACCGCAACCGCGCGGTGCTGCTCGCGCAGGGGCGCCAGGAGGTCGGCACGCGCATCGAGCGGGAGTTCGAGCGCATCGGTGCGCTGGTGACGCGCGAGCTGCAGGGCTACCCGACGCTGCAGCGCAAGCTCCTCGACGAGATCACGCGTGTCGAGGAGGACTACCGCAAGTGCGGCGAGGTGCCGCCGCCCCCGCCCGACTGGGTCGACGCGGTGACCGCCATGGCGAGCGTGAAGGGCGGCAACGAGATGGTGCTGCGCGTGCTGGAGGAGATCCGCCGCTCGGTGAATTCCATCCACGACAAGGCGCTCGCCGAGTACCGCCGGGCCTACGAGGGGCGCCACAAGATCCTCGAGGGCTTCATGCCGTTCTGGCGCTCGCTCGACAAGACGCTGGGCCAGGTCGACCGCAACATCGCCTCGCTGCACTCGAGCGCCGCGACGGTCGACGCGCAGATGGAGAAGTACGAGGAGATCGTCGCCGGCAGCGACAAGGCCGAGCACGCGCTCAGCGTCTCGGGCTTCACGCAGTTCGCCATCGCGGCGCTGGTGCTGGCGGTCGCGGCGGGCGGCGCCTTCATCAACTTCAAGCTGATCGCGCTGCCGATGTCGGAGATGGTGGGGGCGGGGGACTACATCACCGCCAGCCTGCGCACTTCCGAGGTGGCGGCGCTGGTGATCATCCTGGTCGAGGCGTCGATGGGCCTGTTCGTGCTCGAGGCGCTGCGCATCACGCATCTCTTCCCGCGCATCGCCAACCTCAACGACCGCATGCGCCACCGCATCCTGTGGATCGCGCTGACGCTGCTGGTGACGCTGGCGGGGGTGGAGGCGGCGCTCGCGCTGATGCGCGACATGCTGATCGCCGACAAGGCGGCGCTGCTGCAGTCCCTCGCCACGGCGGCGCAGCCCGCGGTGACCGACGGCTGGGTCGGGCGCATCCCGACCGCGGGGCAGATGCTGCTGGGCTTCATCCTGCCCTTCGCGCTCGCCTTCATCGCCATCCCGCTGGAATCGCTGATCCACTCGGGGCGCACCGTCGGCGGCGCGCTCGCGGTGGCGCTGGTGCGCATCGCGGCGTTCGCGCTTCGCTTCGCCGGCAACGTGGCGCGGCACCTGAGCCGCGTGCTGGTCAACCTGTACGACGTCGCGATCGTCATCCCGCTGCTCGTCGAGCGCGTGGCGGCGAAGGCGCCCAGGCGCGCGGTCGCGCCCGACGTCGACGACGTGGAGCGCACCCATGCTTAAGCGCCTCTTGACGCTCGCCGCTTTCCTGGCGCTGGCCGGTTGCGCCGATCCCAAGGAGCACAGCCACGCGGTGTACATGCTGGTCGACACCTCCGGCACCTACGCGCAGGAGTCCGCCAAGGCGCAGCTCATCATCAATTACCTGCTGGGCACGCTGCAGCCCGGGGACTCGCTCGCGGTGGCGCGCGTGAAGAGCCGCAGCTTCAGCGAGAAGGACATCATCGCCAAGGCCACCTTCGACTCGCGCCCGTCGCAGGCGAACGCGCAGAAGCGCGCCTTCCGCGACGCCATCGACAACTCGCTCAAGCTGGTCACCCCGAGCCGCTACACCGACATCACCGGCGCGATGATCCAGGCCGCCGAGCACCTGACCGAGGCGGGCGCGGGGAGGAAGACCATCATCGTCTTCTCCGACATGCAGGAGGAGCTCGACAAGGTCACGGTGCGCAACTTCCCGATCAGCCTGCGCGACATCCGCATCGTCGCGGTCAACGTCGTCAAGCTCAACACCGACAACGTCGACCCGCGCCGCTACCTCGGGCGCCTGGAGGACTGGAAGAAGCGCGTGGAAGCCGCCGGCGCGGCGGAGTGGCGCGTCATCAACGACCTGGAGCGCCTGGACTCGATCCTCGCCAGGAGCTAGGGATAGACTGCCGGGGGTGGGCGCGAACCTCCGGCAGATCTCCGAAAAAACCCTCGAGCACTACGAGAGCCGCGCCGAGGACTTCTGGCACGGCACGCGCGACCACGATGTCAGCCAGAACATCGACGCGCTGCTGCGCCACATCGAGGGCGAGCCGCCTTTCGACATCCTCGACTTCGGCTGCGGCCCGGGGCGCGACCTCAGGTCCTTCGCCGGCCTCGGCCACAGGGCCGTCGGGCTGGAGGGCTCGCCGCGCTTCGCGGCGATGGCGCGCGCGCACAGCGGCTGCGAGGTGTGGGAGCAGGACTTCCTGCGCCTCCAGCTCCCGGCCGGGCGCTTCGACGGCGTGTTCGCGAACGCGGCGCTCTTCCACGTGCCGCGCCAGGAGCTGCCGCGGGTGCTGGGCGAGCTGCGCGCGGCGCTCAAGCCCCGCGGCGTGCTGTTCAGCTCCAACCCGCGCGGCCGCAACGAGGAGGGCTGGAACCGCGGCCGCTACGGCGCCTACCACGACCTCGACGCCTGGCGGGGCTATCTCGCGCAGGCCGGGTTCGCGGAGCTCGAGCACTTCTACCGCCCCCCCGGCCTGCCGCGCGAGCAGCAGCCGTGGCTCGCCAGCGTCTGGCGGTCGCTTTAACTCGACGCTCTGTAGCGCTGCTCCGCCTGCGAAATAGCGGCGCAGCGACCGACATGCCGGCAGCGCTGCACTAGCATCGCCTCGAAGTCAACAAGCGAGGAGGAGCGCATGGATGCAGCGATGATCGCCCGGGTGATGTCCGTCATCCCCGAGCGCGCGGCCTGGGTGCACAGCGGCACGGCCTTCGCCGCCCACGAGAACCAGGGCGCGCAGGTTCTCTACCTCTCGAAATTCCTGAACTGGATGACCCCTCTCACGGTGCTCACCAAGGACGACCTGCGCGCCCTCGGCCTGCTCGCGACGCAGCACAGGCCGGTGGAGGAGGAAGATCTCGATCTAGATTCCGGCGCTCTCGAGGACGGCGTGGAGGAGGACGTCGCAGCCGGCGGCGAGGTCCTCCGGCCGGGCGTTCTCGATCTCGTTGTGGCTGATGCCGCCCTCGCAGGGGACGAACACCATGGCGGTCGGGGCGACGCGCGCGAGGTAGACGGCGTCATGGCCGGCGCCGCTGACGATGTCGCGGTGACTGAGGCCTAGCGACTTCGCGGCGCGGCGCACCGCGTCGACCAGCGCCGGCGCGAAGCTGCAGGGCGCGAAGTGCACGATCTCGCGCACCTCGATCGCGACGCGGCACTGGGCGGCGATGGCGGCCGCGCTCGCTTCCAGGTCTTCACGCATTCTTTTTAACGTGGAATCCTGGGCGTTGCGCATGTCCACGGTGGTCCGCACCTCCCCGGGCACGACGTTGCGCGAGTTGGGCCGGACCTGCATGAAGCCCACGGTGGCGCGCGCATAGTCGGGGTACTCGCGCGCGATGCGGTTCACCTCCAGCACCAGCCGGCTCGCGCCGATGAGGGCGTCCTTGCGCAATTCCATCGGCGTCGGCCCGGCGTGCGCGTCCTGGCCGGTGACGACGATGTCGAACCAGCGCTGGCCGAGCGCGCCCTCGACCACGCCGATGGTGGTTCGCGTGTCCTCGAGCACCGGCCCCTGCTCGATGTGCGCCTCGAAGTACGCGCCGACCGGGTGCGGCCTTCCCGCGCCGGCGTAGCCGATGGCCTTCAGCGCCTCGCCGAAGGAAACGCCGTCCAGATCTTTCTGCGAAGAAACGAACTCGAGGGAATGAATACCCGTGAAAACCCCGGATCCCGCCATGCCCGGCGCGAAGCGCGAGCCCTCCTCGTTGGTCCAGGAAGCGACTTCCAGCGGGGCGCGGGTGGCAATGCGGCGCTCGTTCAGCGTGCGCACCACCTCCAGCCCGGCCATCACGCCGTAGGCGCCGTCGAACCTGCCCCCCGAAGGCTGCGAGTCGAGGTGGCTGCCCATCACCACCGGCGGCAGCGCCTGCGTGCCCTCGCGGCGGGCGAAGATGTTGCCGACCGCGTCCCAGCGCACCGCGAGCCCCGCCTCGCGCGCCCAGCGCACGAACAGGTCGCGCCCCCGGCGGTCGACCTCGGTAAGCGCGAGGCGCCGCACCCCGCCCTTGGGCGTGGCGCCGACCGCCGCCAGCTCCATGAGCGAGCCCCAGAGGCGCTGCGTGTCCGTCCGGATCATGAAATCAAGGTTAACATTGCGCCATGAAACGCAAATACGGTGCGGCGCTAGCCCGCGAAACGCTGGCAGAGAAGATGATGCGGGAGGCCGCCAAGGCGGCGGGCGACAACAGCCACAACTACGGCTCGGTTTCGCGCAAGGGCGCGATCTCGCGCGGCAAGCTGCGCAGCCGCGCCGCGCGCGCCGGCGGCAAGTAGCCGGCCGTCAGGGAGGAAGTGGAGCGGGGAGCGAGTTTCGCACTCGCACCTCGATCTTGGAGGGATCGCGCTCTGCCCGTTAAGCTATCCCCGCTCGTAGGAGTGAGTGTGGGGGCGAGCCCGCGGGCGCGCAATGCGCCGTCTCGCCCCCGGCCCGGTTCCGGGCGGCGGGTGCGGGGAATAAAGCCCCGAGTAGCGTTGCAACGACGTCGATGGGACGAGCCTGCGTGTCGCTGCGGCGGCGACCCCCATTTCAGGGGTTCGTTACGCGGCGCGGCGCCCGCCGCGTGTATAAATAGCTCCATGAAGAACTGCGAGATTTTCCACGTGCCGTACAAGGGCTCTTTCCGCTGGAAGTGGCGCTACGTGGCGCCCGACGGGCGCGTCAGCGAGTCCAAGCTCGACTACCAGCTGTTCTACGAGTGCGTGTCGGCGGCCCGCGAGAGCGGCTACGAGCCGCACGCCATCCTGCCCGCTAAAGAAGCCGCCGCCTGACCAGCGCGGCGCCTTCGGCGAGCGCCTTGAGCTTGCCGTAGGCGAGCTTGCGCGGCAGGTATTTCATCCCGCAGTCCGGCGCGGCCACCAGCCGCTCGGGGCCGACGTGCGCGAGCCCCGCGCGGATGCGCTCCGCCACGACCTCGGCGCTCTCGATCGCGGCATCCGCGAGGTCGATGACGCCGAGCATCACCGTCTTGGGCGCGAGATCGCGCAGCACGCCGAGGTCGAGCCGCGGCTGCGCTGCCTCGATCGAGATCTGCGTCGCGCTCGAGTCCGCGAGCTGCGGCAGGAACGAGTAGCCCGAGGGCTTCTCCTTCACCGCCGCGGCGTACCCGAAGCACAGGTGCACGACCGTGGTGCCGGGGATGCCCTGGAGCGCCCGGTTGATCGCCTTCACGCCGTAGCGCGCGGCGCGCTCGTGGCGCGCCTGCAGCCAGGGCTCGTCGATCTGGATCACGTCGGCGCCCGCCGCCTTGAGGTCGCGGATCTCCTCGTTCACCGCCGCGGCGAAGGCCATCGCCACCGCCTCCTCGTCGCCGTAGTGGTCGTCCTGCGCCTGCTGCGTCATCGTGAACGGCCCGGGCAGCGTGATCTTCGTCTTCCGGGAGGCATGTTTTTTAAGAAACAACAGATCGGAAATCTCGACCGGCCCCCTACGCCGGATCGGACCGGCGATGCGCGGCACGGGAATCGGCTGGCCGCTGCGGTTGATCGTGGTGCCGGGGTTGTCGAGGTCGATGCCCTCGAGCGCGGTGGCGAAGCGGTTGGAGTAGCTTTCGCGGCGCATCTCGCCGTCGGTGATGATGTCGATGCCGGCGCGCTCCATGTCGCGGATCGCGAGCAGCGTCGCGTCGTCCTGCGCCTCCTCCAGGAAGGCGGCCGGGATGCGCCAGATCTCGGGCGCGCGCACGCGCGGCACCTTGCCGCCGAGCGCCTCGCGGTCGATCAGCCAGTGCGGCTGGGGGTAGCTGCCAACGACGGTGGTGGGAAGCAGTTCGCTCATCCGGTCGATCTTATACGGGTGGTTTGAAGAAAACGCCCCCGGTGTGGTCCCGCGGCGACAGTCGCCGCCGGGCCCGGGGCTTGCGGGGCCGGGCAGGGCTCCAACCGCCCGGCGCGGGCCCGAAGCTTGCTCACTATCCCTTACCCCAACCATGGAGGCGAACACATGAAACTTTCAATCCTTGCAGCTGCGGTTTCCCTTGCCCTGGGCCTCGCGGCCTGCGGCGACAACGACGGCACCCCGCGCACCGCGCGCGACACCAGCACCCCGCCCTCGGGCGCGGCGTCCTCGTCCGGCTCGACCTCGTCGCCCTCGGGCGCGACCACCACCCCGTCCTCGCCCTCGGGCGCGGCCTCGTCCTCGTCCAGCACCACGAGCCCCTCGGGCTCGATGAGCACCGACGAGAAGAAGAGCGCCGGCGGCGGCGCGTCGTCCAGCCCCAGCCCCAGCTCCAGCTCCAGCTCCGCCTCGGGCAGCACGCCGAGCGGCTCCGCGGGCGCGGGCGCGAGCACCGACCAGGAGAAGGACAAGGCCAAGTAAGCCAGCCTTTCCGGCGGTTCCACAGGCCGTGCGCCCGCAAGGGTGCGCGGCCTTTATCATTTGTGGATGAGGATCTGCGTGTACGGCGCCGGCGCGGTCGGCGGGCACATCGCCGCGCGCCTGGCCGCCGCGGGCAGCGAGGTTTGCGTGGTGGCGAGGGGCGAGCATCTCGCCGCCATCCGGCGAAACGGCCTCAAGCTGATCCGCGGCGACAAGACGATCGTCTCCAGAGTTTCCGCTTCTGAAGAAGCAGCCTCTCTGGGCCCGCAGGACTTCGTGCTCGTCACCCTGAAGGCGAGCGTGCTGGGCGCCTTCGCCGAGGGCTGCGCGCCGCTGCTCGGCCCGCGCACCGCGGTGGCCTTCGTGCAGAACGGCCTCCCCTGGTGGTACGCCCGGGAGATCGAGCGGCTCGACCCCGGCGGCAAGCTGGCGCGCGCCGTTTCCGCCGAGCGCATCCTCGGCGGCGTCGCCTACTCGGCGAACGACGTCGTCGAGCCCGGCGTCGTCGTCAACCACGTGCCGAACAGCAACATGATTGTCGTCGGGGAAGCCGGCAATGAAAATTCGTCCCGAATACAGAAACTAAGGTCCTTGTTGGAGCAGGCAGGCATATCCTCTCCTGCGGTGGAGGACATCCGCCAGGCGATCTGGAGCAAGCTCGCCGTCAACCTCGGCACCTCGACGCTGTGCACGATCACCGGCGCCAACATCGCCGAGCTGCGCTCCAACGCGCGGCTCGCGGAGCTCGCGGCGCGCCTGGGCGCCGAGGGGCGCGCCATCGCCGGCGCGCTCGGCGTCGCGATCGAGCGCGCGCCGCAGCGCCCCGGCGGCGGGCAGTCCTCCGGGATGATCCAGCACAAGCCCTCGATGCTGCAGGACTACGAGCGCGGCCGGCCGATGGAGATCGACGCGCAGATCATGGCGCCGCTCGCGCTCGCGCGCGGGAAAGGCGTGCCCACGCCGACGCTGGACCTCGCCGCCGCCCTCGTCGCCTACAAGGCCGCCGCCAAGGGCTTGTACGCGCCTTGAGGCTCGAGCAGCTCCTCTTTTCCCATGCCGAGCGCACGCCCGAGCGCATCGCCGTCGTTTCGGGCGAGCGCAGGATCTCCTACGGCGAGCTGGTCCATTCAATCAGGAAGATTTCGAATGAACTGAAGAAAAGCGCAAAGCCGGGAGATCGAATCGCGCTGCACCTGCCGAACGGCATCGAGTTCGTGCAGCTCTTCTATGCCGCGCTCGCCGCCGGCGCCTCGGTGGTGCCGATCAACACGCGCCTCGCGCCGCCGGAGGTGGAGCACATCCTGCAGGATGCGAGGCCCACGCTGGTTTTCAGCGAAAACGGAAAGCACCCTCTCGAGGCAGAAGCAGAATCGCTTCAACCCCAAAGCAACGAGGACTGCGTCGTGCTCTACACCTCGGGCACGACGGGCAAGCCCAAGGGCGCGGTCAACACGCACGCCAACGTGATCGTGCAGAACGTCTACCAGCACGCGATCGCCTGGGGCATCGGCGCGGGCGACGTTTTCCTCGCCACCACGCCGCTCGCGCATCGCGCGGGAATCGCGCGGCTGGCGAACGCGCTCGGCCTGGGCGGGACGCTGGTGGCG